>JAZTXZ010000118.1:0-25598 GCA_045636685.1 Candidatus Avispirillum sp. | reverse complement strand
GGTGTAACCCCCTCTCGCACTCCGCAGAGTGCGAAATCCCCTACATCTCCCAATAATAGAAAAGGAAGATCATTATGAATACAAAAGCTATAATTTTTGACCTTGACGGTGTTATCACCGATTCTGCCAAGTACCATTTCGAGGCTTGGAAGGAGCTCGCTGACCGTCTCGGCTATAAGTTCGACGAGGACGATAACGAGCGCCTTAAGGGTGTTTCCCGTCTCGATTCTCTCAATATCATTCTTGAGATCAATAACGCTCTCGATGCATTCACCCTTGAGGAAAAGGAGGCTATGTGCACCGAGAAGAACGATAACTACGTTAACCTTATCGCAAAGGTAACTCCCGAGGATATCCTCCCCGGTATCGCAAAGTTCATGGCAGACGCAAAGGCTGCAGGTCTCAAGCTCGCAGTTGCATCCGTTTCCAAGAATGCTCCCGCTCTTCTCACATCTCTCGGTATTATCGATGAGTTCGACTATATCGCAGATGCAAGAAAGATCTCAAAGTCAAAGCCCGACCCCGAGATCTTCACAGTTTGCGCAGAGGCTCTCGGCATCGCTCCCGAGAATTGCGTTGGCGTTGAGGATTCCCAGGCAGGTATCGAGGCGATCAATGCCGCAGGCATGAAGTCCATCGGTATTAACGTAACTGTTACCTCTATCACACCCGACCTCCCCCTCAAGTCCACAGCAGAGCTTGACTTTGCTACCATGATAGACTGATAAAAAACCCGCTTTTTGCGGGTTTTTTTATTTGGGAGATAAAAGTTAAAAATATGATAAATCGGATGTTGGCGGGGAATTAAAATGTATAGATTTTCATATATGAAAATCTAAAAAACCTTTGTTTTCCAACGGAAAATTCACACCTTTTTATTGACTGTAAAGTCTATATGATATATAATTATTATGTATAAAAATATAATCGGTAAGTATGCCGATAAGCTAAACTACTGTTATTTTTTACGAATTTACTGTATTTAAGAAAGGTACTATAATTATGGCAACAAAGAAAAAAGCAGCTCCCGTTGCAGCACCTGCAGTTTCCCCCGAGGATAAGAAAAAGGCTCTTGACACTGCCATCTCCCAGATGGAAAAGAGATTCGGCAAGGGTACTATTATCAAAATGGGCGAAAATCCCAATATGAATGTTTCCGCAGTTTCCACAGGCTCTCTCGGCCTTGATATAGCTCTCGGCGTTGGCGGTGTTCCCAGAGGAAGAATCATCGAAATTTACGGACCTGAGTCCTCAGGTAAGACTACTGTTGCCCTCCACTGCGTTGCAGAGGTTCAGAAGCTTGGCGGCGAGGCGGCTTATATTGACGCTGGGCACGCTCTCGACCCCGTTTACGCAAAGAATCTCGGCGTTAACATCGATAATCTTCTCGTTTCTCAGCCCGATTCCGGTGAGCAGGCACTTGAAGTTTGCGAAGCTCTCGTTCGAAGCGGCGCTATCGATATCATCGTAATCGACTCCGTTGCGGCTCTCGTTCCCCAGCAGGAGATCGAAGGCGATATGGGCGCTTCCCACGTTGGTCTTCAGGCTCGTCTTATGTCTCAGGCGCTCCGTAAGCTCAACGGCGCAGCGGCAAAGACAAACTGTATCGTTATCTTTATCAACCAGCTCCGCGAGAAGGTTGGCGTTGTATACGGCAACCCCGAGACAACCACAGGCGGACGTGCACTCAAGTTCTATGCCTCCGTTCGTCTTGACCTGAGAAAGACCGAAACTCTCAAGTCCGGCACCGAGTCCTACGGTAACCGCGTTAAGTGTAAGGTCGTTAAGAACAAGGTTGCTCCTCCCTTCAAGGTGGCAGAATTTGATATTCTTTACGGCTCCGGTATCTCAAAATCGGGAGAGATCATGGATACTGCAGTTGATCTCGGTATTATCGAAAAGAGCGGTTCCTGGTTCTCCTATAACGGCGAGCGCCTCGGTCAGGGACGTGAAAATGCAAAAAATCTTGTTGAAAGCGACAGCGCTCTTTCCGCAGAGATCGAAGCAAAGATCAGAGCAGCTCTTGCAAACAAGGAAGCAGATGCCGTAGAGCCCGAGCTTGATGAAGATGATCTCGACATCAGAATGCTCGACCTCGATCTTGACGAGTAAGAACTTACATATTTTGTTCCCTGAGGAACACGGTCGAGTTTCCTTTAGTATTAAAATCATTATTTAACGGAGAAATAACCTCTTGAAATGTAAAAGTATAACCTTTTCCTCATTTCGAAACATTGAATACGAGTCCGTTGATTTTTGCAACGGAGTCAACGTTCTGTGGGGGAAAAACGCACAGGGAAAATCGAATATACTTGAGGGGATCTATTTCTTCGCCCGCGGCCGCTCATTTCGCGGCGCAAAAGAAAAGGAAATGATAAGCTTCTCCAAAAAAGCGGCAGAGCTTTCCCTTGAGTTTATCCGCGAGGGGGACAAATATCCCGTATTGCTGGGGGCATCCATTCCCGCAGACGGCCGAAAGGTGCTGACAAGAAACGGAGCAAAGCTTTCCGGCTCAAAGGAAATGATAGGCAATTTCCGTGCCGTTCTTTTCTGCCCCGCCCACCTTACCTTAGTCAGCGGCGGCCCTCAGCTGAGACGAAATTTTATGGATATTGCCCTTTCTCAGCTCTATCCCGCTTATCTGGAAAGCCTTTCACGGTATAATCGGGCCCTCATTCAGAGAAACGCCCTTATAAAAAAAGCTCAGGGCACAGGAAAATCTGCCTTTGACTCTGTTATCTGGGAGACGTATGCCCAGCAGATGGCAGACTTCGGCGCCGACGTTTTTTATAAGCGCCTTGAATATATGAGAGATCTTTCTATCTCAACAGAAGAGCTCTTCTATAATATGACAAACGGAAAAGAAAAGCCCACCCTCGCTTACCGCTCCTCAGCTCTCGGAGAAGGGGACGGAGAAGAGCTCAAAGCAGAGGCTGTTCAAAAGCTTTTCGATGCTCTGACTCAGAATATTGACCGCGAGATCGCCGTTGGCGCAACCCTTTACGGAGTCCATAAGGACGACATTGCAGTGCGTCTCAACGGAAAGGACGCAAAAATATATGCGTCTCAAGGTCAGCAAAGAAGCCTTGCCCTCTCAATGAAGCTTTCCGAGGGCGAGCTTGCGCGGAAAATAAGCGGAGAATACCCTGTTTTCCTCCTTGACGACGTTCTCTCGGAGCTCGATTCGGACAGAAGAAGGTTCGTTCTTCAAAGTCTTTCCGACAGACAGCTTATCGTTACGTCCTGCGAGCCTGATATTTTCAGAGCTATCAACAAGGACGCAAGACTTATACATATAGAAAACGGCACCGTTTCGGCAGTTGACAGCAATGAGAACCTATAAAGTCACAAAAATATACGATGCAGGCGGCGGAGTTTATACAGATCTTGCTCCCATGGAAGAGGGATTTGAAAGCCCGGAAACGCTCACCCTGTTTCTTCGCATCTCAGATTTTTACGATGCCCATCTCTCAGTCGGCAAGGTGATCTCCGATGAAAAATTTGAAGAGCTTTATGAAAAATCCTTTCTGGCTTTAGCTATTGCCGCAGCGGAAAAAATAGTTTCCATGGGCTCCTACAGCAAAAAGCAGCTGATAGCAAAGCTTTTGCAAAAGAAAACAGATCGGGAATATGCCGCAAAAGCCGCTCTTATTATGGAAGAGCGGGGATATATAGACGAAGACAGCCAAGCAGAGCGCTTAGCCCTTGCCTTTTGCCGCCGCAAATACTGGGGCAAAAAGAGGATAATCGCTTCTCTCCTGGAAAAAGGATATGAAAAACAAGCAGTAATCAGAGCTGCAGATCTTGTTCCAAGGGAAGAATATGCTGTGGCCTTGCAGACCATAATCGAAAGAAAATATCCAACCCCTCCCGAGGATAAAAGGGAAAAGGACCGACGTATCGCCGCCCTTATCCGCTTAGGATTCAGCCTATCGGAAATAACAGAGGCTTTTCGGGAGAGTTATTGATAAATTTTAGATTATTTTAAGATTTATGAGTTTCGGCATCAAGCAGATGCCGACCATGGTAGAAACCTTCGGTTTCTACGCGAAGAATCTTCGATTCTTCCAGGCTTTGCCTTTGGAATCCCTGCCGGCAAAAGGAATTTCGACTCTGCGGACGCGATTCAGGGCGCTGCCCTAAAAACCCACGATTTTTTGAAAAAAATCGAGTAAAACTTCAAAAATAACCAATTTCCTTTTTAAAGTTTTTTGCGGAGTTTTAAAAAACTTTTCGATCTCTTTGGCTTCGCTTTGCGAAGCGTGGTGCGAAATGGATAAAGTTGGATTGCTGCAAACTGTATTTTCGCACTAAAAAGCGACCGTATCCCCCTAAGGAGGCAATTTATGAACAGAAAGAATTTTAAAGTTGGCTTTGTTTCCCTCGGATGCGCAAAGAATCTTTGCGATACCGAGGTCATGCTTCACCATATTATGGAGGCAGGCTATGAGCTTACCCCCGAAGAGACCGAAGCTGATTGTATTATCATAAATACCTGCGCTTTTATCGAAAGTGCAAAGCGCGAGTCCATCGACTCCATTCTCGATATCGCCTGGCTTAAAAAGCACAACAATCTCAAGGGCATCGTTGTAACAGGATGCCTCGCAGAGCGTTACCGCGAGGAGCTTCTCGCAGAGCTTCCCGAGATCGATGCAGTTCTTGGTGTTGGCGGTATTCACAAGATCGTTGAAGCTGTTGACTCTGTTTTCAACAAGTCAAAGAACAAATACACCTGCTTTGACGATAAGGAACAGGTAAAGCTCGGAGGCGACAGAATAATCACAACAGGCGAGGTTTTTGCATACCTGAAGATATCCGAGGGCTGTAACAACCGCTGTACATACTGCGCTATCCCCTCTATCCGCGGTAATCTCAGATCCAGAACTATTGAGGATATCGTTGAAGAGGCTAAGGGTCTTTCCCGGATGGGTATCCGCGAGCTTTGCATTATCGCTCAGGACACAAGCGTTTACGGCCTTGACATCTACGGCCGCTACGCTCTCCCCGAGCTTCTCCGTGCCATTACCGACAACACCGATATTCCCTGGATCCGCGTTCTCTACTGCTATCCCGATAAGATAACAGACGAGCTTATCGCAGAAATGCGCGATAATCCCCGCATCGTCAAGTATCTTGACCTTCCCATTCAGCATATTTCCAACCGTATGCTCACAGCAATGAACCGCCACGGAGACCGCGCTTGCATTGAGGATGCTATTGCACGTCTTCGCCGTGAGATTCCCGAGGTAACTCTCCGCTCCACAGCTATCGTCGGCTTCCCCGGCGAGACTGAGGAGGACTTCGAGGAGCTTTGCGAGTTCATTAAGGAAGTTAAATTCGAGCGTTTCGGCGCATTCACCTACTCCCGCGAGGAGGGAACTGCGGCATACGACTTCGAGGATCAGATCGACGAGCAGACAAAGCAGGACCGCCTTGATATTCTCATGCGCGCTCAGCTTGATAACTCCGAGGCCTTCAACGAAAAGCTTGTTGGCAAGGTTCTCCACGTGCTTTGCGAGGGCTTTGACCCTGTGAGCGAAGCATACGTTGGCCGCAGCTATCGCGACAGCGCAGATATTGACGGCAAGATCTGGTTCACATCCCACCGCCCCGTTTCCGAGGGCGAATTCGTTGATGTTCGCATCATCGAGGCTATGGACTACGATCTCGTAGGCGAAACTATTGTATGATAGAGCTTACCACCCTTTTTTCCGGCTCATCGGGCAATTCTACCCTTATAAAAACGGAAAAATGCGCTGTTCTCATAGATGCGGGCAAGAACTGCAAGGCTGTTTGCGAGTCTCTTTCAAAGCTTGGAATGACACTTTCTGATATAGATGCCATCTTTATCACCCATGAGCATTCTGACCACATCTCAGCCCTTGACGTTATGAGCCGAAAGAGAGCTATTCCCATACATATTACGGCACCCAGCGCCCGCGGCCTTGCAAACAAGAAAAGCGCCGCTGAGTGCGCCGTTATCCATAATGAGCTTTCCTACACGGTTAGAGTGGGAGATCTGACTGTCTCCTCCTTTCCTCTGCCTCATGACAGCGCCGCCCACGTGGGATATATCGCAAAATGCGATGACGGAGACTGCGCAGGCGTTGCAACAGATATGGGTTATGCCACTCAGCTTTGCTTTGACAATCTCAGATGCTGCAGGCAGGCCGTTCTTGAAGCAAACCATGACCCGGATATGCTCAAAAACGGACCTTATCCAAGAGCCTTGAAGGAAAGAATACGCTCAAAGAGAGGCCATCTTTCCAATCTTGACTGCGCTCAGCTCGTTATGGGCCTTTGCGAATGCGGAATGGAGAAGATCATGCTTGCCCATTTAAGTCAGGACAACAATACACCTGACTGCGCAAGAGATACCATCTGCCGGTGCCTTGAAAGAGAAGGCCTTCTCGGAAAGATTACCCTCAAAGTCGCCTGGCGCGACGGCCCCAGAACGCTTTAGGAGTACGGAGGAACGCAGAAACTTTTTTTTCAAAAAAGTTTCCGCACCTTTAAAAAGAAAATATATACATTTCAAAGTTTTTTGGGCGACTTTTTTTCAAAAAAGTCGCAAAATAACATGCTTAAACTTAAATTTATCACCGTCGGCAGCCTTGCGGAAAGACATTGGCGCGAGGCCTGCGACGAATACAAGAAAAGACTTTCCCAATCCTTCAAGGTTGAGGACTGCGAGCTGAAGGAAACGAAAATTGCAAAGGATCCCACAGACGGAGATATTGCAAGAGTTCTTGAGGACGAGGCTGACCGAATCCTCACTCAGATCCCCCAGAGAGCCTTCACCATCGCCCTTTGCATTGAAGGAAAGCAGCTTTCCTCAACAGAGCTTGCAGCCCTTATTGACACTAAAGCCTGCGAGGGATTTTCCGATATATGCTTTATTATCGGCTCCTCCCACGGCCTTTCCGACAGGGTCAAAAACGCGGCAAACGCCCGTATTTCCATGTCAAAGCTCACATTCCCCCATCAGCTTGCACGTGTTATGCTCTTTGAAGCGGTCTATCGCGCAGGAGAGATAAACCGCGGATCAAAATACCATAAATAGGTGAATCCATTGAAAATTACTGAGCTTATAAAACTACATGTTTTGAAGAGGCTGCCCGCGATAATCGGGGCGGTTCTTATAGCTGCGCTCTTTTCTCTTTATTATATCGGCTTTATCGATTTTTCTTTTATCGAGCGCCCCGACGGCTGGAAGGAAAATATAGACCTTTTCGTTGAAATGATCGATAACAAGAAAGAAAGCAACGATAAAAACGAAAACTCTGCCCCCGAAACTACTCCCGAAGAGGATAAAAAGGAGGAGGACAAGGACAGCAGTTCGCCCGAAACCGATAAGACCCCAGAAACTACTCCTCCCGATAATAATACTGACAAAACTCCCTCATATCAGATGCCTACTTTCCTCTCCGTTTCCGAAATGAAGGAAAAGGGATACCGTCTCACAGATAAGATATATGACGAAAGCTGTGTTTTTGCAAAGCTTACTCCGAAATACGACTGGCCCAAGGAATTTTCCTATTCCTGGAAGTCCTATGACAAGGAAAAAGTTACTTATTTTGACGACGGAACGGAAACAAAGGTCGAACCTGTTCGCACAAGCGGCGAAAGAGCCGCCCTCGAGATGTATATGGGCTATATCATATACGATAACGACGGGGAGATCTTTCTCATAGGCCCCGACGGACAGGTTATGCTTAAGTACGACGATAAGGAGTTTATACCTGCCTATACAAGAGATAAAGAGGGCAGACCTCTTTTCTATAAGTACAACACATTTACTGAGAAATATCCTACCGTTCTCGGAGAAGAAAAAGAGAACGGAGACCGCGAATGGAAAAAGACAGCAGAGCTTAAGATCAAAGATAAGGTATACTACTATCTCGCTCCTAACGGTCAGTACTTCCAGAAATCCGACTATAATGACGCTACAGACAACAGAGGACTTTATTTTGATTATCCCTCTTATTACGGCACATCAGATTCCCGTCTCAAGCGTTACTATATAAATACAACCAAGTTTTTTACAACTCTTAAAGGTGAGACCTCTGTTCTTGACGTTATGAGCTGGACTTATTCCAAGGATAAGCTTAAGCTTGCGGATTTTAAGTTTGACCGCGACGGTGTTCTTATAACAGATAAAGAACCTGCAAAGAACGAGGAGCCCAAAACAAAAAAAGATCTTTTCCCTTATACAATGGCTTATAACTACTCCGAGAAATATGCAACCGTTTTTATGGACATAGAGTGGACATATGACCACGATAAGGAAAATGACGGCATCAAAAAGGTCGAGACCTATGATGCTATGACAAACGAGCTGAGAGTTATTGATGAAAACGGAAAGATCATGTTTGAATCAAGAAAAAACTTTTTCTCTGATCTTTCATGGACAGCACATGAAAAGTTTTCAAAGCCTCTCCTTTCAGGTATCGATTCTATCGGAAGCTACTATTTCGATCACGGCCTTATGCGAATGCGTGTTCAGTCCTGGGACTGCTACTATTTTGCAGAGTTCGATACTGTAAAAATAGTTACTGACGAGGATATTCTCATCAGACCTAACGGTCAGAGATTCAATCTCCCCACAGGATATAAGCTTATTTCCTATTCTGACGGAATCCTTCTTCTCGAAAAAGACGGAGAATACGGATATATGAACTACCTTGGAAACTGGATAAGAGATCCTGAGCTTCTTGATGCCGGTCCTTTTCTCGAGGGCGTTGCCGTTTGCAAAAATACTGAGGGTAACTACGGCGTTATCGATACAGAGGGAAAAGCTGTCATACCCTTTACTTATAAGTATATTTCAAATATTTCCGGCGGCACCATGGTCGCATACAGTGAGACCGGCGGCTGGACAGTTTATCAGAAGTTGACAAAATAAAAGGAAAGATATGTCACAGTATAATTATGATGTTATCGTTGTAGGCGCGGGACATGCGGGAATTGAAGCAGCTCTTGCAACCGCAAGAACCGGCCTTAAGACTGCCCTCTTTACAATTAGCCTTGATTCTGTTGCCAATATGCCCTGTAACCCCTCTGTAGGCGGTACGGGCAAGGGCCATCTTGTCTTTGAAATAGATGCCCTCGGCGGAGAAATGGGTTATCAGGCAGACATGGTTACAATTCAGTCCCGTACTCTTAATACGGGAAAGGGCGCGGCTGTGCGCTCAAAGAGAGTCCAGGCGGACAGACAGCTCTATTCGAAAAACATGAAAAAGCTTCTCGAAAATGAGAAGAATCTGTTTCTCATCCAGGCTGAGATCACTGAAATTCTCATCGAAGAAACAGATAGTATAAAAAATGTATGCGGTGTAGTTGCTTCTCCCGGAGGTAATTACTATGCAAATGCTGTTATATTGTCTACCGGAACTTATCTGGGAGGACTTACCCACGTTGGTGACGTATGTCGACGCTCAGGTCCCGACGGACTTTTACCTGCAGAAGGACTTACATCTTGCCTTGAAAAGCACGGTATTTCTATTATGCGCTTTAAAACAGGTACTCCTCCCCGTATCAGACGTGATTCCATCAACTACGATATTCTCGAAAGACAGGACGGAGAATCTGTAATTACCCCATTTTCTTCCAGAACTGACAAATCTTACCTTAAAGGAATCGAGCAGTTTCCTTGTTATATTACATACACTAATGAAAAGACCCACAAGATAATACGAGATAATCTTCACCGCTCTCCCCTTTATTCGGGACAGATACACGGCACAGGACCTCGATATTGTCCTTCAATTGAAGATAAAGTCGTAAGATTCCCCGAAAAAGAGCGCCATCAGCTCTTTGCAGAGCCTATGGGCATAGATACAGAGGAAATTTATCTTCAGGGCTTTTCATCATCACTGCCCGCTGATGTGCAGTATGAGATGCTCAGAAGCCTTAAAGGATTTGAAAATGCTGAGATTATGAGATATGCTTATGCTATCGAATATGACTGCATTGATCCCACACAGCTTTATCCCACCCTTGAGTTTAAGTCCATTGACGGCTTGTACGGTGCCGGTCAGTTCAATGGCTCCTCCGGATACGAAGAAGCTGCGGCTCAAGGCCTTGTTGCAGGTATGAACGCATCCTGCAAATTAAGGGGACTCGATCCTGTTATCCTTCCCAGATACTCCTCTTATATCGGCACTCTTATTGACGATCTTGTTACTAAAGGCACAAATGAGCCTTACAGAATTATGACGAGCCGCTCTGAGTACAGACTTCTCCTCCGTCAGGACAATGCAGACGCAAGACTGACAGAATTCGGACGCAGAGCCGGACTTATTGACGATGAGCGCTACAGTGCCTTTACAGAAAAGATGCGCCTTGAAAAGGAAGAAACAGAGCGTCTCAATACTACCAATGTTTCACCCACATCGGCAAACGAGATCCTCAGGGCTCTCGGTCAGGCTGAGCTTTCCTCGGGATGCAAGCTTTCAGATCTCCTCAGAAGACCGGGAATCACCTATAATGATCTTGCTCCCATTGATATATTCAGACCCGAGCTTTCAGATGATATAATCGAAACCGTTGAAACAGAGATCAAGTATGAAGGTTATATTAAACGTCAGCTTAATGAAGCAGAAAAACAAAAGAAGATAGAATCAAGACTTTTGCCCGATGATATTGATTATACACAGATCAAGGGTCTGCGACTTGAAGCCGCACAGAAGCTTCAGACAATAAGACCGAAATCTCTTGGGCAGGCTGCACGTATATCCGGAGTTAACCCCGCAGATATATCTGTGCTTGTTATCTATCTTTCCATGAAACCCGAATGAAAATAAAATGTTTCACGTGAAACAATATAAACATACGACCAAAGAATGTTTCACGTGAAACATTCGTTAAATAAAGAACGGAGAAAACAATGGCAAAATACAGAAGAGACAGAGTAAACGATGCTGTAGCCCTTGAGCTTGTCAGCATTTTAAGAAACGTAAAGGATCCCAGAGTATCAGGTGCATTCATAAGCATTACAGGAGCAGATGTAACACCTGATTTCAAATATGCAAAAATATATTATTCAGTCCTTGGCATAGATGGAGACCGCGAAGCTGAAAAAGAACTTGCAAAGGGTCTCAGAAGCGCTCAGGGATTCATAAGAAGCCAGCTTGCAAAAACTCTCAATCTCAGAGTAACACCTGAGCTGACATTTATACCTGATGAATCAATGAAACGCGGTGTTGAGATTTCCGCAATGATCAACAGTCTCGAGTTCACAGACGAAGATGAGGAATGTGATGAGTGATACAGGTTTTATATCATATTCCGCAGAAGATATAGCAAACAAACTTATCGAATTTGCAGAAAACAAATATAAGATGCTGATAATTACCCACAGAAACCCCGACGGGGACGCTGTGGGTAGTGCTTTTGCTCTGAAAAGAATATATGAAAAGCTTTCGGGCATAGCTATATGCGGTTGTACACATGAAATTCCGGGTTACCTCAGATTTATAAGCGATCAGGAATCAATTAAGATCGAAAATACAGATGAATTCGATATTATTGTAACCGTAGACACAGCATCTCCCGGTCAAATGGGAGATCTTGAACATCTTGCAAATAATATCGAATTTGCAATAGACCATCACGGCAGCTTTACACAGTATTCAAACGAATACAGAAACAAAAATGCAAGTGCCGCAGGCGAAATGGTATATCATATATACAAAGAGCTTATAAACAGAGGAAAAATCGAGTCAGATGCAGATATCTGCAGAAAAATATACAGTGCGATCTCTGCAGATACAGGATCATTTCAATATTCCAATACTACAAAAGAAACACATATTATCGCAGCAGAACTGATATCATATATCAATAATGACAGCGACGGTATGGATACAGCAACAATTGCAAGACTTTTGCATAATTCAAGATCACTCACATCACTTAAAGCACAGAAACTGTGCATTGATGCATTAAATCTCACAGAAGACGGAAAAATTGCTTATATCACTCTTGAAAAGAAGAAAATGAAGGCATACGGTCTCGACAGCGAGGATTTCAGCACAGCTATAGATATTCCCAGATCTGTAGAAGGTGTTGAGCTTGCATTTGTTCTCAAGGAAACAAGTGAAACAGATCTTGACAGCAATAAAATTTTCAAAATTTCATCAAGATCAAGCTCTGATGTAAGTGTTGCTAAAATTATGCAGAAATTCGGAGGCGGTGGCCACGATAAAGCTGCAGGCGGCAGTATAAACGCTAGAACTGCTGCTATAGCTACGGAAACAGTGCTGAAAGAGTTTATAAAGGCTCTTGAAGGAGAAAAATAATGGGCAGAAAAGATAAAATAGATATTGCCACCGGTGTTATTATAATTAACAAGCATGAAGGTGTCACAAGCCACAGAATAGTTCAGATACTGAGAAGACTCTTTGATACACCGAGAATCGGCCATACAGGAACTCTTGACCCCATGGCAACAGGTGTTTTACCTATACTTGTAGGAAGAGCTGTAAAGGCCTCAGATTTCCTTGTTGCAGAAGATAAGGAATACATATGTGAAATGACCCTTGGTCTCACTACAGATACAGATGATATTACAGGAGAAGTTCTCTCAAAAAGCGATAATATCCCCTGCGATGAAGAAGTTTTTGCCGCAATAATGTCGTTTATCGGAAATATAGAACAGATCCCACCCATGTACAGTGCCATAAAGGTCGATGGAAGAAAGCTTTACGATCTTGCAAGAGAAGGCATAACTGTGGAAAGAAAGTCAAGAAATGTCAGAATAAACGATATTAAAGCCGAAAAAATAGCCGAAAACGTTTATAAAATGACAGTTTCATGCTCAAAAGGCACTTATATACGTACACTTTGCAAAGATATCGGAGAAAAACTCGGTTGCGGCGCTGTTATGAGCGCACTTCAAAGAACTAAATCCGGAAGCTTTACAATTGAAAATGCCATCACAATTGAAGAGCTTGAAACCATGGAAATTGAAAAAAGAGCAGAGCTTGTTATGCCGACGGAAGAGCTTTTTGCCCATTGTCCTGCAATAAATGTAAATGATTTCTACGCAAAGCTCATTCGCGGAGGAACTGAGCTTTATCAAAAGAAGTTAAATACTTGTTATGAAATCGGACAGTATATAAGAATTAAACACAACGACGTATTCATAGCTCTCGGGCAAATTGAAGAATATGAAAACGGCAGCGCTGTAAAACCTGTAAAATTATTCGTACTTTGAGGTAATTATAACAATGTTACGTGAATTACTTTTAAAAAACAGAAGTATAAGAAGCTTTGATAAAAGCGAGAAAATAGAAGAAGAAAAGCTTCTCCATATGGTAGAAAATACCCGTTTTTGTCCCTCAAGCGCAAACCTTCAGGCATTGAAATTCCGCATAGTAAACACAGAAGAGGAATGCGAAAGGGTATTTTCGTCAACAAAATGGGCGGGATATCTTAAGGACGAGAAAATACCTCCCAAAGGCTGCGAACCCACAGCATATATCATAGTATGCAATGATAAGGAAATAGCAAAAAACCCCGTTCCCTTTTATAAGGATACTGGAATCGTATCTCATACTATCCTGCTTTCAGCCTGCGAAATGGGCTATGGAGGATGCATGATAGGATCATTTGACGAAAAGGCAATTAAAAATGACCTGAATATTTCAGAAAACCTTGAGATCACACTTGTTCTTGCGATAGGTAAACCTATGGAAGAACCGAAAATTTGTGAGTCTTCGGGAGATATAAAATATTACCGTGAAAACGGAATACATTACGTACCGAAAAGATCCCTTGAAGAGATCATAATTAAATAATCAAAAGAAGGCTCTTTTGCGAAATAAAGGTTCGCAAAAGAGCTTTTTTTATGCTCTAATATAAGAAATAATCGCTTATTGACAGAATAAAACAAGGTTATTTTATTCGCATAAAAATAACGGTAAAAAACACAGAAAACAGTCAAAAAATATCAACATTTATTGTGGAAAAATGAGTCACAAATACTTGTAAATACTATAGATTTGTGATATAATTTTGAGTGGATTATTATATTAATATGAAACAAACTGTTATTCGTCATAAATTGCCCGAAAGGCGAATAACATATTCGATAGAAGGCTTTAAAGGACGGTAAAAATGAACGGATTAACTCAAAAAGAACTTGATATGTTTTATGAGTCAATATATGCGGTAATGAAAGAAAAGTCAACTATGTCTGAAACAGCATTTGATCTCTGGTTCAGCGAGTTTCATCTTATTTCCGTAAGTGACGAAAAGGTAGTTCTTGCAACGCCGGATAATTTTAAAAGAAGAACCATTGTTAATAAATATCTTGATCTTGTAACAAAAAGCGTATGCGAGGCACTGGACTATGAGCCAAAGGTTGAGGTAATTTGTGATGCGGGCTTCAGAGACAGCACTCTCCCGACTCAGAAATCAGCTCCCACCAAAGGCATTTTCGCTCCCGATAAAGAGCAGGAGGAAGTCGAAAACCAGCTTCCCGTATCTATAGGGCTCAATCCCGAATATACCTTCGAAAACTTCGTTGTAGGAACATCAAATCAGCATGCATATGCCTGCTCTATCGCAGTTGCAAATGATCCTAACGGAGAATACGATTATAACCCCCTGTTTATTTACGGACCCAGCGGTCTCGGAAAGACACACCTCATGTATGCCATAGCAAACGAGGTGCATAAGCAAAATCCCGATAAAATTATTATCAGCGTTAAAAGCGAAGACTTTCTTAACGATATGCTCGACTGTATCGCAAGAAAGAATATGAAAAAGTTCAGAGAAAAATACAGAAAAGCAGATATGCTCCTTATCGACGATATACAGTTCATATCCGGTAAGGTATCTACTCAGGAGGAGTTCTTCCATACCTTCGATGCTCTCTACTGTGCAAAAAAGCAGATAGTGCTCACATCAGACCGCCCTCCGAAGGAAATGTACACCCTTGAGGACAGAATCCGCACAAGATTTTCCCAGGGTATCATAGTTGATGTACAGCCTCCGGAATATGAGCTCAGACTTGCAATCCTTAAGAGAAAAGCGGAAAAGGGTAATATCGATATTCCCAATGACGTTATAATCTTCCTCGCTGAGCGCCTTAACTCAAATATCCGTGAGATAGAGGGCGCACTTAAGAAAATCGGAGCAGTATCTCTCATCCACGGTAAACCCGTAACACTGGACATGGTTAAATCCTCAATTCCCGATTATTTCCGCGAAAATAAGCCCGTAGCAGAAACGGTCAACACCATTCTTGAGGTAACAGCAAGAAAATATGACGTTTCGGTCGAAGCTATTCTCGGAAAGAGCAGAACAAAGCAGGTAAAAACAGCAAGAAACGTTGCCATGTTCATAATCAAAAAGGTTCTTGATCAGTCCCTCGAAAAGATCGGACAGATGATGGACCGTGATCACTCCACGGTACACTCCAATATCAAGGCTATAGAAGCTGAAATACAGACAAACGATAAGCTGAATAACGAGATACTTGAGATAATGGCAGAGGTTAAAAGCTGATTTTCAACAGCCGTTTTCCACATTTCAACAGGCTTGAAATTCCGGTTGAAAAGTATGTTGAAATAAATAGAGAAAACTGGAACTTATCCTGTAAAATAAAGGGAAAAGAGTTTTAAAAAGAGTTTTCAACAGCCTGTTGAAAACTCAAACAAAACAGCAAAAATCCACTTTTCAACAGCATAAAAGCCTGTTGAAAAATAACTGATTTTTCAGAAAACTCAAAATTTACGGAGTTTTTTAAAACTCAATTAATTTATCCTTTACTTTTCAAAGGCTTTGAAAGTGGTTCCAAAGGATAAAAAATGAAAACTTTTTTCAAAAAAGCCAGTATTTTAAAGCCTTCGCGGACATTTCAACAGTTTCAACAGCCCCTACTGCAACTGCTATTTTTATTTATTATTATTTTATCTATTTAATTAATTTATTTTGTTTTAATAAAACGAACGTAGTCACGTAGGCTGCAAAATTTACAAAAAAGGAATTTACATATTATGAAAGTAGTATTTGATAGAGATAAGCTTCTCGCAGCTCTCGGCCCTGCGGCTGCAATTGCCCCCGGTAAAAAAACAATAGCTTCCGTAGAGGGTATTCTTTTCGAGTGCCCCGGAGAAGGTCAGGGAACATGCCGCCTCACAGCTTATGATATGGAAAAAGGTATGCGCACCTGCGTAGAAACAAAATCTATTTCTGAGGGAAGCTTCATTATCAATAGCCAGAATATCCTCCAGATCGTCAGAAGTATGCCCTCCGGAGATATCACGATCGATATCGATGATAAGAACCGCGCAAAGATCACAGGCGGCGGCGGTTTCTTTGAGATCGGCTCCATCCCCGGCGAAAGCTATCCCAGCCTTCCCCTTCTTTCCGGTGATAAAAATTATACTGTTCCTCAGCATATTTTCAGAAGCCTTGTTTTGAAAACAGCTTTTGCTATTGATCAGAATGCTCAGAAGGCTATCTTCAACGGTGTTTATTTCAGCATCGAGGGCGGAATGCTCAAGTGCGTAGGCTGCGACGGTAACAGACTCGGCTTTGCAGAGTTTGAGATCGGCAGCGAAGCTCCCGAGGCATCCTTTATCGTTCCCGGAAAGATCCTCTTTGAGCTTATGAAGATCATCCACGATACAGAGGACGATATCACGATCTCTCTTGCAAGAAAGCACTGTATCTTCAGAGTTGGCGAGTATACATATTTTTCACGTCTTATCGACGGCGAATATCTTAATTATAAGCGCATCATCCCCGAGGAATTTGAAAAGACCGCATATATCAACAAGGATATGATGCTCGGCGCAGTTGAGCGCGCATCCATCGTAACTGAGGATAAGCTCGGCGGAAGCACTTCAAAGACATATATTAAGCTTGATTTTGATGAAAAGATCCTTAAGATCTCCTCTGCTTCCACAGGCGGATCTGTTTATGAGGAGCTTCCCATCGCAATGACTGGCGAAAATCTTATAATCGGATTCAAGTGCCGCTATCTTCTTGATGCTCTTAAGGCTTCTGAGGGCTGTCAGACCGTCAAATTCAATATGAACGGTTCTCTTATGGGTATCTGCATTGAAAACGGAGACAGCGCCGAGACAGAGGAAAAGAACCCCGTTAAGTATAAGCTTTTCGTAATGCCTATCAGGATGAACGGCAGATAAACCGGATTTTCAAAAAATTTTCCCCCTTCGGGGGAGAAAATACAAGGTTTTTCCTGTAAAATCCATAATGGATTTTAGAAAAGAAAGCAAAAAATCAAAGTATTTATCCCCCCACTCCGTTACGGAGTGGGCAGGGAATACGAAAACCATATCCGCAGGCGAAGCCTGCGGCGAAAAAATCGGAGAATTATGTTTTTACATGTAGGTTCAAATACGGTAATCAGAAAAAAAGATATTATCGGTATTTTTGATATAGATTCGCAAAACACCCCCGAGACAACAAAAAAGTTCCTCAGAAAAAAGGAAAAGGAAGGCAAAAGCGAGCTTGCAGGTTATGACCTGCCTAAATCCTTTGTTCTGACAGGAAATAAAAAGGAAAATAAAGTAATATTTACTCATCTTTCCTCAAAGACTCTCGAGGGACGCGCGGAACTTCCGCTGACATAAATTTTCGCTGCGGCTTTTTAAAAAGTTTTGCGCCTTCAAAATTAAAAAGGAAAACTTTTAAAGTATTGACTGTCAAATTCGTTTATCCTTTTTTCAGGCAGTTACATTGTCAATATATAAACCATGTGTAAAGTTCTTTTACTGCTTTTCTTTTAAGAAAAGCAGATAACAGAAACGGAGATAAAAATGGAAGAAAACATTAAAACAGAGGCTCAGACCCCTGCATACGACGAAAATCAGATACAGGTACTTGAAGGTCTTGAGGCTGTAAGAAAGCGTCCCGGTATGTACATCGGTACTACCTCTCTGGGAGGACTCCACCATCTCGTATACGAGATAGTAGACAACTCCATCGACGAGGCAATGGCGGGACATTGTGATGAAATAGAAGTTACTATTCTTGAGGATGGTACTGTTGCCGTACAGGATAACGGACGAGGCGTACCCAGCGGTATCCATGCAAAGATGGGTATCCCCACTCTTGAGGTCGTATTCACCGTCCTTCACGCAGGCGGTAAATTCGGCGGCGAGGGATATAAGATCTCCGGCGGTCTTCACGGCGTTGGTGCGTCAGTTGTAAATGCTCTTTCCGAGTGGATGGAGGTAGATAACTGCCACGACGGTAAGCGTTATCAGATGCGCTTTGAAAAGGGTAAGACCGTAGGCCAGTTCAAGTGTGTCGGCGAAGCGGGAGATAACAAGGGTCTTTACGTTCGCTTTAAGCCCGACCCCACCATTTTCGAAGATACAAAGTTTGATTATGATACCCTTCAGAAGAGACTCCGCGAGCAGGCATTCCTCAACGCCGGAATCCGCATAAAACTGAAGGACCTTCGTCCCGGTCATGAAGACAGCGAGGGCAACCCCAGAAGCGATGACTTTATGTATGAGGGCGGTATCAGATCCTTTGTTGAATATATCGGCAAGAACAAGGGCGAAAAGCTTCATCCCGACGTCATTTATATGAAGGCTCAGAAGGAAGATATTTCCGCTGAGGTAGCTCTTCAGTATAATGACAGCTTTAATGAGCTTATTGTTACCTTTGCAAATAATATGTCTACCATCGACGGCGGTACTCATGAGGTGGGCTTCAAGACTGCTCTTACCCGTGCCATCAATGACTACGGTAAGAAGATCGGCGCAATAAAGGTCAGTGAAGACAAGCTTTCCGGCGAGGACGCAAGAGAAGGTATCTGCGCCGTTGTTTCCGTAAAGCTTCCCGATGCTCAGTTCGAAAGCCAGACAAAGGCGAAACTTGGTAACTCCGAGATAAAAACCATCGTTGATAAGATCGTTTATCAGAAGCTTGAAGAGTATTTTGAGGAAAACCCCTCTGTCGGTAAGCTTATTATAGAAAAAGCCCTCACAGCACGCCGCGCAAGAGAGGCCGCAAGAAAGGCAAGAGACCTGACAAGAAGAAAGAACGTTCTCGAGGGATCAACTCTTCCCGGTAAGCTTGCAGACTGTCAGGACAGAAGAGCTCATCTCACAGAGCTTTATCTCGTAGAGGGAGACTCTGCGGGAGGAAGCGCAAAGAGCGGACGAGACAGCCATTTCCAGGCTATCCTTCCTCTTCGCGGTAAGGTTCTTAACGTAGAAAAATCAAGACTTGATAAGGTTTATGCAAATCCCTCTATCATTCCTATTATTCAGGCTCTCGGATGCGGTATCGGTGACGATTTTGATATAAACAAGCTTCGTTACGGAAAGATCATTATTATGGCCGATGCGGACGTAGACGGATCACATATCAGAGTGCTTCTTCTCACTTTCTTCTTCCGTCACATGCGTCAGCTTATTGAAGACGGACACGTATTCCTTGCTCAGCCTCCTCTTTATAAGGTTTATAAGGGCAAGCAGCAGGAATATGCCTTCTCCGATGCACAGAGAGATGAGATCATAGAAAGAATGGGCGGTCATGCAGAGGCTGAGCGATACAAAGGTCTTGGTGAGATGGATGCATCTCAGCTTTGGGAAACTACTATGGACCCCGAAACAAGAACTCTCCTTCGCGTTGAGATGGAAGATGCAATTGCATGTGATGAGGCGTTCTCCCTCCTTATGGGTGATAAGGTAGAGCCCAGACGTGAATTTATTGAGCAGAATGCCCGCTTTGTTGAAAATCTTGATGTCTGATGAAAATAATTACTGTAACACTTAATCCTTGTATAGATGCGGATTATAAGCTGACAGCGCCTTTTCGTGCAGGTGAGCTCAACCGCGTTCCCGAGCCTTCTGTTTCTTACAGCGGCAAGGGTATAAATGTTTCCAAGGCGCTGCTCAAGCTTGGACGCTGCAGCGTTTGCATGGGTATTTTCGGTTCCGACGGCGCTGACGAAAAGCTTAGAAGTATGGGTCTTGAGGTTTCGGGAGTTTATTGCCCGGGAAATCTCAGAAGAAATACTTCCATTATCGACTCAAACGGCGTTCAGACTCAGATAAACGAGCCGGGACTTAAGGTGAGTGAAGATAAGATAAAGGAATTTATCGGCCTTTATAAATCTGAGCTTAATTGCCAGGGCGGTGCCGTAGTGATAATCTCAGGATCCGTTCCTCAGGGAGTGCCGAAGAATATTTACAGAAAGCTTTGCACCATTGCGAGAAACGCAGGCGCTTACGTTATCCTCGACTGCGACGGAGAGGCCCTTAAGGAGGGTATGGAAGCAATTCCCGACCTCATTAAGCCTAACCGTGAGGAGTTTGAACAAATAGACGGAAAGCCTCTGGAAGGCAGCGGGGAAACTCTTCGCGCAAATGCCGCAAGAGAAGCTCTTCGTTTCCATCTTACAAATCATTCTTCCGTTCTTCTTACCTTGGGTGAGGACGGCAGTGTTTACGCAGGCCCTGAGGGATGCTTTATCTGCGAAGCAAGAAAGACAGATATAAAAACCTTTAAGGGCGCGGGAGACAGCTTCCTTGCATCATTTGTCCTTCATCACATAGTTGAGGACAAAGACTGCGAAATGTCTCTTATCCTCGCAAGCGGCGACAGCGCGAAGTATCTTTCTGAGTGAGGGAGAGAGATCGAATGCAAAACCTTTTTTGCAAAAAAGGTTCTGCACTCCAAAAAACCTCAAACAGGGGATAGGTAAAAATAATTAAAAGTAAATTCGTAGGGGGGCTGTTTTCTGCTCCCATACGATATATTTAAAGTAATATTGTATTTTGCAAATAAAACAAAAAATTAAGCATAAAAGTACACCAGTATAAAGTTTCTTTGCTACTTTCTTTTCAAAGAAAGTAGAGAAATAGTGGGGTAAAAAAATGGCAGAAGAAAATTACAACATTGAATTTCCCGAACAGAAGATAGTACCTGTTTCACTTGACAGGGAGGTACGCAGATCATTCCTTGAGTACTCCATGTCGGTCATTGTCAGCCGTGCTCTTCCCGATGTCCGTGACGGAATGAAGCCCGGTCAGCGACGCATCCTGTACGCAATGTACGAGGATAATCTTACATATGATAAGCCCTTCCGTAAGTCAGCGACTACCGTCGGTGACGTACTTGGTCGTTATCACCCTCACGGTGACGCGGCAGTATACGGCACAATGGTTCGAATGGCTCAGGATTTCTCTCTCAGATATCCACTCATTCAGGGTCACGGTAACTTCGGTTCTATCGACGGCGACGGCGCAGCTGCTTACCGTTATACAGAGGCAAGACTCTCAAAGCTCTCCGACGAGCTTCTTCGCGACCTTGATAAGGACGTTGTTGAGTTTATGCCAAACTTCGATAACAGAAGAAAAGAGCCTACCGTTCTTCCTTCCCGTTTCCCGAACCTTCTCGTAAACGGATCTGTGGGTATTGCCGTAGGTATGGCAACAAACATTCCTCCCCATAACATGGGCGAGGTTATCGACGGTACAGTCCATCTTATCGAGAATCCCGATTGCACGGTGGACGACCTTATGAAATTTATCAAGGGTCCCGACTTCCCTACAGCCGCAACGGTATACGGTCTTTCCGGTATCCGCCAGGCTTATGCTACGGGTAAGGGCCGCGTAATGGTCAGAGCTAAGGCCAATATAGAAGAGGACAAGCACCGTATCATCGTAACAGAGATACCCTATCAGGTAAATAAGTCCCTTCTTGTTGAGGCTATTGCAAATCTTGTAAAGGATAAGCGAGTTGAGGGTATCACAGGTATTCGCGACGAATCCGGCCGTCACGGTATGAGAATCGTTATTGAGTGCCGCCGCGATGCAAACTGCGAGATCATTCTCAATCAGCTTTATAAATATTCTCAGCTTCAGGATACATGCGCTATCAATATGCTTGCTCTCAAGGGCGGCGAGCCTAAGATCCTCAGCCTCAAGCAGGTTCTGGAGGCATATGTTGAGCATCAGCAGGACGTTATTACAAGACGCTGTCAGTTCGAGCTCAGAAAAGCTCTTAAGGAAGCTCACCTCTTTGAGGGTTATAAGATAGCTCTTGATAATATCGATGAGGTTATTTCCATCATCAGAAAGTCTCCCGATACTCCTACAGCAAAGATCAACTTGATGGAGAGATTCAAGGGCGACGGCACACAGAATGTGGATCTTGAAACAAGAGACGGACTTGTAGCATTTGCCGCAAGTGCAAACGCAGGTCTTTCCGAGGAGCAGGCTCAGGCTATCGTTGCAATGCCTCTCGGCCGTCTTTCCGGTCTTGAAAGACAGAAGATCGAGGAAAAGCTGGCAGAGCTTCATGAGCTTGTTGGAAATCTCCGTGCCATCCTTGCAGATGAGGAGAAGATAAAGCAGATCATCAAGGATGAGCTTCTTGAGATCCGCCGTAAGTTTGCTGATGACAGAAAGACAGAGATCGTTGAAGCACACGACGAGATCGATCTTGAGGACCTTATCGAGCGTCATACCTGCGTTATCACCATGACAAAGACAGGATATATCAAGCGTCAGCATGTTGATACATATAAGACTCAGGGCAAGGATGCAAGAGGCAGAACAGGCCTTAAGATGAAGGAAGAGGACGTAACTGAAAAGCTTATCGTAGTTGACAGCCATTCCACTCTCCTTCTCTTTACAAATAAGGGTAAGATCTTTGCAAAGAAGGCTTACCGTATCCCTGAGGCATCCAGTAATGCCAAGGGCTCCAATATCGTAAATATCGTTGATATCGATGAGGGAGAAAAGATAACTGCCATCGTTGCCGTTGACGGATTTGATGCTGATTCTTATCTCATCATGGTAACGAGAAACGGTGTTATCAAAAAGACAGCCCTTTCTGAGTACGAGAATCAGCGCAAGGGCGGTAAGATCGCCATTAATCTTGACGAGGGCGACGAGCTTATATTTGCAGATGTTTCCAAGGGCTCAAAGGATGTGTTCATCGCAACTCACCTCGGACGCGGAAGCCGCTACAGCGAGGAAGACGTCCGTATCGTGGGACGTACAAGCCGCGGCGTAACTGCTATCAAGTTCAAGTTTGAGGATGACTTTGTCGTTGGAGCAACACTTATCGATAACAGCGAGGAGTGGCAGGAGAAATATATGCTTCTCACCGTAACTGAAAACGGTAAGGGTAAGCGCTGTCCCTTCAAGAACTTCTCAAGAATGAAGCGTCCCAACACGGGCGTATATTGCCATGACGTTGAAAAGGCGGGAGCGCCTGTTGCAGGTGTTGCCGTAGTTTCCAGCGAGGAGGACGTTGTTATGATCACCGATACAGGTATCATCAAGCGTCTTGAGGCAAGCGAGATCAGAGTAGTCGATTCAACAAAGTCCAAGGGCGTAACTGTAATGAAGTTTGCCGATGATTCAGCAAAGATCGTTTCCCTTGCAGTGACCGACAGCGTAAGCGATGAGGACGTTGCCAAGGTTGAGGCAGAGGTAGCCCAGGCGCAGAGCGAATCAGATGCTCAGTCAAGAGCATCCCATATTGAGATAATTGATATGGACGAGGAGGCTATCAATTCCGAAGCAATCGAGGATACCGATGAGGAATAATATGAAAAAGCTTATAAGAATAACAGCTCTGGCAGTTGCAATTATAATTGCGGCTGCCATGGGCGTGTCCTGCGGAGTTGACTATACAGACGAGGAGATCAAGGAGAAGGCTGAGTCTCTTATCGAGAGATCCTTTGATTTAAATGATATTTATTTCGGTAAAGGACTCCCCGTAAGCGAAAAGGACAGCGATGAGGCACAGAAATTTGCCGAGGAAAACGGTTTTGACCTTGGTAACGTGCAGTTTCTCCCTGTAACTGATGAGTCAGCCTACTCTTCAATTGATGAAATTAAAAAGGCTACAGCAAAGGTTTATTCCGAAAGCTATTGCGAGTATCTTTTCTCCATGGCATTTGAAGGATATTCCTCAGAGGACGGAAGCCTTGCTGTATATGCAAGATATATGGAGGACGATTCCGGCACACTTACTGTTCGTATCGACCTTCATGAAAACGACCTTCCCAACAGAACATACGATTACAGTTCAATGAAGGTCAAGTCAAGAAAGGATACAAGCGTTGTTGTAACAATGGATTCCTATCTTGACGGCAAAAAGGAAGAAAATCCCGTATCCTTCACTCTTGTAAAAGATGAAAAGGGCTGGAGACTTGATACACCTACATACTGATAAAAAAACGGATGCGAAAGCATCCGTTTTTCTAATAGAATATTGAATTGATTTAATCTATTCTGGAATATCCGTGGCTGTTTACGAGAGCATCGATCTTCTTTCCTGCCTTGCACATGGGGCATTCTCTTGAAGAGTAGCTGGCATACTCGGGCAAGTGCTTGGGATTGAAGATGGAGGTAACAGGATATCCCTCGCATTCCTGCTTTGTTGCAAAGATGCAGGCGATTCCCGCAACGTGTCCGTCGTAATAATTGATGGCCTCAACGGTAGCTCTTGCAGTATAGCCGGTAACAACGCTTGCCGCAAGAATAAGAACGTGCTTTCCGCGGATCATGGGAGCGATATTATCGCGGAAAATGAGCTGGCTTCCGCTTGTGTGCTCGGGGGTAACAACGTAGACGGTCTGATGGGCGTTCATGTTCTGGAAATCCATCTTGGTCATTTCATCGGCAAGGCAGGTACCGATAACCTCAGTATTGTCAAGGCAAACAATGGTATCAACAATGGTGTTGGTGCGGTAAGCCTCGCAAAGGGCCTTTGCAACAGCCTGCGCCTCGGAGAGACGGGTCTTCTGCATAGTGATATCTATGAAGTAGTTCATATGGCTGTGACTTGTGGCAAAATGACCGTTGGCAACGCGAAGATAAAGACCGTCCTTCTTCGTGGGCATTTTGATCATATTAATAGGCATCGGTTATTCCTCCTGCATAGTTCTTATTTATATATAGCATAATTGTACAACAATTTCCGTATTAATGCAATACTTTTGTTCAATTTTTTAGATGAAAAGAAGAAATGATAATCTATTATGGTATGTCGGGGAGATTTTGCGGAAACTTTTTTGCAAAAAAGTTTCCATACCTTCAAAAAACTTTAATAAGGGGAAAGGAAAAATTCTGGTTTATCGGTAAGGTTAACCTGTAGGGGCGGATTCCATATCCGCCTGATATCTGAAAGTGAAGCAAAACGAAATTTGATGCATAAACAAACGAAATTGATACACATAGTCGTAGGGGAGCTGCTTGCTGCTCCCGCCCATCTGCACGCAAACCACCCTTCAAATTCGGGGTTATTGAACAGTTAAGGGGGCTCTTTGCAAGTCTTCCCCTCAAGGGGAGGCTATCTGTTCGATAAACCCGTATTTGAAATTAAATAATAAAGAATAAAGAAAAAACAAAATGGCTACGGGCAAAACCTATAGCCATTTATTTTATAAAGTTTTTTTGGGGGAGGAAGAAAAAACGATTGAGTATCGTTTTTTCGACGAAGTAACTAAAACAAGGAGAGTATCGAGGTGAGTGTATCGAACCGTCCTTAAAGTTTAGTCTATACTTGGGACTTTGCTTTTGCAAAGTCTGAGCGGGCAAGATATCCTATAATTATTGGTTTCTTTATGCCCGCGTATC
>JAZTXZ010000117.1:0-14746 GCA_045636685.1 Candidatus Avispirillum sp. | reverse complement strand
TCGATAAACCCGAATTTGAATAATCGATCTTATCGTATCATATTTATCCCCGCAATTACCATAATAAGACAAAAGACAAGCTTCAGTATATTAGTGTTCAGGCGGTCGGTCAGATACGCGCCGAGAACACCGCCGCAGGCTCCCGGAATTGCGAGGATGACAAGGTAGGATGTATCAATATTTGAGTGATGGGAGTATGAAACTGCTGAAACGATGCTGAGAAGAAGAACCACCGCAACCACCGCGGCAAAATTGTTTCTCGCGCCTGCAGAAGTTTTGTCTTTGTTGAGGTGATTCAGCACCCAAAGCAAAAGTATTCCTCCTCCTGCGCCGAGAAATCCGTTTATAAATCCGGCAAAGATACCTGCAGTTATTGCCAGAAATATGCTTTTTATATTATTTTTGTCAGTAATCATAAACTTTACCTTTTTAAAAGCAGTTTTGCCCTTCCCCTTGAAATGATGGGGAAAATCTGTTATTATTATAATGAGTAGTTGTAGGCTTTACTTATTATATCCGTATGTAAGATTTTATATCCGAAAGTATGATTTGCCTACAGAAGAAGTTTATTATATTTGGAGTCAACATGGCACAGAAAAAGAAGAATCAGAAAAAAACATATACAGTAAAAAAGCAGACTGCAAAAAACAAAAAGCAGCTGGCAGAAGAGCGTCGCATTGCCGCAGAGAAAAGGGAAGAGCGCCGCGCCCTCTGGTCTCAGATCGTTCCGTATCTTCTCATTGTTTCGGCGATCTTGCTTGTGATCTTTTTCTTCACAGGCAGGGGAGAAGACCCGGGAATCGTTTCCGGATTCATATATGATACCGTAACAGGCTTTTTCAGCATTTCTGCCATAATCATTCCTGTTTTTCTTGTGTTTGCGGGAGTGTGTGAGCTGCTTGACAGGAGCGATAGCATAATAGGTATGAGAGCAATTTCTGCTCTGGCGTCCTCTGCGCTTATTGCTGTATTTTTTGAGCTTGTTTCCCCTACGGGCAGCTATAATATTATTGAAATGTTCAAAAGAGGAACCCAGCTTCGCGGCGGCGGTGTTTTCGGCGGCCTTATCGGACAGACGTTCCTTGTATGCTTCAAGCCTGTAGCGTCATTTGTTATCATTATTGCCCTTCTTATTCTCACTCTTCTTCTCACAGTGGGTATTACACCCAAAACTGTTTTCCTTTATGTTAAGTATAAGATAGACGAGGCGAAGGTCAGAAGAGCTGAAGAAGCAGAGTATTACGGGGAAGAAGAGGAGTATGCAGAAGAGCCTGCTGCAGGGCAGCAGCTCCCCCTAACTCTTGCTCCGAAGCAGAAGAAAAAATTGGAGAGAAAGGCAAAGTTTGATACGGATGTTCCCGTTGATGACGATGATATAGCTCCCCCCGTTCCTGAAGAAGAGGATACTGCGGAGGAAAAAAGAGCCCGTCTTGAAAAGGAAAAGTTTGACGATGCTATGGCTGCGGCGTATGCTGTCAAATCTCAGGAAGAACTGGAAGAGGAAAGCAAACTTTTCGGCGATGATGGCTTTGAGCCTGTAAAGCCCGAAAAGGCTCCCGATTCAGAAGCCCTCGGCGCGGATATACTTGATAAGCTTGCGGATACTTATATGGGCGATGATGAAGAAAGCGACGGCGATATGACCGTGAAGCGCGAAACCTTGTCAGAGCCTGCAGAAGTAAAGCAGGTACCCATTGATATTCCGAAGCCTGAGTATAAATTCCCTCCTTTAGAGCTTCTTTCTGAGGGCTCAACTCCCATGAGAGCTCAGAATGTTCGCGAAGAGCTTCATGATAACGCGGCAAAGCTTGTCAGCGTTCTTGCAAGCTTCAATGTAAAGACAAAGATAGTAGGAGTATCCCGAGGACCCACAATTACCCGTTACGAGCTTCTTCCCGAGCCCGGAACCCGAGTTAAGTCTATTTCAAACCTTGTTGACGATATTGCTCTCAATCTTGCAACAAGCGGCGTTCGTATTGAGGCGCCCATTCCCGGTAAGGCGGCAGTAGGTATCGAGGTTCCCAATAAGATTGCCGAAACAGTATATCTCCGTTCCCTTATCGGCGATAAGAGCTTTGCAGAGCATAAATCAAAGATTTCATCTGCTCTCGGTAAGGACGTTGCGGGAAGTGCGGTTCTTATGGATATACAGAAAATGCCCCACCTTCTTATCGCAGGTGCAACAGGTATGGGTAAGTCTGTATGTATCAACAGCCTTCTTGTATCCCTTCTCTATAAGGCGACTCCCGATGATGTAAAGCTTATCCTTATCGACCCTAAAAAGGTTGAATTCAGTATTTATAACGGGCTTCCCCATCTTCTCGTTCCCGTTGTCAGCGACCCGAAGAAGGCGGCAGGTTCACTTACCTGGGCTGTTAACGAAATGGAGCGCCGATTCGGACTTATCGAGTCTGTTGGCGTTCGTGAGATCGACGGCTACAACAAGATAACCGAAAACGATCCCGAAAAGGAGCATATGCCCAGAATAGTTATCGTCATCGATGAGCTTGCAGACCTTATGTCCACAGCTCCCGATGATGTTGAAACTTCAATTGCCCGCCTTGCGGCAAAGGCAAGAGCTGCAGGTATGCACCTTGTTATCGGTACTCAGCGTCCCTCCGTTGACGTTATTACAGGTGTAATCAAGGCAAATATTCCTTCGCGAATCGCATTTACCGTTGCATCCCAGGTAGACTCAAGAACTATCATCGACCGCAGCGGCGCCGAAAATCTTATCGGCCGCGGCGATATGCTCTATAATCCCGTAGGCGCGGCAAAGCCTCTCAGAGTTCAGGGTGCATTCGTATCCGATTCCGAGGTAGATAGCGTTGTAAGCTTCATTAAGGCAAATAACTGCCAGAACGGAGCTGATTATTCCGATGAGGTAATGAAGGAGATCGAGGCCCAGGCGGCTCTTTGCGGTGCAAAGAAGGGTAGCGGCGGCGTCGGCGGATTTGCCGCAGGCGACGGCGCAGGATCTGAGAGCGGCGATCCCCTTATCGATCAGGCACTCGAGGTTGCTTTCGAGAGCGGAAAGATCTCAACCTCTCTTCTCCAGAGAAGACTTTCCGTTGGCTACGGCAGAGCGGCGAAGATCATTGATAAAATGGAAGAGATGGGCTATGTTTCTGCTCCCGAGGGACAGAAGCCCCGTCAGCTTCTTATAACAAAACAGCAGTACATGGAAAAAATGGTAAAGAAGGAAGATGAAGAGTAATATGGGTAGATTTATAGTAATCGAAGGTCTTGACGGATCGGGAAAAACTACTCAGGGCGCCCTTCTTGCAAAACGCTTAAGAGACGAGGGCAAGAAAGTGAGAGAGATTTCCTTTCCTTGCTACGGCGAAAAAAGCGCAACTCTTGTTGAAATGTATCTCGGCGGCGAGCTTGGCGAGTCCCCCTCCGACACAAACGGATATGCGGCATCAATGCTTTATGCGGCAGACCGCTATATCAGCTACGTTACTGATTGGAAAAAGGACGTGGAGGACGAGGATTGCATCGTTCTTGCAACAAGATATACAACAGCAAACGCCTATCATCAGCTTTCAAAGCTTGACCGCTCTGAGTGGGACGGATTCCTCTCCTGGCTCTATGATTTTGAGTTCACGAAGATAGGTCTCCCCCGCCCCGACTGCGTAGTGCTTCTTGCAATGAATCAGGAGATCTCCTCCTCAAACGTAAAGAGCAGAAGCGCCGAAACGGGTCAGAAGATGGATATCCACGAAAAGGATAAGGATTATCTTGTCCGTTGCAGCGAAGCGGCATTCTTTGCGGCAGAGAAGGACGGCTGGAAGGTGATCCACTGCGCCCCCGAAGGAGTGCTCCTCCCCATCGAGGAAATTAACGATAAGATCAGAGCGGTAATAGAGTGAGAGGACGATGCAAAACCTTTTTTGAAAAAAAGGTTCTGCACTCCAAAAAACTTTAAAAAAGATTAAAAAAATCAAAAGGGGGCCGTTTGAAAATCAAACGGCAATGGGAGAGAGGATATGTTTACAGATGAGCGAGCTTATCTGTAAACATATCTCATCTCCCCGCCCGCCGACGGGCGTCCCTCTTTTGGTTTACGGCTACGCAATAACTTAATCGATATATAAACCCATGTGTAAAGTTTCTTTGCTACTTTCTTTTCAAAGAAAGTAGAGAAAAAGAAAGGCGGAATTTATGGTATACGTATTTTTAGCAGAAGGCTTTGAAGAGGTAGAGGCTCTCACTCCCGTTGATTTCATGCGCCGTGCAGGCATCGAGGTAACAACAGTCGGTGTTGGCGGCAAAAACGTTACGGGCGCTCACGGTATCACCGTTGTAGCTGACGTATGCGAGTGCGAGGTTTCTCCCGAGAATGCCGACATTGAGATGGTAGTCCTCCCCGGCGGTATGCCCGGCACTCTTAATCTCAAGGCATCTGAAAAGGTAAACGAATTTATAGACGCGGCTGTGGACCGCGGCGCATATATTGCGGCGATTTGCGCGGCTCCCTCAGTTCTTGGTGAAAAAGGCCTTCTCAAGGGCAAGATGGCAACCTGCTATCCCGGCTTTGAGGAGAAGCTTGTTGGTGCTACAGTATTTGATGTTGGCGTTATTTGCGACGGCAATATCATAACCGCCCGCGCTGCAGGCAGTGCTGTTGATTTTGCGGCACAGCTTATTACCGCGCTTAAGGGCGAGGAAGCATCAGAAACAGTTCTCGATGCCATTATCGCATAATAATGGAAGATAAAAAATCTCTGCGAAGAAAATATAAAGAGATAAGAAATTCCGTTTTGGAAAGGGAAGAAAAAAGCGGCGTTATTTGCAACCATGCAGCTTCTCTTTCTGAGTTTGAAGAGGCGAAGGCCGTGCTTCTTTATAGCTCCCTTGGCAGTGAGGTCGATCTTTCCGGGCTTTTCAGAAAAGCGAGGGAAATGGGTAAGGATACGTACTATCCCCGATGTGTCAGCAGCGGAGAAATGAAGTTTTATAAGGTCCATGATCTTTCGCTTTTGAGCAACGGCAGCTACGGTATAAAGGAGCCTTCTTTGAGCGAGCCCGTTTTTGAGAGCTTAAAAGGCGCAGTTTGCTTTGTGCCTGCCCTTTCTTATGACGAAAAAGGTCATAGACTTGGCTACGGCGGCGGATATTACGATAGATTTTTAAAGGATTTTGACGGTGTGACCGTCGGTGTTGCCTTTGAAGAGTGTATGGCAAAGATCCTTCCCGCAGAGGGCCACGATATAAAAACCGATTATATTATCACCGAAAGCAGGGTGAAAAGAACAATTGAAAGTTAAAGAAATCCATGCGGCTCCCGCCCTTGTAACAATAGTGGCGGCTATGATGTGCGCCGCAGACTATCTGGATATATCAAAAATATCGGGAGACGCAAGCCCCTATCTCACCCTTGCGATACTCCAGATCATATGTATAGGCGTTCCTTGCGTGTTTTTCTGCCTTCTCAGGGGAAATGATTACCGCGCCCGTGTCGGAATGAGATTCATGAAGGTGAGACACATATCTCTCAGCGTTTATTCCTTGATCCTGATCGTATCGGGAACTATGGCACTGAGCCTTCTCATGTACAGCCTGTTCCCCGAGGCCTTTGCCGCAACGGGAATGGATTCCCAAAACGGTGAGGTTGCAGCCCTTGGCGTCGGCGACAGCATTTATGCCGCCCTCACCTTTGCTATACTTCCCGCAGTTCTTGAGGAATTTCTTTTCAGAGGTGTTGTGCGTGCGGAGTATTCGAAATACGGAGGATTTGCCAGCATCGTGCTTTCTTCTATCCTTTTCGGATTTCTCCATTTTTCGCCTGTGCGTTTCCCCCTTTATTTCTTTACAGGCGTGATCCTTGCCCTCACGGCAAGTGCCGCAAATTCAATTTTCCCCACAGTGCTCATACATATTGCAAATAATCTGTTTGTTCTCTATTTTGAGAAGTATATTTACAGAATTGCAGGTAAGCATAGCGGAGGACTGATACTTCTTACTTTTATCGTTGTTTCGGTAATGTTTATTTCGGCAATACTGTTTTTTGGAAAGGCAGAAAGACTGTATCGGGATTTTGCCGCCAATAACAGACCTTCCCCTGTTGTGAAAAAGGTTTCAAATGCAGACCTGCCGTTGTTTGTTCAGGCAGTTTTGTCACCAACATTGCTGCTGCTTGTAATATTCTGGGCGGTTGCATCATTCATTTTGTAAGACCTTTGCGAAAGGATGGTATTTAACTATGGATGAAAATAGAAAAGCAAATACTCCCGAGGTGGGCGAAGAGAATGAAAATCTCTTTGCAAGAAAGAAGGAGGGCGTGCAGCCTGCTTCTTCTCAGCCTGCATATAGCCAGAGAAGAGCGTCACCTGCTCCCCGCGTTGCAGGTAATGAAGAAACTGTTGTAAGAAGACCTGCGCCTTCTGCTCCCCGAGCAAACGGTCAGAGACCCGGGGTAAGGCCTTCCCCTGTTGCAAATGCAGACTCTTCCCGCGTTCCTCAGTGTCCTCCCCGTCAGCGTCCTGTGATGCAGTCCGATGAGCGTCCTCAGCATCAGCAGGCACAGCAGCGACCCGGAATGCAGCAGGGCGAGAGAGTACAGGGCCGTCCCGCGTCTCCCGCTTCGTCTCCTGCCTATCGCCAGAGAAGAGCCCCCACGGGCATACAGGAGTCTCTTCCTACAAGAAAGGATGCAGTGGTAGCACCGATCCCCCCCGCCGAAGCTGAAAAAAAGCCTGTTTCAGTGTCCAAAAAGGTGAAAAAAGCCGATAAAGAGAAAAAGAACGATAGCCATAAAAACGAAAAAGCCGGTGCAGATATGATGGTCAGCATAGTTAAGGCTATTGCTTATATGGTCATTGTTCTTGTTGTGTCCGTGTTCATTTCCATATTTGTGATCCGTGTTGGTAACGATGTTTTTGCCTTCGTTAAAAGCGATGAGGCGATAGATATTACTATCCCCGAAGAAGCAGATGTTGGTGATATAGCGGAAATACTTTCCGATAACGGTATAATCAGCTTTCCCGGTGTCTTTAAGATGTATGCCACAATCAAGCATGATAAAGGCCCCTTTGTTGCGGGAGACTATACTGTTTCTCCTTCCATGAGCTATGATGATCTCAGATATGCCTTCAAGGAGCAGGTGGTCACGGGAACTGTTTGGATAACCATTCCCGAGGGCTATACCACTGATGAGATAATAGACCTTATGGTTGAAAACGGCATCGGAAAGCGTGAGAAATATATTGATGTTATCAATAATTATGATTTTGATTATTGGTTTATCGATGAGCTTGAAAAGAGTCAGCTCAAGGAAGGCAGAGTATACCGCCTTGAGGGATATCTTTTCCCCGATACCTATGAGTTTTATAAATCCTCCAGCGAGGAAATGGTCATTGGAAGACTTCTCAAGCGATTTGATGAAGTTTTTGTAGAGGATTACAGAACAAAAGCTTATGAGCTGGGATATACTGTTGATGAAATTCTGACTATAGCTTCCCTTGTCGAAAAGGAGGCAGGCGGAATGGGCGACTTTATGTATGTTTCCTCTGTATTCCATAACAGACTTAATAATCCCACATATTATCCTCGCCTTGAGAGTGATGCTACAACTGTTTATGCAATCCAGCTTGCAACAGGCCAGCGCCCCGAAAAGGTAACCCCCGATGATAATAAGTTTGAGCACCCTTATAACACATATATCAACTCAGGTCTGACACCCGGGCCTATAACAAATCCCAGTGCCAGTGCCATAAGATATGCGCTGTATCCTGCAAAGACCGGATATTACTATTTCATAACCGATAATGCAGGCAAGGTTTATTTTGCTTCGGGTATCACCGAGCATGAGAACAATATAGCCCTTGTCAAGAAAATAAACGAACAGCTTGAAAACGGCTAAAAGATAAAAAACCACCCTCATTGAATTGATCAAATGAGGGTGGTTTTTTTGAAAATATATCAGTTCTGCTTCTGAACCATTTTATATTCGTCGTAGAATTTATAATAGGGGCAGGATGAATAGGGATGCTGCATAAAGCGGATCATTTCATCCTCGTCCAGATAGAGGCCGCAGACGTAGTCGTCCATAAGGTCGTCCCAGTCGTAGTACATGCAGGTCTCACAGTTGGAATACTGGGCCTTTTTAGTTTTTTTCTCGTTCATAAGCTTGCTCCTTTCGTGCCTCTCTTTTAATTATACCACAAAAACAGCTGCGCTGCAAGGGGCTTTATTTTATCTCCCAATCAAGTGAATCAAATTCAGGGGAGGAGAAGAACTCGCCCAGAGATATCCCCAACCCATCGCAGAATTTCTTTATGGTGATAATAGAAATGTCCCGTCTGCTTTTGTCCATCATACTGTATGCGGTAGAGGGAGTAACGCCTGAAATGTTTGCCAGCTCATTAATTTTAATATTTCGTTCCTTGCAAAGAGAAGCAAATCTCTTTGCAACCGCATCTTTTACGTTCATTTATATTACTTCTTTCAATGTGATAATTTAATTATATCATTCGTTGCGAAAAAAACAATAAGAGAGTCAAAACTCGCGAAAATCAACTGTTGCATTGATACTACAGCGGTGGTAAAATAATAATATACTAAAAGAAAGAGGTAGTGATTATGCCTTATATTGCAACAAGAACAACAGTTGAAATAACTCCCGAAAAGGAGACGGCTCTCAAGGAGAAGATGGGCAAGGCTATTGAAGCTATCCCCGGCAAGACCGAGGCCTGGCTTATGTGCGAATTTGTCGATAACTGCCGCCTTTGGTTCAAGGGTGATAATTCTCTCCCCTCTGCATATGTTGAAGTAAAGCTTCTCGGCAAGGCAAAGCGCGAGTATCTTGAAAATCTGACAGCTATTATTTGCACTGTCCTCGCAGAGGAACTGTCCGTGCCCGCAGAGCGCACTTACGTAAAGTATGAAGAGTGCGAACACTGGGGCTGGAACAATATGAATTTCTAAAGGAGCTATTATGAACTACAGAGAAATTGCGCCCGAAGAGCTTTCGGGAAACACCTTTAAGATGATAGGCAGCGACTGGATGCTTGTTTCCGCCGCTGACGGAGATAATTTCAATACTATGACTGCAAGCTGGGGCGGCATGGGCGTTCTTTGGTCAAAGCCTGTATGCTTCGTGTTTATCCGTCCCCAGAGATATACCTATCAGTTCACCGAGAAAAGCGATAAGATAACTCTTTCCTTCTTTGGCGGTGTCGAGAGGGAAGCTCTCACTATCTGCGGAAGAAAGAGCGGACGTGACTGCGACAAGGTAGCCGAAGCAGGCCTTACCCCCATGTGGGTAGGCGAGGGCGAGCCTTCCTTTGAGGAGGCAGAGGTGATCGTCGTGGGCAAAAAGATCTATGCAGACGATATCAGAGAGGAAAAAATGATAGACCCCTCCATCATGAAAAACTATCCCGCAAACGATTTCCACCGCGTATATGTTTGCGAGATCGAGAAGGTTTTGGTGCGGGAATAGGAATGACTACTTTCTTTGAAAATGAAACAGCTTTTCCGCAGGAAAAGCACGCAAAGAAACTTTACACAGGGGTTATATATTAACTGAGTTTGTGCATAGCCAAAAGCTTAATATGATTTAATAGTTAAAACCAAACAAAAAAGCAATTCCGTATGGAATTGCTTTTTTATTTGAAGGATAAATCAGAGGTCAATCTTCAGACAGACGGGAATTTCTATATTCTTCTTCCTTTTCTATAATAATGTGCTGCTTTTTTCGCTCTGAAAGATAGAAATAAAGGGAGATAGCAGAGAAAATAAGAGCGTGAAGGGCAGTTAGCCAAATATATTCGCGGGGTGGATAGAAGGAGGGGAGAATATCGAAAAGAATTTCTCCTAAAAAATACTCGTGAAAAAACAGTCTTTCGTGATGGTTCAAAGCAACGCCTGCGAGTACGTACACGGCAACGCATACTCCCTGAGAGGCCAAAAGAATGGGAAGTGACACGGATTTTCTGTTTTTATAATGCTTTTTGCAGAGTCCTTCCATGATGAAGCAGAGAAGGATCCCCATAATAACAACGCAAAATAGCCAAAGAAGGGCCTTTATCTTCCAATTAAATTCCGGCATACCGTCGGGGGTAAAACCGTACATCATAGCATCCATATCCTGATGGTAAACATGATCGAATATATCTCTGAAAAATTTATAGTAGAAGGATACGGAAAAGACTGTGGCAAGCCAGCTTAAACAATAAATTAAGTATCTCATTTTTTTATTTCAATAACCTTTATATCCAATGATGCGCCGCAGCATCTGCAGCTTTTGCTTTCTTTGGGTGATTTGTTTCCACAGATAACGCAGGCCGTGGGGCGGCTGTCGGCTTTGGTTCTCACGGGCATAATGTAGTCTGTCCAGCGGACGTGGAGAACCTTATCTCCCTTTTTGTAGACCCTTTCTCTTTCTCCGAAAAAGTATTCTCCCTCGTCGTATATCTCCTTTTCGTAAAGCTTTCCGTCGGAGGTGCGGATGAGGGCTTTCAGGGAAACGGGGGCAACGCTGTTGTTATCTATTTCACGGGGATCGTTGTTTTCAAGCTCAATTTTGATAATTTCTCCGTACCAGTCGCGATCGATAAGCTTCATGGGAACGCCGGATATCCAGAATGGAACGAAGAGCAGGGCGAAAAGTGTGCCTGAAATGTTTCTGAAATCTGTTGTTTGAAGACCTGCGTAGATATAATCGATGATGACGTAGGAGATAATGAGAAGGACGGCAAGCGTTGTAATCCTTGAATAAAGGGTGCGCCGCGCTTTTTTTCGTATATCCTTCGGAACTATTACCTTTTTCATTTTTGCATCTCCTTTCTGAATACGTAATACTTTGGTTTCATATGCCCGTAAACATAGTCTCCGCTTTTCCACTCTATAAAGAGGTATTCTTCCTTACCTATCTTTTTAATTTCATAGGCGCAGGCGCAGGAGTCTTTCTTTTCAAGAATATATCCATAAGTCCAGCATTGCAGGTCAGTGTTTTTCAGAACGGCACCGTTTGAATATGTGCTTTTCATATACCCGTTTTCAAAAAATTCAGCAGAAGTATAAAAGAGAGGAAGAGTGCATTCTTTTTGCGGATCGAACAGCTCTTTTTCTCTCACAAAATCGCAGGCGATCCAGCGGCCTATTAACCGAGGGTCATTTTCGAAGGGAAGGTCAACGTTGTCCTTTTTTCTTATGCGCTCTTTCGTATAGGAAATATTGTCAAGCTGTCGGAGAACAAGGGTGGTGGGGTGACCGCCGCGGTGGTAATAGTAGGATTTCAGAGAGACGAACATATACCGCGCATCTCCGATCTCTTCAACAGTATAAGAGTTTATACTGCATTCAAAGCCGTTTTGAATAATAAGCTTCCCTTTCGTCCAGCTGAAGGCCCAGTAATTCTCTCCGTTTGGAAGAAAATAAAGGTTTTTCATAGAATGAGAGCTTTTTTTATTTGAGCGTGCGTAGGTGAAAAAATCTTCTTTGACCGCAAACTCTCCGACCACCTGCCATTTTCCGATAACTTGAGGGTGGTTTTCAAAGGAGAGCCCCTCGGGGCTCTCTTTTATTGGGGTAACAGTGTCGGAAAGCTTTGTAACATAGGCTGAAACTAAAAGCCCGTCGTCCGATGCTGTCAGCTCAAAGGGGGATGTGCGCTGGTATCCGGAAAAGAGAATGCCGTCTTCCAATGCTTTGCAGGTGTTTTCAAACTCATAGGGGGAGAGGCAAGGGGCGTACGCTCGGCAGTTTTCAATGGAAATGTCGTTGCAGCTTAGCATTTCGCCTGCTAAAAGAAGCTTTCTTGCGCTTGCAAGGGCATCTTTTTTCAGAGAAAGCTCCTTTTCCTTTTTATCAAAGAGAGAAAGGAGCTTTTCTTTGGTGTTTTGGCTTTCTATGATGTTTTTTATCTCTGAAAGAGAAAAACCCGATTCCTTAAGGGCGCTTATCATTTGAAATACGGCAATCTGTTCTGCCTTGTAGTATCTGTAGCCTGTAAAACGGTCCACATAATCGGGCTTCAATAGCCCCTTTTCATCGTAATGGCGAAGAACGGAGATCTTCGTGTTACAAATGCGGGCAAACTCGCCTATCTGCATAAGACCCCTCCTTTTTTTCTATTATAAGCCTCAAGTTAGGTTGAGAGTCAAGGCTTTATGCAAAAAACTTTTCAAGTAATCTGTAAGCTTCGATCAGCATTTTTACAGATACGAAAGCAAAAAAAGCGAAAAATATTGAGAATAGAACCCAGAAAGCAATGTTGTCAAGTGCAAAAACGATAATAGAGATCAATAGTAAAAGATATGCTGTCAGATGAATAATGGAGGGAAGGATAATTCCTTTGAAGTGAAGATTTCCGGCGCTGTCGTTTTCCAAACGGCCTTTGAGGGTAACAAAAAAACGTCCGCTTCTTATTATGGGGAAATTTTCGATATATGCGCCTTTGATGTTATCATTTTGATGTTCAAAGTAAAGACCATCGCTGTCGGAGACAAGGAGGGCATCAAGGACTCTTGAAACCTTTGTCTTTTCAATATGAAGATCGATTTGTTCAAGATAGTATTCTTTGTCCTTCGTAAGAATAAAATCGAATCTTTTCATACAAAAAACTCCTCAAGGTCTTTCAGAAGTGATCGGCTTTGGGCGAAAAAGCAGAATATGTTGATGGCTAAAGCGGCAGAGGAGATGATTATCATTTCTGCTCTTTTGGTAACGAAAACCGAGAGGGCAATAATTATAAGCAGCAGGAGTGAGACTAAGATCTGAGGGTAAGTCCATCCTTGAAAATGAAGACTTCCGCTTTGGTCGAAGGTGAATTTCCCTGCAAATGGAATAACCAATCCTCTCTGATGATATCCCGTACCGGGGCAGTAGTGGCCGAATATTTTTTTGCCCTGAGGCTTGAAATGGATGCCTCTCAGGTATCTTTTTCCAATATATTTTCCTCTTTGCTCGTATTCCTTTTCAAGACTTTTTATTTTTTCCACATAGTATTCCTTGGGGTGGCTGAGAGTGTAGTCAAATCTGATCATTTTGATCCTCCTCGAGGCTTTTTAGAAATCTTTTGAGTCTGGAAACGGAAAAAGCGGCGTGTAATATTGTATGTACGAGAGCTGTCATTGAAAGCCCGCAGGAGAGAAGGGATAGAAACAGCAAGACCAGCCCCAATTTTTCAAAAAAATCTCCAATCACTATCGCTGCTAAGGCGAGAATAATGGGGGTGAAAAGTGCTATGAGCTGTTTGCGGTGAGGCAAGGTTATACCCTTCAGGCGGACAATCCCCTTTTTGTCTGTGAACACCCTTGCTTTGAAAATAGTTTTTGAGAACATACCGCTGTAATAGCAGTATTCGGTGTCATTTATCCTATACATTCTGAAACTTCGGCTTTGTACCGAGCCTTTGATCTTGTTGTCATCTGTATTTATTTCAATATGGCAGTCGTCGAAATGGATACTTTCCATAGCGCTGTAGCTCCGAAGCCTTTGAAGAAGGCGATGCTCAGGTGAGTTTGCTATATAATTAAACCTTATCATTTATATCCCTCCTTTTAAAATATTATATCATCCGTCTCTTGCCTTTTCAACATAAATCATCCCCGTTTTTACCAAACGTGCCAAATTGGGTAAAAAATGCTCCCTTGATTTTTGGCCTTTGTTGTTGTATAATCCCCTTATAAATAAAAAGGCGGTAGAAGGATGAAAAAGGGACTTGTTCTTGAGGGAGGAGCCATGCGTGGGCTTTTCTCCTGCGGAGTGATAGACGTTATGATGGAAAACGGTATTGAGTTTGACGGTGCCGTTGGTGTTTCCGCAGGTGCGGCTTTTGGATGCAACTATAAATCGGGGCAGATAGGAAGGGTCGCGCGGTACAATATCAAATACGCCTCCGACCCCAGATACTGCAGCTTTAAAAATCTCATAAAAACGGGAAATATGTTCAGCGAGGAGTTTTGCTATCATTCTATTCCAACGGTTCTTGACCCTTTCGATACAGAGGCTTTTGTAAGAAGCCCTATGGAGTTCTATACTGTTGCTACCAACTGCGAAACAGGCGAGGCAGATTACCATAAATGCTATGACGGACTTGGAGACGACCTGCTTTATATAAGAGCATCTGCATCCCTGCCTCTCATATCAAGGGCCGTGGAGGTGGACTCCAAATTCCTCCTTGACGGTGGAATTTCCGATTCCGTACCTCTCAGATTTTTTGAAGAGAAGGGGTATGACCGTAATGTGGTGATCCTCACACAGCCCGCAGACTACAGAAAAGAAAAAGCAAGTCTTCTACCCCTTATGAAGAGCGTTCTTCGTAAATACCCGAAGGCGTATGATGCCATGGTGCGCCGTCATGAGGTATATAATGAGACCATGGAGTACATCGCCGAGAGGGAAAAGGCAGGAGCTGTATATGTTATCCGTCCCGGGGAAAAGCTCCCAATAAAAAGAATGGAGAGAGATCCCGATATCCTCAAAGAGGTTTATAGCATAGGCAGAAAAAACTGTGAGGAACAGATAGATAAGATCAAGGATTATCTTAAATAAAATAAAAATTTCAGCCCCAAAAACTTCAAAAAGGGGAAAGGTAAATTCTGTTTTATCGGGGTGTTAAAATCCGAACAAAGTAGGGGCGAGCATAGTAGGAATGGAACATTCCTACAGTCGTCCGATATCTGCACACGCACCAAAACGAAATTTGATGCACAGACGAACGATTGCATTACACGATGTTGTAGGGGTCGACGTCCTCGGCGACCCGTTTACAGACGCAACATTTTGCTGTAAA
>JAZTXZ010000116.1:0-17373 GCA_045636685.1 Candidatus Avispirillum sp. | reverse complement strand
CCACCCCGAGGGGTGGTTTTCTTATTGGGAAATCAGCTAAATTCGCCGCCCATTCCCCGACGGCAAGGTCGTGTCGTGGGGAATGGGCTGACGAGCTAAATTGACCTGCGGTCAGCTAAATGCCTGCGGCGCTAAATTTGGCTTCGCCAAGCTAAAGGGCGAATTTAATTTAGCTTCCCGAAGGGAAATTTAGCTGCGAGAGAAGCGAGCTATTTAGCTTCGGAGCGCAGCGGAGTTATTTAGCTGAAAAATTCACAGTTCTATAATCCTCTTACCCTGCTTTTTCGCAAATTCTTTGAATTTATATGCACCTCCGGCAGAATGCCATACATACGTTATGACTGTGTCGGAGTTTTCTATCATCCATTCGTTTCTCTTTAAAATTGCAATTCTTTTCGGAACGCTTTCAAGCCCTTCGGGAAAAACAGTATTCTCTCCACCCTGCGCACTGCTCCTTGGCATATAAGCCAAAACTTTATAGCAAATTATATGACCGTATTCCTTTTTAAGAGAAGCCAATGCTTCCCATACCATAATGTCAAAATTTCCATGATTCCCCACCAGGAATTTTATATTGTTTTCTTTTTCAATAAGATTTCTCAATACTTCTGTTAATTCGGGCTTTATTTGTGCCCCTGCATAGCTATGGCCGAAAAAAGTACATACCATCGTATCACCAAAATTTTCTCTCATTATACAGAGTAGATAATTTATATCTAATCTATTAAATATTATATCTTAAATTAGGATAAAATCAATAATAGAGATAATAATTATCTAATTTAGATATAATCGGAGAAACATATGGCAAAAAGTATGTTCACAGTAAAGGGTAATATATGCGCCGATAGGGTACGGCTTGGCAGGGCCTTGCAGAAGCCCCCGATGACGCAGGATGATCTTGCCCGAAAAATTCAGCTTATGGGTATGGAGATAACGCCCCTTATCATATCAAGAATTGAGAAAAATCAGCGCCACGTATGTGATGCGGAGCTGAAAATGATAGCAAAAGCCCTTGGAGTAACAATGGAGTGGCTTTGCTCGGAAGAAGATATAAATATGATAAAGTAAAATCCCCAAAACGGGAGTTGCGATAAGGGACTATCACAACTGCCAATGATATATTGCCAGGGCAACATGATATATGCCCCTCTGTCATATTATGGAATAAAAAAATTCCGCTTCAGATCGAAGCGGAATTTTTTTACATATCGTTTCTTATAAGATCCTCGTAGGTCTCGCGCTTTACGGCAACGTAGTCGCCGCCGTCCTTGAGCATTACTACGGGAGGGCGGGGAATACGGTTATAGTTTGAGGCCATGGAGAAGTTATATGCGCCTGTAACGAGAACTGCAAGATAGTCGCCGCGCTCGGGGGTCACGAGGGAAACATCCTCCTGAATAAGGTCTCCGCTTTCGCAGCAGCGGCCTGCAACAGTGGCAACCATATCGGGCTTTTTGTCTGCCTTGTTTGCGATAAGGCATGTATAATCGGACTCGTAAAGTGCGTATCGGGGGTTATCGGGCATACCGCCGTCAATGGAAACGTAGCTCTTGTAGCCTGTAATTGTCTTTACGCTGCCTACAGAGTATACGGTAAGGCCGGAGTCTGCAACGATGCTGCGTCCGGGCTCCATAAGAATAGCGGGGCGCTTGATCTTGAGCTCATCGCAGATATTGTTGATAACACCTGCAAGGCCGCGGATGTTCTCGCGATAGTCGATAACGGGGTCAGACTCAACGTAGCGGACACCGAAGCCGCCGCCAAGGTTAAGCATATCTGTTTCAAATCCGAGGGTATCCTTAAGCTCCTTTATGAAGCGGAGCATAATATCAGCCGCATCCGCAAAGGATTCGTACTCAAAGATCTGAGAGCCGATATGGCAATGGAAGCCCTTGAGACAAACGTTTTTAAGGCTGAGAGCATAGCGGCACATTTCAAGAGCCTGTCCTGTCTCGATTGCAGTACCGAACTTGGAATCAACCTTTCCCGTGGAGATCTTTTTCTGTGTATGGGGATCGATTCCGGGAGAAAGACGAAGAAGGATATTCTGGCAGATGCCCTTCTTCTTTGCTGTTTCTTCGATACAGTCAAGCTCCTCGCGGTTGTCTACGATAAAGTAGCCGACACCTGAGTCGATAGCATATTCGATATCTGCATCTGTTTTGTTATTTCCGTGGAAAAATGCATTTTCAAGGGGGAAGCCTGCCGCCTTTGCGGTATAAAGCTCGCCGGGGGAAACAAGGTCTGTTCCCATGCCCTCCTCTGCAACGATCGTATAAAGCTTTTTGAAGCAGCAGGACTTACTTGCAAGAAGGGGTCTTGATCCTTCAGGCATAAACTCGCGCATTGCATCGATATATGTGCGGCAGTTTTTGCGGATTCTCGCTTCGTCCATGAGAAAGAGAGGGGTGCCGTGCTTCTTTGCAAGATCGCAAACATCCTGCCCTGCAAGGCAGAGATGGCCATTTTCATTTATAGAAAGGTTATCGTGGAGCATAATTACCTCATCAGTTGTTTACAAGGCTGTACATATTATAAAGACCTGCACAGCGGTGCTGAATGAATTTTGCCGCGCTTATTGCACCCTCTGCGAAAACTGCGCGGGATTCAGCATTGTGCTTGAGGGAGAGGGTCTGGAAGTCGGTTGCGATGATGACCTCGTGCATACCGGGCTCGTTACCGCATCTGAGAGAGTGGATTCCTATTTCCTCGGGAGCTCTCTTGGACATTCCGTGGCGACCGTAAACGTATTTTGCCTCGGGGCGCACCTCCTTGATGGTATCTGCGATCATAAGAGCTGTGCCGCTGGGAGCATCAAGCTTTCTGTTATGATGCGCTTCAACGATCTCGATATCCGCATCGGGGAAAAGTGATGCTGCTTTCTTTGCAAGATCGCAAAGAGTTGCAACGCCGAGAGACATATTTGCGGAATAGAAAACGGGAATAGACTTTGCCGCCTCGAAAAGAAGAGCCTTTTCCTCATCGGTATGGCCTGTTGTGCACATAACGAGAGGGAGAGAGCGGCCCATAGCGTATGCAATAACTTCCTTTGTCAGGGAGTGGTGGGAAAAGTCGATAATAACGTCTGCCTCGCCCTTGTAGTCGGAAAGATCATGAAGCTCAACATCCTCGCTGATCTTATCAACAGCAGCTGCAAGAGCGGCATCCTGTGAGGTGCCAAGAAGGGAAAGTACCTCCTTGCCCATTCTACCGCCTGCACCGTAAAGAATGACTTTCATGTGTTACCTCATCCAATAAGACCGTGTGTTCTCATGATAGCGTACATCTTCTCAGCCTTAGCCTCATCCATTTCTGTGAGGGGGAGACGGAGGTTGTTATCGCAGAAGCCCATCTTAGCCATAGCAGCCTTAACGGGAATGGGGTTAACCTCGGAGAAGAGAGCATCGATGATGGAGTGGTACTTGTACTGAAGAAGCGCCGCGCCTGCGATATCGCCTGCGAAGAACTTGTCGCAGATCTCAACTGTTTCGCGGGGCATGATGTTGGAAAGAACGGAGATGGCGCCAACGCCGCCGAGAGACATAAGAGGAACGATCTGGTCGTCGTTACCGGAGTAAAGATCGAGCTTCTCGTGAACGTAGTGCATAGTTTCAACGATCTTGGAAAGATTGCCGTTTGCCTCCTTGATACCTACGATATTCTCGTGGTCAGCAAGGATACGGTATGTGTCGGGCTCGATGTTAACGCCTGTTCTGGAGGGAACGTTGTAGAGGATAACGGGAGCTGTGGACTTGTCCGCGATCTCTGTGAACATCTTAACAAGACCCTTCTGAGTTGCCTTGTTGTAGTAGGGGGTAACAACGAGAACAGCATCGGCACCTGCCTCGCACGCGCATCTTGTAAGGTCGAGAGCGTAGCCTGTGTCGTTTGAGCCTGTGCCTGCAATGATCGGAACACGTCCCTGAGCGCGCTTTACAGCATATGCGATAGCATCGCGGTGCTCGTCGTCTGTAAGAGTGGAAGCCTCGCCTGTTGTTCCTGCAACAACGAGAGCATTGATGCCGGACTCGATCTGCCAGTCGATGAGCTTTCCGAACTGATCGTAGTTGATACCGTCTTCGTTGAAGGGTGTGATAAGGGCAGTTGCGATACCCTTAAAAATAGTCTTTTTCATTTTTATTCTCCTTAGCCGTAAGGCCTGCAATTTTTCAAAGCAATTAAAAAAGCCGACAGCGGTCGGCAAACGGAACTTTCCTGTTGGAAAATTCTTGATAGCTCTCCGCAAAAAGCGACAGTCGGAGCGATCTTATTCGCTCAAACCGGCACAGACGAAACCACCGCCTGCCCTCGGCACCTACCCCTTTTTTGCAGACAACGGGCGGTCACCCCTTACATCTGCAATACTCTTGGTACAATGCACCTCTACCGATAGGAAATTATAACACATGTAATTATCTCTGTCAATAATTATTCAAATCTTTCTTATTAATTAAATAGTAATTTCGCTTTCGCTACTACCCGTGTATATCATCTGTCAGTATTACTTATCCCTGATTTTTGTCCTGAGGTTAAAAAGGTTTTAAAATGAAGAAAGGGACTGCAGTAAGAAAACAGCATTTTATATCTTCAAATTCCGATTTATCTGGCTTTGATCCTTGGCTAAAGAATAAAATCGGCTGTCGCATTAGGACAGCCGATCTTACCTTGAGCGGTCAATTATTCAGTGGGCTTTTTGGTTTTGTCCTTAAGCCAATTTCCACGTTCAAGACGAACCAAAAAGATAATACCGCGGAAAATGAGCTCAACTGTCATTGCGATCCAGTATCCGTAGAGCCCGAAATGGGGCGTAAGGATCATGGCAAGGCTGATGCGAACAGCCCACATGCTTATAAAGCTCATGCAGCTTGGGGCAAAGGTATCTCCCGCGCCGCGGAAAACGCCGAGTGCAACTATTGAAGCGGCATACATAGGCTCTGCAAAAAGCTCCATACGCAATACCCCTGTCGCAAGTTTGACTACCTCTTTATCGGGAGATAAAAATCCGATAATATATGGCACAGTGAACCACATTATCACTGCAAAGGCTGTCATGACAGCCATGCCGAGGAGGGTTGTTATCCTGCCGAGCCGCTTTGCGAGATCACGACGGCCTGCGCCTACGGACTGACCTATAAGTGTGGTTGCCGCGTTTCCGATGCCGTAACCGGGCATGTAGCAAAGGCTCTCTGCCGTTATGGCAAAGGAGTTTGCCGCAATGGGAACAGCCCCGAGGGGCGCCACTATTTTTGTTGCCGCTACGTATGCCGAGCACATAATGACCTGCTCTGCCGCCACGGGAACACCGATCTTTAATGCGCGGAGAAAATACTCGCCCGAAAGCTTTAGTTTTTCGCGGCGGATCTTCAGCTCGGGGGAGCAAAGAAGCAAGTAAATCAGCATTATTACGGAAACGGTCACGTATGAAAGGGCAGTTCCGAGGGAAGCTCCCTCAACGCCCATTCCTGCACCCCAGACAGTAATTGAGTGCCACTGCCTTGTCGGGAATATGAAGATCATATTATATACAACGTCCAGGGCGCACATCAGCACGTGAAGGGCGCTGGGTACCTTCATATTTCCGCTTGCCTGAAGCATTCCGCCCGCAATATTGTTAAGCTGGATGAAAGGCAGAGAAAGGGCATAAACAAAGAAATATTTTGAGGCATCGGCGGCAATATCTGCGCCGTCGGAAAGCCAATGGGGCAAGGGGCCGCTGATTGCTACGCCGAGAAGCAGCAGTATCAGGGAGAAAAGAAGGCAAAAAAGAAATGAAGCGCTCATGATACTGCGGGCCTTTTTTTCTTCCTTTGCGCCAAGGGCGTGTGCCGCCTGTACTGTAAATCCGATGACAGCCGCTGATAAAACACCGCCGAAAAGCCATGTGCTTGAGGAAACAAGGCCAACGGAGGCAGAGGCATCGGCGCCCAGCCTGCCTACCATAGCGGCATCTATATATTGCATGATAATAGATGAGAGCTGTGCAAGGATCGCAGGATAGCTGAGGCGCGCTGTCAGAGCTATCTGCTGACGGGTGGATAACGGCTCCCCGTCACGAAGCCGTGCAAGCAAATCGTTTTTCATAACTGAAATTATACCAAATATGTGAAAATATTGCAATCTCCCATAATATTTTTCTTATTTGAAACTGAAAAAAGGACACTGTAAAGTAAAGTGTCCTTTTAAAACCTTCCCGCAGGGGACAGCTCTCCGAGATCTTCAAAGGAGAGGATATCGGAAAGGATATAGTTTGAAATAAACATTCCGGATGTTGTCAGGAAAACTTTATCTCCGCGGCGCATCATATAACCGTAGCGGATATATTTTTCACATTTTTTGCCGTAAAGACCTGCAAAATCAATGCCGTATCGCCTTGCGATCTCAGACATGGAAATACCGCTGTTAAGTCTCAGTCCCAGCATAATATACTCTCCGAGCTGAGCTCTTCCGCTTATCTGCTCGAGGCCCTCCGTGAGATTGACGCGGGAGGCGGGATCGCAAACGCCTTTTATGTAAGCCTCGATGTTGCGCACAAAGGAGAAACGGTTGGAGTTGAAATAGGAATAAGCTCCGGGGCCGAAGCCAAGATATTCCTCGCAGTTCCAGTATTTCAGATTATGGCGGCTCATCTTTCCGGGGCGGGCAAAATTTGATATCTCATACTGCTTGTAGCCCCGTCTTTCAAGCATATCGATCGCCTTTGCATACATATCAAACTCTGTATCCTCATCGGGGAAGGTGAGTCTGTCTGCAATACGGGCGAGGGGCGTTCCCTCCTCAAGCTTAAGGTCATAGAGGGATATATGGTCAGGGTGGAGCCGTGTCAGGTAATCGATGGAGGAAAGCAGACTTTGGAGCGTCTGATTCGGGATACCGAACATAAGATCCACGCTGATATTATTGATCTTTGCAGCTCTCGCATCTCTGAAGCATTCCTCAAAATCTGCTCTTGAATGGGTACGCGTCAGGCTTTTCAGCTCTGCCGCGTCTGCAGACTGGAGACCGATGCTGATACGGTTTACTCCCGCGCGCCTCAGACGGCGGAATGTTTTAACATCGGCGGTTTTCGGATTTACCTCAACGGTAAATTCCGTGTTTTTGGAAAGCTTGAAGTTATGCTTTACTGCCTTGATGATCCTCAGAAGCTGTTCGATGGGCATAGCCGTCGGAGTGCCTCCGCCGATATAAACGGAATCGGGAGCACGGTCGCGGGCGGCATCCCGATAAGCCTCCATATGGGTTATAAGCGCGTCTGTATAGCGCTCGTAAATACCCTCGCTTTTGGGGATGAAGGAATAGAAATCGCAGTACGCGCATTTTGTGCGACAAAAGGGTATGTGAATATATATTCCAAGCTTTTTCTGCATCTCGCCGTACATTGTTTTTTCCGTTCCTTTCATAAGATTACATTATATCATAACACATTTTTTCTTTGTGTGCAAGTAGTAAAAATCAACGAGAATTCCTAAGTGGATAAATTCGGGTTTATCGGGGAGGTTCAAACTGAAATTTGATAGGCGCGATCGAAACGCAGAGCCTCCCCTTCTCAGACCTGAAGGGTCTGTGAAGGGGAGGGGGACCGCCGCGAAGATAAATTAACGATAATTGATATCTGTATCGGGGCGGTGGAAGGGTTGCTATATCAGCATAAGAACTATCTTTGGATTTGACTGAATATTATTCAGAAAATCCATCTGAATTGCCCGTTTCACCAACTGAATCAAGCAAAATTAAAAATATTGACAGCTCTTGTGCAGATGTAGCAACCCTTCCGTCATCGGTGCCTAAGTTTATCTTAAAATATCGCATAACTTGCACCGATGCCACCTCCCCTTCACACCTCGAATCTTTGATATACTCGGGCATTCACTTGTGAATGCCGAGCGAATCACGTTATCTTTGCCCTCGTATATCTTCATATTCGCGATGAGAAGTGGAGGCTTTAGTTCAGCGAATCCTCGATAACGCGTGTGCGAACACACCGACAAACCCGAATTTGAAATACGATCGAAAAAGCCGGTCTGTGCATCGCACAGGCCGGCTTTGGGATATCATTATTTGAGAAGCTTTTCGACCTTTTCGGAAAGCTCTTCCATAGCGCAGAGGAAGGACTCATAGCTTACGCGCTTTGTGCGGTTCCAGGTGTTCTCGGCAACTGCAGGGAGGCGCTTTTCGATTTCCTCAAGCTCCTTTGCAAGGCCCACCTCGGGATCCTTGTACTCGCACTTGAGGCCGTCGCCCCAGGAGCAAAGCTGACCGCCGCCGATGTTGGGGATATAGTCAAACTTCATGTAACCGTTTTTGTAGGGAGAATTTTCGTTGATTGTGCCGAAGGAATAAACATCCCAGTCAAAGCAATTCTTCTGTGTGTAGATCCAGTAGGGGATAACCACGTAGAGGGGGAACCATGCGCAGTTGATCACCTCGAAGCCGGACTCAGCGAGGGAGGGAGCGAGCTGGTAGGAGGAATCGAATACCATAACGGTAACGTTCTTGGGAACGATATCGTTTGTCTCCTTGTTGAAGCCTTCCCATACAGCGGGCTTCTTGCCGCAAGCGGTAATAGTCTCAGCCATTTCCTTGATGAATGTTGCAAGGAAGCGGAGCATGACCCATTCGTTGGGAGTCATGCCGGGAGCCTCGTCGTTAACGGAGATGCCGATCTCCTCGCCGTAAGCGAAGCACTCATCAGTGAGCCACCAGCCGAGACGGGACTCGTCGCCGCCCATGTGGATATACTCGGAGTGGGGGAACATCTCGCAAAGCTCGCGGTAAAGGATCTTTGTAGCTTCAATTGCGTCCTTTGTGAACTTGATGATGCCCTCTTCGCCGAAAATTTCGGGGTATGCCTTGAGCATGGATGTGGAGTGGCCGGGGGTGTCAAGCTCGGGGATGATGGAAACGCCGTTTTCGTATGCGTATGTATCGATCTCTGCGATCTCCTCATAGGAGTAGCAGTTCTCGGGTGTTGTCATCTTGGGGAAAGCCTTTGAGGGGAGTGTGAAGTTTTCGTCGTCTGTGAAGTGGATATGGAGATACTTGATCTTATAGAAGCGGCAAAGATCGACATACTTCTTGATAAGGCTCACGGAGTGGTTGCGGCGCGCACAGTCGATAAGAAGACCGCGCCAGTTGCACTCGGGCTTATCGCAAACAGTACCGCAGGGAAGCTGAAGCTTGCCCTCGTAGTTCTTGCCTGCAAGCTGGAGAATAGTAGCAAATGCAGCGTTTGCGCCATCGGAATCGGAGGCTTTGATGATGATTTTTCCATCCTCCTCGCCGATCTCAAGGCGGTATTCACCGGCAGTCATGCAGTCGCACTTCTTTGTTACGATGGCGCCGCCCTCAGCGATGGTCATATCAAGATCAAGGATCTTTTTTGCATAGCCGATAAAGGAAGCAGCCTCGAGAGCGAAGTCGCCGCAAACGGTATTCTCAAAAGTTTTGAAGGTTCCGTCGCCCCAATATCCCTTGGGGGAGGGAATGATATCTGTAAATTTAGCCATTGTCGTTTTACCTCGAACAAAAAGGATGCTTTATTCTATCATATGAAAAAAACAATGTCAACGGGAATGGGAAATTAATGAAAATGCATATGCGGAAAAAGAAATGAAAGGTATAAAAAGTTGTTTGAGTTTATGAAATTAAAATGCAGGAATCTCTAGAAACGAATTATAGTATTATTTTTGATTATATTATGTGCTTTATTGTTGTAAATATTTGAGTAACGATTCTTTGAAATTACTCATTAATAAACGTTGTTTATATCTAAGATTTGGGGGTAAAAGACTTTTATCAACTTTAAATTCATCATGTGTAATTATAGTGATATTACCCTTGTGATCATCTTCAATTAACTTACTTACAAAAAATGCCCATTCTTCTTTAACCCAATTACTAACGATGTAGTCGAGTTTAGATGTTACAAGAACAAAATGTTGTGAGTGATCCAGAGCATCCATTATAGCTTCCCTATATTCTGTTTTTCCCATATCAGGTAAGATTTCACAGGCAAAAAACACTCTTTTTCCCTGTTCTAATAGATAATCATATACTCTTCGAGCCAATGTTTCATCTTCCGATTTATACGAAATAAAAACATCGTAACTGTCAGATTCTGGAAAATCCAACCCCAAATACGTTCGATATGATTTGATAATGCTTATGTCATTGTCATTCGTTTGATTTTTACTGTTTATAGTTTGTTTTTCGGCTTTTTCTATTTTAATGAGAGCGGAGGAAACAATCTCATCCATTCCTCCGATGATTTTACAATAATTTAATAATCTTGAATAACTTGTTTTTAAACAGTTTAATCCTTGCGTAGAATGGTTGTTCTTTAATAACTCACTAAACAAATCGATTGTGGAATTACAATAATTTGCAATTTTATGTAGTAATTCCTGATCAATGTTATCGTTTAGTGGAATGGATTGGTTTGAAATCAAAGAGTTCTTTTCTATTCTTTTATATGATGATTCATCGTTTGCCAATAGATATAGTCTTTTGGCTTTGCTTAAGTGTCCAGCCTTTTCGCAGCAATTTGCAGCTTTGTTATAACAACTTAATAAAACATCTCCTTCAACCAATTTTGTAAGAGCCATGTATTTGTTATATGCATGTTCGTAAGCACCATAGATCCATGACTGTTCAGCTTGAGCAAATAATTCTTTGATTCTTTTATCGCGACTTACTATGTTTATTAATTTTTGACACAATTTTTCAATATTGAAATCAGTGATTACGGGAATATCTTCCCAAAACAAATCGTATATAAGGTGTTTAATATTTTCATCACCGCGACGGTGGGACAATATTAATGGAATGATTTTAAGAGCATTTATTGTGGCGGTTTTTGATGCAAAACATATTTCGTTATCGATGTGTGAAATATATTCTCCTTTCAAGGAGAATATATTTGCATGGTGTTGCCTTAAAAAGTCACTTGTGCAAATAAAGACAAAAAATGTACTATTGGCAATAGCATTCTCGACTTCTTTTTTGAAATTTAGATTAAATGAATGTGTTTTCGGTGTAAAAAAGCTTATATTATTTTTCAAAAGTTCTGGTTTTATTAATTCGATAAAAGAGTTATCATAACTTGAATACGACAGAAATATATCATATGTATAATTCATTACATTTTTTCCTTTAACTTAATACATTTTATTAATACAAGTTTTGAAAATCTTGTATGAAGACTTGATTCCCATTAAAATTCTATCATACTATGTTTCGTCAGTCAATTGATATTACCTTTATTTAATTGTTGAATAAAAACCTATTGAAAACATAAAAATCATTTGATATAATTAGTGTATCAAAATATATTCGGAAAGTGAGATTTGTTATGGCAAAGATCAGAGTAACTGTCTGGAATGAGTACAGACATGAAAGAGATGAAGAAAAGATCGCTGAAGTATACCCCGAGGGTATTCACGCGCAGATCGCTAAGGCTATCGGAACTGAGGATTTTGAAGTAAGAACCGCTACCCTCGATGAGCCCGAGCACGGTCTTACCGACGAGGTTCTTGACAATACCGACGTTCTTATCTGGTGGGGCCATATGGCTCACTGGGAGGTTTCCGATGAGATCGCTGAAAAGGTAAAGCAGAAGGTATACATGGGCATGGGTCTTATCTGCCTCCATTCTGCTCACTACTCCAAGGTTTTCCAGAAGGTTGTTGGCACAACAGGTAACCTTCTCTGGGGTATGAACAAGCAGGAGATCGTTTGGAATATCAACCCCATCCATCCTATCGCTAAGGGTATCCCCACTCACTTCAAGCTTGAGGCTGAGGAGATCTACGCAGAGCCCTTCCAGATTCCCGAGCCCGATGAGCTCGTATTCATGGGTTGGTTCGAGACAGGCTACGTATTCAGAAGCGGCTGCTGCTGGAGACGCGGCTACGGTAAGGTATTCTACTTCCAGCCCGGCCACGAGGAATTCCCCGTATACTACAACGAAAACGTTATTCAGATCATCAAGAATGCTATCCACTGGGCGGCTCCTGCAGATACAGGATACGTTAAGCAGTGGGGCGCTCCCTGCATCGGCGGCGACTTCGTTCCCGACGGCGAGCTTGAGTTCTTTAAGAAATAAAGCTTGAAAATATAGCATGCGAAAACCGTATGCTTACCTTTTTCAAACCCATTTGCGCCTTTTGGCTCAAGCGGAGCCAAATTCAAAGAATTGGCACAAATGCAAAGTGACACTATAAAATCCAGAGGAAGGGGCTGCAGCTTTTGCCGCAGCCCCCGTATGATATTATGCCTATTGAAGAATATGTAAAGGACTCCCGTCCCCTTGACGGCAAAAGAGTCCTTGTTGAAATGAAGAGCACCCAGAGCGATATGACAGGAGTCGGCTTTTTTACGGTGAGAAAAGATTCTCCCGATACCCTTCTTTCAGATGCTCCGGATGGAGAAAAAAACGAATACAGCCTTGTCAGCGAAGGCCTTCTTCGCACAGACGGAGAGCGCCTTGAGCTTTCCTATGAAGAAACTGCCATCGAGGGCGTCGAGGGCTGTACAACTCTTATATCTTTTGATAAAAACAGTCCCGAATGCGTCACTGTTGAGAGATGCGGCGCCCTTTCCTCTGTATTTGTTATCTCAAAGGGAGAGCGCCTTTTCAGTGTATACTCAACGCCTTTCGGAGCTCTTGATATGTGCATTTACGCAAAAAAGGTGGAAAACACTCTCTCAGAGGATGGCGGAATCCTTGTTCTTGACTATGCGGTGGAGCTGAGAGGTCTTACAGCTCAGCGCACACGTATGGAAGTGAAAGTCAAAGAGCTTTCACAGTGAAAAAGAGAGAAAAGTGAAAAGAAAATGAAGCCTTTTGCTTTTGGCAAAGGGCAACAATAAATATATAGAGAGGAGGAGTGTCTGTGACTCAGGCGGAATTCAGAAAAGAACTGAAAAACGGTCTTTGCGGTACATATTTGTTTTACGGCGAAGAGGAATATCTTAAAAAATTCTATGCAGGCAGAGCAGAGAAGCATACCGTGGGAGATGATCCGGATATTGCCGGCTGGAACACCCATAAGATCGTAGCTGACGGCGACAGTGCTCTCGGCGACCTTGAGGGAGCGACGCTTTCTGTTTCCATGATGGGAGACAGGACCTTTGTGCGTTACGATGCAGATCTTACCTCTCTGTCTACAGATGAAACAGAGCGACTTATTGAGATAATCGAGGGGATCGACCCTGAGACAACAGTCCTTCTTATAGTTGCGCCGCCGGAGGGCTTTGATCCCGGCAGTGCAAAAAAACCTTCCAAGATGTACAAGACCTATGAAAAGGTCTGTAAGATAGTGGATCTTAGCCGTGAAACTCCTGCTGAGCTGAAAAAATGGATAGCAAGAAGGCTTTCTCAGGATAGCCTTGTTATGACTCCCGAGGCTGCAGATCTTTTGCTTAGCCGCGCCACGAGTAATATGTTCATTCTTTCGGGCGAGCTTGAAAAGCTGGCGGCGTATTCTCTTGCAAACGGTATTGCTTCTATCGACTCGGAAACTGTTCTTGAGATAAGCTCCGTAACTGCGGAGGACGATGCCTTTGCACTTGCCAATGCGATCCTTGAGGGTGACCGCAGAAAGGCCCTTTCTGTTCTTCATATCCATAAGATGCATCGCGAGCCTGCTGTCGCTGTTCTCGCATCTGTAACTAAGTGCATCTGCGATATGATGGCGGTTGCGTGTCTTGCCGAGGACGGAGCAGACAAGCAGACGGTTGCATCTAAAATGAAGATGCATGAGTATCGCGCGGGTCTCTATCTCAGAGCCGTGGCTGGATCGCCTCCTGAGCGGCTTTTGGCAGCGGCAAAGCGGTGCCGCGAAGCGGATATAAAGCTTAAAAGCACAAGTCTTGATTATATTGCCATTGAAAGACTTATCTGCACCATTCCCACAAAGCGGAGGGCGAGATAAGTGGCTGAAAATAAAATAAGGATCGACCTGCCCATTATCGTTGAGGGCAAGTATGATAAGATAAAGCTTTCCTCTATCCTTGATGCTGAGATAATCACTACGGATGGCTTCGGCGTTTTCCGCTCAAAGGAAAAGCTGACTCTTATAAAAAGGCTTTCCCAAAACGGAGTTATTATCCTCACCGACTCGGATGGGGCGGGAAAAATGATCCGCGGACACCTTTCAGGTGCCGTTGACCCCGAAAAAATCTACAATCTGTATATACCTAAAATAAAGGGTAAGGAAAAAAGGAAAAGGGAAGGCTCAAAGGAAGGAACTCTCGGTGTGGAGGGCGTTGACAGCGCAGTCCTGAGAGGAATTTTCGAAGCCTTTCTGAAAAATCATACTCCCGATGCGCCAAAAGGCGAAAAACTGAAAAAATCAGATCTTTTCGAGCTTGGGCTTTCGGGAAGCGAGGGAAGCTCCGAGCGCCGCGACAGCGTGGCAGTCTCTCTCGGTCTGCCCTCGGGCCTTACCGCCCCCGCCTTTGTCTCGGCAGTGAACGTTATAATGACGAGAGAGGAGTTTGTGCTCCTTGTGCAAAGCACTGCGGAGCAGTGATATTTGCGGCTTTGAATATCTATCTGAAAGCGAGGGATGGCTGTGTTTGACGATTACTCCTGGATACTTATTCTGATTCTTGCGTTTTTTGTTGTAATGTTTACGGCTTTGGCGATAGAAGGCAAAAAAGCAAGAAAAAAGCAGGAAGCTATTGATGAAGAAATATTGTCGGAGCCCGATCCCGAGCCTTTAGGCGAGTATGCGAGAGTCGTATCCAAACGAATGGAAGAAGGCTACGGCGGAACACCGAAAATGTCTCGTTATAAGCTGATGTTTATAGTAACCTTCGTTACGGACGGAGGAGAAACAAAGGAATTTTCCGTCAGCGAGGAGACTTACGGACGTCTCTACGAGCATCAAGCAGGTATGCTTATAACAATAGACGGTAATTTCTTCGATTTCGGAGACGGAGAAGAAATCTGACTGTCTGTGCAGTTACTTAACCAATAATAATACCCCCTTTTTAAAAGTTCTTTTGCTACTTTTCTTTCAAGAAAAGTAGAGAATAGGATAAATTATGGAAATTGCTAAGAATTTTTTGCCTGTAACGCCTGAGGAGGTACACGCCCTCGGACGTGACGTGCCCGACTTTGTATACGTTTCGGGCGATGCATACGTTGACCACCCTTCCTTCGGCGCGGCCCTTATCTGCCGACTTCTCGAGGCGGAGGGCTTCGTTGTTGCCATGCTTTCCCAGCCTGATTATAAAAGCTGTGAGAGTATGAAGAAATTCGGCCGACCTCGTCTCGGCTTTCTCGTTTCTTCGGGAAATATCGACTCTATGGTCTGCCACTATACAGCCGCAAAGAAAAAGAGAACAAACGACTATTATTCCCCCGGTGGAAAGGCGGGATACCGCCCCGACCGTGCGGTTATCGTATATTGCAACCGTATCCGTGAGGCATACGGTGACGTGCCTATCATCATCGGCGGTCTTGAGGCATCTCTTCGCAGATGCGCTCATTATGATTATTGGTCCGATAAGGTGCGCCGTTCTATCCTCGTTGATTCCCGCGCCGATATCCTTTCCTACGGTATGGGCGAGAAGTCCATAACCCGTATTGCCCATCTCCTTGATAAGGGAGTTCCTGTCAAGAAGATACGCGATGTGCGCGGAACATCATACCTTTGCAAAAAGGGCGAGAAGATCAATTTCGAGTGCGCGGAAGGCTTTTTTGAGAACGGTGAGCCCCGCGGCTACGATTACGATGAGCTGAAGGAAAACAAAAGAAAATATGCTGCCGCCTTTGCGGTTCAGTATAAGAATAATGATGGAATAAACGGAAAAGCTATTGTCGAATATTATGGCGACAGAATGCTTGTGCAAAACCCTCCCCAGCCTCCTCTTGAGAGAGAAGAGCTTGATAGGGTTTATAATCTTCCCTTTAAGCGGGACTGGCATCCTATGTACGAAAAGGACGGAGGCGTGCCTGCCATCGCTGAGGTCAAGTTCTCCATAACCCATAACCGCGGCTGCTTCGGCGGATGCAATTTCTGCGCCCTGGCTTTCCATCAGGGAAGAAGCGTTCGCTCCAGAAGCATCGAAAGCGTAGTTGAAGAGGCTCGCCTTATTGCATCAATGCCTGATTTTAAGGGATATATCCACGATGTCGGCGGACCTACGGCAAATTTCCGTGCTCCTGCATGTAAAAAACAGCTTGAAAGCGGTGTTTGCCAGAACAAGAGATGCCTTGTGCCTACTCCCTGTAAAAATCTCGAGGCAGATCATTCCGAGTATATTGAGCTTCTTCGCGAGGTGGAGAAGATCCCCGGCATCAAAAAGGTGTTCATCAGAAGCGGTATCCGCTTTGACTATATGCTGGCTGACAGCGATGACAGCTTTTTTGTAAAGCTTGTCCGCGATCATGTCAGCGGTCAGCTTAAAGTAGCCCCGGAGCATTGCTCGTCCCATGTGCTTTCCTGTATGGGCAAGCCCGATATCGCAGTTTACGATAAGTTCCGCGAGAAATTCTTCCGTCTTTCCGAAAAGGAGGGCCTCAAGCAGTATCTCGTTCCTTATCTTATGTCAAGCCATCCCGGCTCCAGACTTTCAGATGCGGTTGAGCTGGCTCTCTATACTAAGGAGATAGGTCTCAATCCCGAGCAGGTGCAGGATTTCTATCCCACTCCCGGTACAGCATCTACCGTTATGTTCTATACTGGCATCGATCCTCTCACGGGAAAAGATATCTATTGCCCCACAGACTACAGAGAAAAGCAGCTCCAGAGAGCCCTTTTGCAGTATCGCCGTCCCGAAAACCGTAACCTTGTCCGCGAAGCGCTGACGAAGTGCGCAAGAGAGGACCTTATAGGCTACGGTAAGGATTGCCTTGTTGCTCCCGATATGAGAAAGGGCCAGGGCAAGCAGGATGCAAAGCCTGCTCAAAAAGATGCGAAAAAGGACAAGTCTGCGCCCGATAAGAAAAAGCCCCGGAAGGCAGCAGAAAAGAAGCCTGTCGGCAAATCAAAGCCCGCTCCCGCAAAGAAGGGCAGCCCCAAAGGCAAGCCTGCACCTAAGAATAATAAAAAAGGTACAAAAAGATAAAAGGAAAAGGTCTGTTGCGAGATGATTGCAACGGACCTTTTTCAAATTCGGGTTTATCGGGGAGGTTTTATGGAGGGGACTTTTTGAAAAAAGTTCCCTACGACCCTCAAAAACTTTAAAAAGAGGAAAGAAAAAATTCGGGTTTGTCGGTGCGCTTATGTGTACACCGTAGGGGTCGACGTCCTCGGCGACCCGCGAACTGAAACGATATTTACAGCAAAATGTTGCGTCTGTAAACGGGTCGCCGAGGACGTCGACCCCTACAACATCGTGTAATGCAATCGTTCGTCTGTG
>JAZTXZ010000115.1:0-1894 GCA_045636685.1 Candidatus Avispirillum sp. | reverse complement strand
TATGGAGTTTATTGCTTACAGGGATGGCGTAGAAGTAGCACACCAGCGCTATTACAGTATCGGAGGCGGTGAGGTCATCGCCCATGGAGAAGAAGTCACCGAGCATCCCGAAGTATACTTTCTCAATTCCTTTACAGAGATCTCAGAGTATTGCCGCAAGAACGATAAGAGAATCTGGCAGTACGTTGAAGAATGCGAGGGCCCCGAAATATGGGACTACCTCTATCAGGTATGGGAAGTAATGAAGCAGGCTATAAAGGAAGGACTTGAGGCTGAGGGAATTCTCCACGGAGGCCTTAATATTCAAAGAAAAGCGCGATACCTGTTCAGACAAAAGCATATAGACGAAAGCGAAGAAACAAAAACAAACAGACTTATCTGCTCATATGCCTTTGCAGTCAGTGAGCAAAATGCATCCTGCGGCGCGATCGTAACAGCGCCTACATGCGGTGCCTGCGGAGTTGTTCCCGCTGTTATGAAATTTCTTCAGGGCAGACGCGGCTTTACAGACACCCAGATAGTTCATGCTCTCGCAACAGGCGGAATTATCGGAAACCTTATTAAAACAAACGCTTCCATAAGCGGCGCAGAATGTGGCTGCCAGGCTGAGATCGGAACCGCCTGCTCTATGGCGGCTGCCGCCGCGGCCGAGCTTTACGAGCTTGACCTTGATCAGATCGAATACGCGGCTGAGATGTCTATCGAGCACCATCTCGGCCTCACCTGCGATCCTATTCTCGGACTTGTGCAGATTCCCTGCATAGAACGAAACGCTATTGCCGCAATGAGAGCCCTCAACGCAGTAAATCTTGCTGACTTCCTCGCAGATACCAGTAAGATCACCTTTGATATGATCGTTGAAACCATGTACGAAACCGGCAAAGATCTTAAGGTCATGTACAGAGAAACCTCTGAGGGCGGTCTTGCTAAGATGTACAGCGAATAACCAATAAACATCGATGAAAAAAAGAAACAAAACTGAAAGTCTTACCCTAACGTCTCTAATGATTGCTTTGGGAATAATCCTTCCCTTTGCAACTGCCCACGGCTTCGGGCTTCAGGGCAACATCTTTCTTCCCATGCATATTCCCGTTTTTATTTGCGGTCTCCTTTGCGGTCCGATATACGGAGGAGTAACAGGTGCGGTGCTGCCTATTATCAGCTGTCTGATAACAGGCATGCCTGCTCCTTACCCAAATCTCCCGCTGATGATCGCAGAGCTTGCGGTATACGGCGTATTAAGCGGACTTATCTATACAAAAACGCCCCTTTTCGGCAAAAAACGAGGCGTGTATTTCTCACTTGTTCTTTCAATGATAGGTGGACGCATATGCTATGGCCTTCTTTTCAGCTTCCTTCTGTTCTTTGATGAAGGAATGAAAGCGCCCTCCGTCATCGCTGCACTCGTCGCAGGCATACCGGGTATTCTCATCCATCTGCTTATAGTACCTGCCGCGGTGTTTGCCTTTGAAAGGTTTTTCGCAAAAAAAGAAACAAAAAAAGAAACGGAAGAATAATTACCGTATCACGAAAAAGGTGATACCGCAAATGCGGTATCACCTTTTTTATGTGCGCAATTCGGGGAAGTATGGGTTTGTCGAGGTTTATATGTAGGGAGCCTTTTTGAAAAAAGGCCCCCTACGACCCCCGAAAAACTTCCAAAAGGGGATCAATATAAATTCGGGTTTATCGGGGAGTTTGAAGGTATATATAGTAAGCCTCCCCTTGCGAGGGGAGGGGGACCGCGGCGGGGTTCCCCGAAAGGGAGCTTGCGAGCTTTGGGGGTCCTTGCTTGCGGTGGAAGGGTAGTAGCAAACGGCCTCAACAGATGCTACGTCAGCATAGTAATTAACGGTATAAATGGAGCTTAAGGAAAAACTTGAGGAAGGGGAAT
>JAZTXZ010000114.1:0-39567 GCA_045636685.1 Candidatus Avispirillum sp. | reverse complement strand
AATATCGTTATCGATAGTACAGGGAATGCCGATTGTGGGAATGCCGAGATTGGAGAGGTCTGTGGCGCCGCGGAATGTTCCGTCTCCGCCGCAGGCAATAATACCCTCAATACCGTACTTCTTGCATGTTGCAATAGCCTTTGCCATGCCTTCCTCAGTCTTAAACTCGTGGCATCTGTCAGAATAAAGCATTGTACCGCCGTTTGTAACAACGTTGGAAACATCGCGGGCAGTGAGAGGACGAACTCTGTCGTTAACAAGTCCGGAATAACCGCCTATAATACCAATAACCTCAAGTCCTGCAGAAAGAGCCGCACGGGTAACTGCACGAACTGCATTATTCATACCGGGGGCATCTCCACCGCTGGTGAGAACACCGATTCTTTTAATATTTGCCATTTTTGTTCCTAACCTTTCTTTTTCGATCAATTATATATATAACATTTTACTACCGGCAAGGGTAAAAATCAAGTAATTTGACGAAATTTGGTAATTAATACTCGTGATAAACAGGAGAACCGTCCTTGGTATATTCATAGCTGTATATGGGAGTTCCGTTCTCGTAGCAGATATCCTTATAATTAAATCCGTCTTTATCGTAAAGAGACTCTGTATATCCGCGAACCGTTCCGTCACCGTCACAAACATATACCTTTGAGATGCGCCCCATGGTATCGTATTCATACTTGGATTCGGATGTTATAACATCTGTGGAGGTATAGTTGGTAATACGGGAAAGCAGATCGTTTTCATAGGTATATAGGCTGTAGGACGTAACGCTGCCGTACATATATTTATGAGAGGACACGGTTTTCTTCGGATCAAGCTCGTCAAACTTATACTCAGTATAGATTATAACATCTCCGTTCGCATCAAGCTGCTCTTCAAGAGTGGGATCGCCGTTTTCGTTATAAGAATAGCGAAATCCCCCGAAGTATTCATTGTTCTCATACCAGGAGAGAGTAGCTATCTTTCCCTTTTCATTATAGCGGTAATCATCCCGCATATCAGAGCCATCCTCAGTATACTGACGCACCATCTGGGAAAGCAGACCGCCGTCGGTATAGTTATAGCTCCATATATCATAAATATTGCCGTCTACCTTCGTAGTAATAGACTTGAGTCTGCCATCGCCCCAATAATCATACTCCTTTACGGAGACTGCTTTTTTATCCTTATATATGGTGGCAGATACGATTCTCTCTGAATTTCCGCCGTCACTGTATTCATAGTATATCCCATTTTCAGGTATTTCAGATGTGGTATCATCGGGAGATACGGCGCCATCCTTAGGGGAGCATGCACAGATCAGCAGACTGAGCAAAAGGACAGACACTACAAAAGAAAACTTACTTTTCAACTGTATCACCGCCGTTTACTATGGTTTTTCCGTTTTCATCATAGAGGGTCTCCTCTGTAAGCTCACCGTTGAGATACTTACAGATGCGTGTTTTTTTACCATCCTCTGAATAATATGTCTTTTCTGCATACTCATCTTCCCCGCTATATGTCTTGACAGTCTTTTTAGCGGGAGTTCTCATATCATAATGATAATCATACTCTACTGTTTCTATAAGCTTATGATTCTCATAGGATGTTATTAAAACAACGCTGCCCGCACCGTTGAACTCAGTGGAAGTACTTGCGGTCTCATTTCCGTCTGCGTCAAAGGATGTGGCATATCGTGTTTTTTCACCTGTATAATAATCGGTTTTTCCGATATATACATTATCCTTATAAAAAAGCTCGCTTTTCAGCTCTCCGTTTTCATCATAAACATATTCAACATCATCATGAAGAGTAACTGTTGTTACAGGACCCGCAACATCGTCACCGGATGAATCTTTCGATCCCATTATCACAGCAAAGATTCCTGCGCCGATACCTGCCACAATAAAAATCACTGCAATAGTAAGGACAATAGCCTTAGTCGTCTTATTCATTATAACCTCCAAAGGGCATTTTAAACTAACATATATTATAACTTTTATCGGGGATTTTGTCAATCACCTGAAGCATCTCCGATATACCGTTCAAAATAGAACAGATATTGCTGTGCGATTCCCGCATATTCCCCGAAAACAGTATGGTCAAGTCCCTTTTCAAAGCGGTTCGCGATGACCTTTTTTATCCATACATCAACGGGAAAAGCACTCGTTTTTTCAAATCCGAAGAGGAGCGCACAGGCAGCGACCTTGGGGCCTACGCCCTTGACTGAAAGAAGGAGCTTTTCAGCATCCGCATAACTCGTACAAGCCTTTACCTCATCGAGAGAAAGCTCTCCCGAAAACACCTTTGAAGCGGCATCGAATATGTATTTTGCGCGGAATCCTGTTCTGAGTTCAAAGATCGCCTCTTCCCCTGCGTTGTAAAGAGCTTCAGCTGTCGGGAAGGTATATCCGCCATCGATCCTCTCGCCGTATTTTTGGCTCATAGCGGCGATGATCTTTTTGATTCGGGGGATGTTGTTGTTCTGAGAAACGATGAAGGAGCAAAGTGCCTCCCAGGGCTCCTGACGGAGGATACGGATGCCCCTGGAAGCCTCTGCGGCTCTTTTCATATGCTCCGCATCCTTGCCGGAAAGCGAGGAAAGTATCTTTTGGTTGATAGCATCGTAATCACAGTCAAGGGAGAGATAAGAAAGCCAGATATTGTTAAAATCCTCCTCAGAGGAATAGACGTAAAGCTTGCCGTCACCGTTCTCTGCAAAGCGGACGTATTTATTGTGCGCAATACCCTCGACCTCGTATTTGTGGGTAGGGTCGGAAACGGGATCGAAGCGGAAACACTGACCGCAGTCAAAGGTGCGGAAAACGGAAAAATCGCCGATACCCTCAACGGTGAGCCAACCGTCCTTTGAATTGGTTATGTATGGAATGTTCATATTGAAAAACTCCGTAAAATGTTTTATAATGATTAGAGAGATATTATGATAAAGATAAATTCAAATTTATAGTTAAAGAATAAAGAATAAAGAATAAATAAAGAGGAACGTATGGAACAGCTCTACACAATCCCCGTAAACGAAGCATTTGAAAAGGGAGCCGAGGATGAAACTCGCGGCTGTCCCTTCTGCCGCCTTTACAGGCACCTTGAGCTTAACGAGCTCGACCTCATTCTCGGCGCATCCATGATGGAGCCGGACGTGAGAAAGAAAACAAACGAAAAGGGCTTCTGCCCCGATCATTATTCAAAAATGATGAAGCACGGCAAACGTTTGCCTCTCGCACTGATCATACAGAGCCACCTGCCCGAAATCGACGGGCTTTTGAAGAAGCCCGGTATCGCACCTGCAATTGCAGGAGGCGAAAGCGCAAAGGGACTGGCGAAAATATCTGAAAGCTGCTACGTATGCGATCGTATCGAAGCAAATTTCTCAAAAATGATAGAGACTGCGGCAATCCTCTGGGAAACTGACCCTGATTTCAAGTATAAGTGCGCATCTCAGCCCTATTTCTGCCTCCCCCATTTTTCGCGCTATCTGACAGCGGCAAAATCTCATATGAAGTCAAAGACCTTCGCCGAGTTTTATAAGTCCGTATACAAAAAAGAAGAAAAAGTGCTGGAAACTCTTCAGGATAAGATAGACCGCTTTGCAAAAAGCTTTGATTACCGCTACGCAAAGGAGCCCTGGGACGATGCAAAACACGCCATCGAAGACACCCTTCCCGTACTTTGCGGCACCGATTGCTCGGATGATGAATAACGAAGATATTTTATCATAAAGTGCGTATATTGTCAAAGGGATTGAAAAACTATGTTTTATCCGACATTTCAATTCCGACCTGTTTTAATCAAAAAAATTCGCAAAATAACCGATGATCCCTGCTATTGATATTAATAGCAAATCTTCGGTTATAACAAAAAAGAAAAGACACACTTTCGTGTGTCTTTTCTTTTTTCTGGGGTGCGCGATGGGAGTCCTCTGCTTCGGCTTCGCCTTACAGAGGACATCCTCGTGGCGGTGCCACTCGGACTTCGAAGCTAAAAACAGTCCACCGGACTGTTTTTTTACGCTTCTCACCCTCTCAGGGTTTGACTCCCTTTATATCAGAAAACAAAAAAACGAATACCTTTCGGTATCCGTTTTTTGTTTTCTGGGGTGAGCGATGGGAGTCGAACCCACGGCCTTCAGGGCCACAACCTGACGCTCTAACCAACTGAGCTACGCCCACCATAGTATATTAAGTTAAATGGCGTGCCCTGCAGGATTCGAACCTGCGACCTACTGCTTAGAAGGCAGTTGCTCTATCCGGCTGAGCTAAGGGCACATTTGGAGCGGGTGATGGGAATCGAACCCACGCGACCAGCTTGGAAGGCTGGAATTCTACCATTGAACTACACCCGCATCTCTCATGTCAGCCTAAATATAATATCACAGCTTTTCTTTCTTGTCAAGTGCTTTTTTACAACTTTTTATTATATTTTTTATATATTTTCACAGTTTACATTTTATCTATTGTATTTGCCTTAGTTTGGCGGTAATATATAATGGAAAAACACGGAGGTACGGTATGTTTGGATATATAAAACCCTTCGTACCCGACCTTCGGGTGCGCGAACATGAAATGTACAGAGCCATTTATTGCGGACTTTGCCGCTCTATGGGCAAGCATACGGGATGCACCTCCCGAATGACTCTTTCCTATGACTTCGCCTTTCTTTGCGCTGTCCGTATGGTTCTCGAAAAGACAGAGAAAAAAATAAAGGTCACCCGTTGCGCAGCTTCCCCCCTCAAGACCCGACCTATAATGGAGGATAACCCTGCCCTTGCCTACTGCGCCTCCGTTGCCGCTATACTGACTCGTGCTAAAGTCATAGATGACATTACAGACTCCCGCGGCGCAGAAAAACTGAAATCAAAGCTGCTTTTGCCACCCGCATCATCAATGGCAAAAAAAGCACTTAAGTATAGCAGCTCCCTCCCTGTCTCAGAAATAGAAGGTCCTCTCTTTCGTCTCTCGCAGCTTGAGGGCGAAAACTGTTCCTCTCTTGATGCCTGCGCAGACTGCTTCGGAGATGTTCTCTCTGTTGTTTTCTCCCATGGTCTCTCAGGAGGCGAAAAGGCTATTGCCTCCTCCCTTGGCAAAAGCATAGGCCGCATCATCTACGTTCTCGATGCCGCCGACGATCGCGAAAAAGACCTTAAAAAAGGCAATTTCAATCCTCTGAACCTTGAACCTATCCCCCCGGCAGCACTATCCTCTGCCATTCGACTGGAGCTTTCACGGGCTGAGTCTGCCGTTAATCTTATGGATTTCCAGGGGATGCCCGAGCTTTCGGAGATAATACTCAATATAATTTACGAAGGCTTACCAAAGGAAGCCGACAGAATCTTTACAAAGAAAAAGGTATAAAGATATGAAAGATCCTTATCAGGTCCTTGGTGTTTCAAGAAACGCCACCGACGATGAAATAAAAAAAGCATACCGCGAACTTGCAAGAAAGTATCACCCCGACAACTACCAGCAAGACCCCAATCTTGCCGAGCTTGCCGGAGAGAAGATGAAAGAGATAAACGAGGCATACGAGCGCATTCAGAATGAGCGAAGCGGAAAATCCTCCTCTTCTTCTTCCACCTATACGGGAGGCAGCACCTCCACCGATCCCCGATTCAACGAAATACGCTCCTTTATCAATCAGCGCCGTTTTTCCGAGGCGGAAATGCGCCTTGACTCCATGTCTGCCGCTGACCGCGGCGCGGAATGGCATTTTTTGAAGGCTTGTGTTCTCGCACAGCGCGGACACTTTTTCGATGCACAAAAGCACATAGAGACCGCCTGCTACATGGATCCCGGAAACGCCGAATATCAGAATGCCCGCGCCCAGATGGCAAGACAGTCATCTGCTTACGGCAGGGGCTATAATACGACATATAACACGAGCACCGCCTCCGACTGCGATATGTGCACCATTTGCCAGGCGCTCTGGTGTGCCGACTGCTGCTGCGAATGCATAGGCGGCGACTGTATACGCTGCTGCTGATATGAAAAGATCCTCTCAAAGCATAGCTTATACAAAGCGGCTGGTTATGTCGGCTGTACTTTGTGCTTTAAGCTTTGTATTCATGTACATCGGAACTCTTACGGGAGTGATGGATCTTTGCGCCGTAGTGGTAGGTGCGCTGTGCTGCGCTTTTGCAGTCATCGAACTCGGATCCTTCTGGCCATGGCTTGTATGCTCGGTTTCCGGAGTGCTTTGCCTGCTTCTTTTGCCTGATAAGTTCTGCGCACTTGAATATATCGCCCTTGGCGGCATATACCCCATTCTGAAATCTCTTTTTGAAAAGCTTCCTATCGCACTTTCATGGTGCCTGAAAGCTGTTTCTCTTAACATTATGCTAACCCTTTGCCTCATTATAGCAAAGTTCATTATAGGAATTCAGGACGACTGGGTGGCATTCAACCTTACGGTATACCTCCTTGCAAACGGATTTTTCGTACTCTTCGATTATTCCCTCACTGTTTTTATTTCCTATTACATAAACAAGCTGAGACACAGAATAAAATTCAACTTATAATCGCTCTGAAAAAAGCCTGCAAAAGCGGGCTTTTTATGTTTTCAAATATTTAAAGCTAAAAAGCATTTTAACCACCGTTCAAACCTCGGGGTTATAGGGGAGGTTTCGCGGAAACTTTTTTGTAAAAAAGTTTCCACACCTTCAAAAAACTTTGATAAGGGGAAAGGAAAAATTCTGGTTTATCTGGGAGTTTGCAAAATAGGCTCCCCCCGGGAGGGACCCTTTGGTGCTAACTTCTCTCCCACTTATCAAATTTAAGTTTGCAACACACCGACAAACCCGAATTTGAAACCTAAAGAATTAAATAAAAAAAGCACCGTACGGTGCTTTTTTTATCCCATCTTCGACATTTGGCGCTGTGCCATTACAAGCTCGAAGTAGAGTCCCTTCTTTCGCATAAGCTCATCATGGGTACCTACCTCTGCTATCTCACCGTGGTCGAGAACCACTAAACGTGTTGCATTTCGAAGAGTTGAAAGTCTATGAGCAATCGCTATAGTCGTACGGCCGGAGATAAGCTGATGAAGTGCATCCTGAATGCCCTTTTCCGTTTCCGTATCGAGAGCGCTGGTTGCTTCATCAAGGATAATAAAACGAGGATCATGCAGTAATGCTCGCGCTATTGCCACTCTCTGGCGCTCTCCGCCGGAAAGAGTATATCCTTTCTCGCCGATAACAGTATTATATCCATCCGCCAGCTTTATGGCAAACTTATGAACTCCCGCAAGCTTTGCCGCTGTTATTACCTCCGCAGGGGTTGCATCAGGCTTTGAATAGGCAATATTATTATAAAGCGTTCCGGAGAACAGCATCGTTTCCTGAAGCACTACGCCCATCTGGCGGCGAAGGGATTCCTGGGTTATATCTCTGATGTCTGTGCCGCCGATAGAAATCGAACCTGAATCGGGATCATACATTCTCATTATCAAATTGATAAGAGTGGATTTACCAACGCCCGAGCGGCCAACGATTCCTATCATCTCACCGGGATTTATCGTCAGATTGATATTATGAAGAACTGTATTTCCGCTTTCATATCCGAAGGAGAGATTCTTTATTTCTATGTCGCCTTTAACGTCCATTGATACTGCGTCCTTTTTATCAGCAACATCTGACTCCTCGTCTATAACATCAAAGACCTTGACAACGCTTGTCATAGTCATTGTAAGTCTTCTGGGGAGCATCGCTATCCAGCGAAGGGGTCCGTAGATAAGACTTACATATGATGAAAACTGCTGCATCTCACCGAAGGTCATCTCGCCTCCGAGAATTGCATTTCCTACAAAGGCAAGAAGGAAGAACTCGCCAACGCCCATAAGAAAGCTGGTTACGGGGAAAATTACTGCAAAAAGAGTTTCATTTGAAGCTCTTACCTTTCGCTCTTCACTGATCGATTTATCATATCTGTCTCTCTCTGCCTTTTCCGTTCCAAACGCCTTTACCACTCGGATACCTGAAAATATATCGTGAAGAATAGTATTGGCCTCAGCGCCGAGATGCCACTGTCTGCCATATCTTTTTCCAAGGAAGTTCCACATAAGTCTGTGGGAAAGAACGACAAGGGGCATGGGCATTATGATAAGAAGAGCCAGCTTCCAGTTATAAGCAAACAGCACCGTACCGACTCCGAGAAGCATAAGGGCCTGCTCTATAAGTGCGCCGATATCGTCAGTTATGAATCGCTGGATAACTCCCGTATCCTCCGTTACTCTGTTCATAAGCTCGCCTGAGGTGCGCTTTGATACACGGGCAAGGGAGAGATGCTGGATCTTATCGAAGATTATTTCTCTCATTCTTACAATGACCTTATTTGCCGCCACCGTCTGATTATATGTTCTCAGCATTGTGAGAAGCCTCGACACGATATTGACAACAAGGATCATACCGACGGCAATAACATAATTCCATACCTTTGGAATTTCGCCTGAGTTGATATAATCGTCAACAAGAATTCTGTTAAAATAGGGGAGCAGGAGATTTATACCTGCTATTATAAAATAGATTATTACGGAAACATAGATATACTTCCGAAATGGCTTTGCCATTTCCCAAAGTCTTAGAAGATACTTGCCCTTATTCGCGCAGCGCGGGCAGGTCTTGGAGCCGGGAGGAAAAGGTCTGTGGCATTTTTCGCAGAGCATTCCCTTCATTTCAGCATCACATTCGGAAATCTCGCCTGTATCGATGGCAAGATTAAGATGCTTTACCGCCTCTGCCACCGTTTCAGAGTTTTCCATAGTTGCACGGAGGATAAGAACATCTCTATCCTCAAACTGAGCTTCAAGAGTTATGCATCCGACACCTCGCGGACACTTATATCTCTTTATTCCCGCAGTTTCTACCGTTCTCTTTTTCTCACCCTCATATATCTCTATCCTATCGGGATAGAACTCAGCACGACCCTTGATCTTCTTCTTATTTGAAGTACAATCAAGATCAAAAGGTACTGATATATAAGGCTTTTTCTGGTTTTTTTCTGACATTTTCGCCTCCGTCACAAATAAAGCTCAAGCCTTCTGTAACTGTTTTTGTCAAGTGCAGAAAGTGATTTGATCTCATATCTATTTCCGCAAATGTCGAAAACAAAAGCGCGGTCAGCCGAAACCTTGGCAATACTCTTGGAAGTATCCTGAACTGTGAAGGTAAGCTCGCCGATATCGCTGAGAATCTTCCAGAATGAGAAGCCTCTTGTCTCCTTGAGGGTAAGGATTTTCTTTATCTCGGGGGTATAATACTTTCTTTCAAGCTCTTCTGTGAGAAGCTCTGCTGTTTCACTTTCAAAATCGCTTATTCTTCTGATAAGCCCAAGCTCCTCCTGATCTCTGTTCTGAACGGAAATATATTCGAAGGGCATATCAAGGGGAAATGAACGATGGAGCCATACTCGCTGATGCTTCACTTCCTCACCGTTTTCATCTTTAAGATATGCGCCTATAAAATCACCATCCTTAAAGAATCGAGCATTGCTTTTATCAAGATATACTATTCCTGCCGCATCGGCAAGGGTATATTTTTTATTTTCTTCCATTACTTTTACCGTACCTTCCGTCACTCTCCGACACCTGCATTCTTGAGAGCCTGATACTGAAGAGTATACAGTTTGAAATAGATACCCTTTTTATGTATAAGCTCTGTATGAGTTCCCTCCTCTGCTACCTTTCCATGCTCAATAACGAAAAGCTTTTCGCAGTCGCGAAGGGTTGAAAGTCGGTGAGCGATCATAATCGTAGTTCTGTTTTCTGTCAGCTTTTCAAGGGCCTCCTGAATACTTCTTTCAGTTTTTGTATCCATGGCACTTGTAGCCTCGTCGAGGATAAGTATCTTGGGATCGCGAAGAATCGCTCTGGCTATAGATACTCTCTGTCTTTCACCGCCGGAAAGATCCTTATAGCCCCAGCCGAGACGGGTAGAATATCCGTCAGGAAGCTTGATTATAAAGTCATGGGCACCCGATATCTTGGATGCGACGATGATCTCTTCCATAGTAGCCTCGGGCTTTGCATATCTGATATTATCAAGGATAGTTCCCTGGAAAAGATAGGTTTCCTGAGATACTATGGCAATATTCTTCCTGAGAGTATCAAAGGTAAGATCGCGCACGTCAATACCGTCGATGGATATGCTTCCCATATCCACATCATACAAACGGATAAGAAGGTTTGCTATTGTTGATTTACCTGCGCCCGTATGACCGACAATTCCTATCTTTGATCCTGCAGGAATGTTTATGGAAACATCCTCAATGACCTTTCTTGTCTTATCGTATCCAAAGGTCACCTTATCAAAGCAAACACTGCCCTTGAAATTCTCTATTGCTTTCGCATTTTCCTTCTCATATACCTCAGGTTCCGCATCCATTACCTCCATAAGTCGGTATGTAGCGTTGAAGCAGTTGGTTATGCTCTGAGTAATATTTACGAAGAACATAAGGGGAGAAATAAGCATTGCACTATATGCTGTGAATGTCATAAGAGTTCCATATGTCATATCGCCGCTGATAACCAGCCAACCACCGACACCCAGCACAAGGACTGATGAAAGAGTGAAAAGGAAGGTTACTCCGGGATATGCTGTGCCCGCAAAAACACTTACAGACTTATCCGCAGCAGCAAGGCCCTCGCTTCTCTTATTGAATCGCTTGATCTCCTCATTTTCTCTGGAGAATGCCTTTACAACTCTGACTCCCGAAAGCACGTCGGAAAGCTGTCCGTTAAGAGCACGGGAAGCAGAATAACGTCTTGCGTGGAGCTTTTTCATTTTAAGAGAAAGAAGTCTTATGAGCCAGAAGCAAAGGGGGCAGAACAACAGCGCCACAAGAGAAAGGCGCCAATCGATAAAGAACATAATAACGCCTACGGCTAAGGTCTGAATCACGTTTACGATAAGATAAGGCAGACCCTCAACAAAGAACCAATATATGGTATTTGCGTCTCCGTTTACCTGATTCATAAGAGCACCCGTTCTGCGGTTTGTGAAAAATCCGAGAGAAAGTCTTTCGACGGAGTCGAAAATAGTCTTCTTCATATCATACACAAGCTTTGGAACTATTCGGGCAGTTATGATATTATTCACCATATCCACAAGAAGAGAAACTATCCTGAGGGATACGATTATCATAATAACAAGGAGTACCTCGCCGTAAAACTCTCCGCCGATGGTAAGCACCTGATCGTAGAAAAATCCTGAACTGATATAGGGAGATATTACGCCAAGGGCGCTGACTATGACCATTGCAAGAAGGATTATGAGCACGCTGAATTTATATTTTTTCACGAAGCTGTAAAGTCTCTTTACTACACTTGCGCGATCCATACAATGGGGGCATATTTTGTTATGGGGATCGGGGAATCTTCTGCCGCATTTGGGGCAATAGTCCTCCTCTTTTTTTCCCTTAGGGCCTCTGCCCCGTCCTCCGGGGCCTACGCCGTGAGGTCCTCCTCGTCCGTGATGGGGAGCACCGTGGCCCTTCATAAAGGGAGGCTCAGGCTTTTCACTATTCTCTTCAATTTCTTCGCCGTTTTCGTTAAGAAGGCGGCAAAGCTCCTGAAAATCCTCCTCGTATTTACAAGTGAGGTATGTTATGAGGCAATAAGACTCTGTTTCTTTATTATAAGCCGTTATTATACAGCCGGAGATAAGCTTTTCCGTTTTAAAATCGGAAAGAGACTCTCTTGGAAGTCTGTCAACGGAGATATTCGAATATTTAACCTCTAGCTTCTGGCGGTCGTTCCATTTTGCGCTTTCCTTATGGGTGACTATGTTGATACCGCCTATCATAACGATCTCTTCTTCTGTTACAAGCACCCAGTTATCGCAATAAACACCCTCGGGATTTTTATCCGCATGAGCGGCAAAAAGAATATCCTTTTCAAGGATTCCGAATTCTTCGGCCTTTTGAAATACTTCCTTCGGTATTCTGTCAAATTCTGTCACTTTTAATATCTATCCTTTACAACCGAAATTAAATGCAAAAGGTGATGCTGCGGTAGTATTTCCACCGCAACATCACCCGAATAATTATCTGTACTTAAGCTCCTCGGGCTTATCGCAAGCATCAAGAGGAATATCGATAGCGTTGGGGAATTCAAAGCCGTTTGCCTTGAATGTCTCATAATCGAACTCGTTAAGCTCATCGTATGCGAGCTTGTGGAACTCATAGAAGTTGGGCCACCACTCGTAACCGTCACCGAGGTTGTGGTAGAGGTATGCCTCTGCGATCTCAATACCGAGGTTCTTTCCGATCCAGTGTCCGCCCATAGCAAGAACGTTTACGTTGTTACCTGTAATAGCGCGGAGAGCTGCGTGGGGAGACTCAACAACTGCTGCATGAACGCGGGGGCACTTGCTTGCTGCAATATGGATACCCATACCTGTGCCGCAGAAAATGATAGCTCTTTCGAACTCGCCCTCAGCGATCTTTGCACCAACCTTGAGACCGATGCGGTGGAACATCTCGGGATTGGGATCGTCAAGGCTCTTAACGCCGATATCGGTAATTGTCCAGCCGTGCTTTTCAAGGTGAGCGCAGATATAATCCTTAAGCTCAACGCCTGCGAAATCTGCAGCTACGAGAAGCTGCTTATCTTTGATCATTTTCATAAAAATCTCCATTCTGCCGCTTTAGCGGCGGTGTAAAAATTAATGAAACTCGACCGAGTTTTGCAAGAAACAAGATGGGGGGCCCCATTTTCAGGAAGAGTTTAACGTGAAAAGGGAAAGTGGAAATTTTCGCTTTCTGAGGTTTCACGCAATCCTCCGTACTGTTTATATTTACTTTTATTATTCTATCATTATCAGCTTTTTTTGTCAATCGATTATTCGTTGATTTAACATTTTTTATTTTTATTAAAACCACTTGAAATAATTTACTACAATGCTATAATGTATTTATATTAAAAGAATCGAGGCAATCGCTTTGAAAAGTAAACAAATAAAAAATTTAGTTCTTTCAGCCATGTTTTGTGCACTGATTTGTGCTGCAACAGCAGCATTTCCTATACCTCTCGGCAACGGTGGATATGCAAATCTCGGAGACACGCTTATCATTGTTTGCACGTTCTTTGTAGGTCCCGTATGGGGATTTCTTGCAGCCGGCCTGGGAAGTGCTATTGCCGACCTTGTACTCGGATACGGAATATATGCTCCCGCAACCTTTATTATCAAAGGAATCATGGTTCTTGTTTATATACTTATCTTCCGCCGTTTTGCTAAAACCAAGGCTTGCATCCCAATGGCATTGGTTGCATCTATCGTTGCAGAAACAATAATGGTAGGCGGATATTTTACATTCGAATGTTTTCTCTATTCTTTCGCCGGTGCCGTTCCAAACATTCCCGGAAACCTCATTCAGGCAGCAGTCGGCGTAGCCTGCTCCACCGTTCTCGTTTCCATCTTCTCTCATAACAAGTATCTTTCGAAGCATTCAAGCACAAACCTGAAATTGATATTATAATAGTGCAAACCACCTGCATCTGCAAACGGGATTGTCAATATTCATAAAATCCTGTAAAATGCTGTTTAACGATCCGGACAACGATTAATTTAAAAGAAATATCTGCGTTAACAAAAAGCCCACAAAAGCATCTGACTTTTGGGGCTTTTTGTTTTAAGTTTTTTTATTATTTATCTGTTTTTTTCTCGATCTTTTCCATCATGAATCTTGCCTGGACCATACCGTGATTATAAGCCTTAACGTAGTACTTATAAGCGCGGTTTTCATCAGCCTCGCATCCGCGTCCGAAATAAAGAAGATTTGCAAGGACGAATTCTCCCTCCATTACGCCCTTCTTTGCCGCTATATATGCGTATTTAAATGCCTTATGATAGTTTCTTGTTTCAGGCTGCTGATAAATGAGAGAAAGCTGATATGCAGAAAGAGAAACTCCGTTGCTTACAGCCTCGGTATGATAATAGATCGCCTTTTCAGGATCCCTTGTCACATAGCCGTACTGATACATAAGCGCAAGCTTATACTGCGCCCCCTTATTTCCCATATCTGCTGCTTTTTTGAAATTCGCCTCAGCAGCAACAAAATCTTTCGGAAAATCTCCCGTTGGTGTAAAATACAGTCGCCCAAGCTCGTGATATACCTCCGCACCGCATTTTCCCGTAGCAATTGCATGCTGAAAATAAAAGGCTGCTCTGAAGAAATCCGGCTTTGGCGGGTCTGAGAGAAGACCGTTTCTGTAAAGCATTCCAAGCTGAAACTCTGCCTCGGGCATGAACGCGCAGGTCTTTTTGTAAAGCTCTGCCGCACTGTGATACTTTCCATGCTCCATATACAGCCTTGCAAGGCCGAGCACTGCCAGATTATCTCCCTGATCTATTGCCTTAAGATAATGATCTACTGTTGCATCGTAATCAAAGTCGCATCCACAGCCTCTTGAGCTGAGATAGGCATACTCTCTCGCTGAAAATCCGCTTGTTTTTTCAGCCTCGCGATGAAGCATCACCGCTTTGGCATAGGACTGTGACTCTCTGGGAACCGTGCCGTGATAGTACATTTCCGCAAGTATGGATTTTGCCAGGGCACGCTGCTCTTCATATGCCTCATCCTCAGTATCAAGTATTCTCTTTATCCAGTAATGAGCCTTCTCAAAATCTCTTTTTGCCTCGCCGTTTTCATCTGCAAAGCCATAATAATACATAACTGCAGCCATATACATGGCATCAACAGAGCCGCGCCCTGCCTCATCAACAGTTTTTTGAAGATCGTTAGCTACATCGTAGCAAGGATTACTGTTATATGTATCTCTGTAAATATCGTCCTTTTCCGGCTTTGATTCAAGTATGCTGAGTACCTTTTCAAAGGGAGACACCTCATACTTTTCGGGCATGACAACATTATCGATCTTGGGGAGGAAACGAAGCTCCTCCGGCATTTCATCTATATCCGCAGGCATAGATACACCTGTCAGAAGTATCGGCACAATATTTTTCTTTGCCTTATGGGCAGTAAGAAGTTCCTCTCGTATCCAGTCTATCTTTCTGTATTCTATGAGCTGATCAAGACACTGCTGTGATACAATCAGGAAAAAATCCTTGCAGGCCTCAACAGCCTCCCTCAGCTTTTCGGGGAAATCTCCGCTGTGCTTCTCATCCGAATTGAAATAAACACTGTATCCGCATTTTTCAAGATCGTTCTTCAGGCGATAAGCAAAATTATTACCCGCATTGTCGTTTTTATAAGAAATAAAAATATCCTTTTTCATATGGCACCTCGGCATTTATTACTCACATTATAGCATATAATTCTCCACAATTCAACAATCCCATCATCGTCCATTATAACTATTTACAGTCACGGGAGATTATGGTATACTTATTGTCAGATAATTATTTTGAAACGGAGAAATATTATGAGCCGATTCATGGAAACCCTGCAGAAATATGTAAATCTCAACTATGATGAGCTGGTCTTTGTTGGAAAAAGGGCGCTCACCAATCTCATGCCTGCCTGTGTAAAAGCGGATCCGGAAAACCGCGGCGAGCTTATGATCATGAGCATCATACTTTCAGCAGTCGGCGCCGACAGCACTCTTTCAAAGAAAGAGAAAAAATTTGTATGCGATATTCTCGAGATAGACGAGGATACATTCAAGCTGTATTCTGACAAATACAGCACAAAAATGAAGGACGTAACAGACCTTTTTGCCGATTCCCTCAGCCCTACAGTCAAGGGAGATGCTCTTACTCTTGTCGTTGCCGTTGCATCCTGCGATGAAAAAATATCCCACGAAGAAACAGCCTTTATCAAAAGGATATTAAAGTAATTACAATGAATAAAACCTTAAGCGAAAGCATAGGTCACGAAAAAGCAGTCGAAACCTGTGCTTTTGACAGAAGAAGAGCTCATAAGAAAAATTGAGCACAAGGAAACCGACGACGGTTTTTACTCTCTGCCATAGCTCTTTATCTCAGCAAATACAATTTGTATAAAAAACGGAGATCCTTCTTTACGAAGGATCTCCGTTTTTTATTATCGATATTCTTATCAGCCAAGATTATATTTTGCAAGTTTTTCGCGAAGGAACTTAACTGCCATTGTGATATCTTCCTCAGGCTTTGCTCCAACCTCACGCTCAATGGTAAGAAAACCGTCAAAGCCTGTAGAAGCAAGTGCGGGAAGATATGTATCAAAGTTAACATCGCCCTCACCGAGAGGAAGCTCAAGATATGTCTCGCCCATACCGAGGAGAGCATCGTGATCCTTTGCCTCACCGCCGATAACTATGTTCAGCTCTCTCTTTCTGTCGTCATTAAGCTTAATACCGTCCTTTGCGTGAGTATGAACGATATACTTACCGAGAGTCTTAACAGCAGTCTCAGGTCTGTCGCCTGCTACCATTACAAGATTTGCAGGGTCGAAGTTAACCCTTACGCCGCCGGCACCAAGGCTGTCAAGGAAGTTGCAAAGTGTTGTTGCCATCTCGGGGCCTGTTTCTACAGCAAACGCACTGCCCATGGAGTCTGCAAAAAGTGCAAGCTCGCGCAGGGCCTTTCTTGCTGCTTCTTTTTCCTTTGTTTCATGATCTGTAAGTGTACCGATGTGAGTTGTAACCACGTCACACTCAAGCATCTTTGCTGTCTCGAGAACTCTCTTGGATTTATCCACGATCTCAGGATTCTTTTCGCCGTCAAGGAAGCCTGCACCGAAGTCACCGCAAAGAGCAGAAAAAACAAGACCGTTGGACTTAACGATATCAAGATATTCACGTGCCTTCTCAACTGTCATATTCTTATAGCTGAGCTCACTCCAGTCAACACAGTAAACCTGGATACCGTCAAGGCCGAGAGCCGCTGCAGTTTCAACGCCCTCTCTGAAATTGCCCTTTCTCAGGGACTCGAGCATTACACCTATCTTCATAATTCAACCTCTCTTTTAAAGGGATCTTATTCTTCTGTTTCGGGAACAGTTCCGTTCTCCACACAGTAATCGTACAAATTATCAATGTCTGAATCAAGAGTTACATTATAATATCTACGATCTTTTTCAACAACAGAAGCATAGCCATAATATATCATTGCACGTCCGTTATCAAAGAATGTTATCTCATGCTGAGTGCCAACGGTGATTGTGATGACCTTATCTCCGCCGTCACGTCCGGCTGCCTTTTCCCATTTTCCGGAAAGGAGCTCCTCAAGCTCTTTTGTTACCTGAACCTCAAGTGATTTTTCTTCATCGCCGTAAAGATGAACTATCACCTCATCTGCCTCGCCCAAAGACTTAAGTGTATGATCTGAACCTGACTCCTCAGTCACAGCGCATCCGAAAAGTGCAAAAGCACAAAGGGCCGAAAGGATCAAAGCTATAATTCTCTTCATTTTCTTTTGCCTCCCAACTTCTGTCTTCTTATATCAGCTCCCCTGAAAACAAGGGGAGAATATTCGCCGAAAAGTCTGCTGGTTATTCTGTCAGCATATCTTTCACGAAGTTCTTTCTGAGTAAAGTTCGTGCTGATAACCGTAGGCTTCGCCTTATTCATACGTGCATTTATCACGTTATATATGCAGGATACAGTGAACTGATTTGACATCTCAGCACCCATATCGTCTATAATAAGCAGATCGCAGTCGTAGTAAGCGCGGGTCATATCGCTGTTTTTGCCCTTGAACTGTACTTCCTCAAAATCATCGATCATGGCCTGGACTGTCTTATATACAACCTCGTATCCGCGACGGATGACTTCAACGCCCACAGCAGTTGAAAGATGGGTCTTTCCAAGGCCCGTAGCTCCTATGAGAAGCCAGCTCTCCTTAGTATCTGTGGAAAAATTCTCAGCAAAGCCCTTGAGCATCTTAAGGTTATACGCCATGCTGTCCCGCTCGATGCCCTGCTCATAATATGAAAGATCAAAGTTATCAAAATTCTGATCCTTTGCAAGTCTTCCAAGCTCCGAGTCCTCAAGCCTCATCTGTGCAATACAGCCCCTCATGCAGGAGCACATATTTATGCCCACATATCCGCTGTCTCCACAATTCTCGCAGTCATGCTTGATATCAGTATAATCGGCGCTGTAGCCGTTTGCCACGAGGATTGCAGATCTCTCTTTTCTGATTGCCTCATTTTCTGCACGGATATCACTTACTTTTTTTTCAACATCTCCTCCTGACATCATAGCTGTCAGCACCTTGGAAGCTGTTGTTGAAAGGATAAGGTCAAGCTCCTTTATTCTCGGAAGCTTTTCATGAACCTCTGCCTTTCTCATCTCACTGAGAAGAGCCGCCGCCTCGCGCTTTTTTCTCAGCGCCGCCTCTACCTCTTTAATATAATTTCTATCAGCCATAATTTAAATCACCCTTCGGTTATTCTTCATCAAGAGCATAGGATCGCTGAAGCGCTGCCTCGAAAAAGTCATCTGTATCGAAGCTTCCCTTCTTATCCTTTGAGCCCTCCTTGTCGTGGCGGTATTCGGTCATTGCGCCCTCAACCTCATCTACGGTAGTAAAGCCTGAGGAATGCCAGTTTTCAAGAATCGCATTACAGTATGCAACAGATGCATTACCCGTGTTCTCTATAGTGATCTCGTAAGCTCTTTCTATGAGGGCCATAGGCATCTTCCATCTGCCGATCCAGTTTTCGAATGCCTTTTTCTCCTTTTCCACAAGCGCGCGCTTTCCTATACCAAAAAGCTTTCTGAGAGGTTTATCAAAAGCTGCAGCCGCCTCAATTGCCTGGAGATGAAGATCAAGCTCCTCATAGCCGAGGATATCACTGTCAAAAAGACCGATTGCAAGCTTCTCAACATAACGGAGAGACTTTTTATTCATCTTTCCGCAGTGAGCAAACAGAAGCATTATATATTCGGGCTCAAGCTTCAGATAATCAAGAAGACCTACAACAGTCTCGATCTCTGCCATATTGAACATCTTTCCCATATACTGCTGGCATGCATCAAGAAGATCAGAAATGTTATTTTCCTCTACATATTTTGCAACCTCATCTGTGCTGTATCTGGGAAGCTGAGCTGCCCTTGCGAGTACCTTTGTACCCTTGGCTTCTGCTTTTTCTGCTTGAGGTTCTTCCTTTTGAGCACTCTGCTTTTTTACAGCAGGCTTTTTCGCAATACCTTCACATTCGATAGCGCCTGCCTTGACCCAGTATTCAATGGAATGATTAAAGCTTTTTTCAGTAATATTAAGAAACTCCGCAGCCTCGGCAGGATCAAATTCAGTATTGGCAAGTATGTAAAGAAGCACCTTGAGTCTTGTTCCGCCTGCATCGGAAAGCTTATCCATTACGGGAGCCGCAGGAACGATCACGCAAGGCCCCTCGATTATTGGTTTGATTTTCATATATCTTACGATTTCCTCTTTAAGTTTTTAGCGGCAAAACGGGCCGCAATTGCTCGCTCGGCAAGTGCCGATGTGTTTTTTATCAAGAATTTCAATATTCAATTGCCGATTTGCAAATTATCCAATTGCATAAAACCGCAAACCCTTGAAAACATTGAGTTTTCCACATGCTGTTGAAAACTCTGTTGAAAACTTTTTGGGCGATTGCAAAACAAATAATCATTTCGTCATTTGCAAACTTTGATGAGACGGTTGCAAAAAAGTAACAAAAAGACGCTATTTTGTTCTACGTTTCGGGAAATATTATATTCTGCGAACCGCGAGAGCCGCCTCAGCGCCCTCTCCCGATGCATATGCATTGAGATCTGTATCGCCGCGGGCGCCGCTGAGATACTCATAATATGCCTGCGCCCCCACCATGGCGCCGTTATCTCCGCAAAGAGACAATGGAGGCATATAAAGCTTAATTCCTTTTTTTTGGCAAAGACGCTGTATTCCGCTTCTAAGATGAGAGTTTGCCGCAACACCGCCGGCAAGGACAAGGCGCTCAGCTCCTGTTTTTTCTATAGCAAGAGACAGTTTTTTACATATTCCGTCGACTACAGCCTCAGTAAAGGCGCAGGCGATCTCAGCCATTTCTCCCCTGTCAATGGGTGCCTTTGCATCAAGACCGGCCTTCTGACGGAAATTGTGGATATGGTTTACAGCGGCAGTTTTTAGTCCGCTGAAAGAATAATCGAAAGTTTCATCATTGATAGCGGGAGAAGGAAAACGGATATAATCGATCTTTTCCCTTTTTCCCTCTTTTCTGTTTGCAAAGCCTTCACTCGCAAGCGCATCCATAGCCGCGCCGCCGGGATAGGTAAGGCCCATAACACGGCCAACCTTATCAAATGCCTCACCTGCCGCATCGTCTCTGGTTGAGCCTATCTCTTCGTAGATATGAGGCTCGGGAACAGAATAAAGGGATGTGTGTCCACCCGATACTACAAGAGAAAGGAAAGGAGCGCAAAGCTCACTGTCGGTAAAATATGCCGCCGCAGTATGAGAACGGATATGATCCACGGGAACAAGGGGAATACCTCGTGAGAAAGCAAGGGCTTTTGCAAAATTCACGCCAACGAGAAGACATCCTATAAGCCCCGGAGAATAGGTCACGCCTATGCAATCAATATCCGAAAGAGATACACCCGCATCGCTGATTGCCTTTTCAACACAGCCGGAAATGGCCTCTATATGAGCTCGGCTTGCTATCTCGGGGACAACTCCGCCGTAAAGAGCATGTGTCTCCACCTGGGACGCCACAACATTTGATAATATCGTTCTTTCATCCTCGCTCATTCTGACAACAGCCGCTGCTGTTTCATCGCAGGAGGACTCTATTGCAAGTATCAGCATTTTGATCACTCAGCTTTCTGTATTTGTAAAATAACAACCGAAAAAATATATACGCACCGCAAAAAAGCGTACTTATATCTCTTCCCTAACCATTATTACTGCATCTTCCGTAGGATTTCTGTAATATTTTCTGCGTTTGCCTATCTCTTTGAAGCCTCTCGAAAGATACAAGCCTTTAGCCGGGGCATTTGATTCTCTTACCTCAAGAAAGGTGCGAAGAACCCCGATATTACGGGATTCTATTAACATTCTGTCAAGCAACGCGCCGCCAAGACCCTTTCCTCTCATATCAGGTAGAGTTGCAATATTAGCAAGATCTGCCTCATCGATACAGAAATATAAAACTCCGTACGCAAGTATTTTAGTCATTTGCATATCATGCACTGCATATATCCTGCAAGCACTGTTTTCAAGGGCATCTGAGATCATTCCGAGGCTCCAGGGATCATCTGGAAAGCAAATATCCTCAGCATACTTAAGAAAAGGCGCGTCATCACAGGTGCACACAGAAAGGCAGAGCCCCTCTGCAAAAAAATCTTTTTCAATAACCGTCATTTTTTCTCAAAGAAACCTTCAAAAAGGGGTCCTACATTAATACATCTCTTCTCTACTCTGTCATAGAGATAATTATTGCTGCCATCGCGGACATATACAAGACTGTAATAGATAGCAGGCCACTCTTCACTGTAAAGTTTAAGGCTGTATGTCTCGCCATCACCTCTGGGCCATACCTCAGACTCAACATCTTCGCTGAGAAGCATTTCAATTGCCTTACTGATGACTGCCCTTTCCTCATCGACCTTTTTATTTTCAGGAGCACCAATAGTATACAAAGAATAAGTATTCTCATCCTGCTCGCATATATAGCAAAGCTTAGGGTCGAGCTCTTTAAGATCGGGAAGCTCGAAGGATGCATTGTAATAAACGGTGGTTGCAGCACCGCTGTACTCGGTAGTAAGCCAGTCCATGCCATCAAGCTCACCTATAAGGTAAAGCTTTTCCGAAAGAGTTCCGTCTATATAGCCGTACTCTTTTCCCTGACTTGTGGGCTCGTAGCCAACGGGAGCATATTTATAAGCAGCTCTGTCCTCACTGACAAGAGTTCCGTCAGCGGAAAACTCCATCCTCACAGACTTTTCCTTGCAGGAAGCAAGAAGGGTCAGAAGAAGGCAAAGAACAGTTATTAAAGATACAGCTCTTTTCATATTAATAACCAAACTTTCCGGAAAGGCTGTCATCGTCAACGATCCACTTGAAGGTTTCAAACTCGGTGTGGGAGCCATCCTCCTCGCGGACAATGACCTTTTCGATACCCGCATTGAGAACAAGACGCTTGCACATCATGCAGGAGCAGATATTACCGATGACGGCGCCTGTTTTAGGATCAGTGCAGCACATATAAAGAGTTGAACCAAGCATCTGATCGCGGGGGGCTGCAATTATGGCATTTGCCTCCGCGTGAACAGAACGGCAAAGCTCGTATCTCTCGCCACGGGGGATACCAAGATCGTCGCGCAGGCAAGAGCCTCGGTCGTCGCAGTTGATGCGGCCACGGGGAGCGCCGTTATAGCCTGTTGAAATAATAACGTCGTTTTTAACGATAATAGCACCGAAACGGCGACGAAGACAAGTGCTTCTCTCAGAAACAGTCTCGGCAATATCAAGATAATAATCTATTTTAGATACGCGTTCCATAAACACCTCAAAGCATATTTGTTCAATTTATTATTATACAAGATTCGACTGATAAAATCAAGAATTACAATGCAGAAACTTTTTTTCCAAAAAAAGTTTCCCACTCTTCAGAATTTTTTGAAAATAATATTCATTTATTTCCGGTGTTTCACCGCGACTTTAGCGGTGTTTTTTTGTTTTCTATTGTTTTTGTTTCCTATATATGTTATACTGATATTTGGAAATCATTATAAGGAGAGATCATCATGGATAAAAATACTGTACTTTCCCTTCTTAACGAAATTAAAAAAGCAGAGGAATGCGGCAGCGGCAAGCTTCCCCGCAATTCCTTCTATCTCGACTACGACAAGGTAGTATGCTGTGAGCGCGAGATCGGCGAAAGCCGCTACCCCTACGACACTGACGGTCTCGTAGTATGGCTCCGCTCCACAGGATTTATCGACTCCCTTGAGTCTACATTCCAGATATTCAAAACTGCAAACTTCGGCGAGGAATCAGCAGTTTCCTTCTTCGGCGGTATCAAGAACGGCGAGAACGACTATACTCCCGTTTCCGTTACAGGCGCTTCCCGTCAGGCTATCGAGCCCGGAGTAAAGCGCTACATCGTATACTCTGTAAAGCACGCTTGGTGCATCACTGAGGTTGACGGTCTCGTTTTCGCGCTCCGTCTCTTCGTTGACTCTAAAAAGCACATCCACTTCACTCTCATGGGTATCAACAATACCGATGAAAAGAAGGAATTCTATCTTGCATCCTTCATGGAAGCAATGCTCCGCTACAACGAATTTGAAAAGTTCTGGGACAGACTTACAAAATACGGTACCATCACAGAAAACGGCACAACAGTGCTCAAGAGCCGCAACGGTGCATCAACCGACTGCGTTGTTATCAATAAGAAGGTAACAGACGGCACCTGCACAAAGGTTTCTTCTACTGCCGCAAGAGGTGACTTCCTCGGCGTTAAGGGCCTTTCCATTGCAACAAGCCGTTCTCTCAGACGCGGCTACTTTGCAAAGGAAGCTAAGAACGTTGCTACAACAGACCTTCCCTGTGCAGCTGATATCTTCCATATGGTTGCAGATGCAGGTGAGACCGCAAGAGTTGACTTTGACCTCTACGTTTGCCACTCCGAGGAGGAGGCAATGGCAAACACTGCTCTCGATATCTGCGCTGACTGCATCGATGCTGACCTCGAAAAGATCGAAAGCGCTGAAAAGGCCGCATTCGACAACATAAAGGTTCGCTTCGAAAACTGGAAGAGCGACAAGGTTGATGCCGATACATTCAATAAGTTCTTCAGAACTGTTCAGAAGCAGACATCTGTTTGCGCTCACGGTAAGAACTACGCAGGCGCATACCTCGGAATCCGCGACGTATTCCAGCAGCTTGAGGGCGCTCTTATCTGGCAGCCTGAGCTCTCCCGCGAGAAGATCCTCAATGCTCTCAACTGTATCCTCGTTACAGGCCGTCCTCCCAGAATGTTCTCCGTTCCCGACGACCCCAAGGCACCTGTTCCCGTATCCCTCGAAAAGTACATTGACCAGGGCGTATGGGTTATCTCCACAGTTTATACATACCTTGCATATACAAACGACTGGTCCATTCTCAACGAGGTCTGCGGCTACATCGAAGCAGGCGAGGACGAGATCTGGACAAGCGCAAAGCGTAGCGAAGAGCGCGATACTGTTCTTTGCCACCTTCTCAGAATCATGGGCTACCTCTTCTCAAAGATCGATACAGAATACGGCACAGGCTGTGTTCGCGTTCTCTTTGGCGACTGGAACGATGCTCTCGACGGTCTCGGCGATACTGAGGACGAGGGTGAGGAGTTCGGTAGCGGTGTAACCGTTATGGCAACTCTCCAGTTCTATCAGAACCTCCGCGAGATGACAGAGATCCTTTCTAAGGTTGGCGGATACGACGCAGAGATCGCAAAGTACAAGGCAGCTGCAGAGGCACTTGAAAAGGGTCTCGAGGAGCACGCTATCGTTACAAACGAGGCAGGCGAGAGAAAGGTTATCCACGGATGGGGCGATAAGATCGGCTATAAGGTTGGTTCATTCTGCGATCCCGACGGCGCATCCCGTTACTCCCTCACATCCAACTCCTTCTGGGCAATTTCCGGCTTCCTTCGCCGCGATCCCTCCCTTAAGCCTTCCATTATGAAGTGCATGGATTCCGTTTCCTCCAAGTACGGTCTCAAGACATTTGACGTTGCCTTCCCCCGCGACTGTAAGGGCGTTGGCCGTATTGCGGCTATCGTTCCCGGTACATACGAGAACAGCTGTGCATACGCACACGGAAGCCTCTTCGGTACTATGGCACTCTTCGAGATGGGTGAGTCTGAAAGAGCTTGGGAGGAGATCGAAAAGACTGCGGTTATCACACATGACAACTGCACAATGTCCTCCTTCGTAATGCCCAACTCCTACTGCGAAAACGCAGATTACGGCATGGACGGCGAGTCCATGGGCGACTGGCATACAGGTTCCGGTGCGGTTCTCGTTAAGGAGACTATCCGCTACGGCTTCGGTATCCATCCCTCCATCGCAGGAGTTCGCATCCAGCCCCCCGCATACTTCCCTGCAGAGAAGGCTGAGATCACTCTCAACGTTAAGGGCGCTTCCCTCACCCTCAAGTATGAGGATACAAAGAGCGGCGCTCGTACAACTACAATCGAGGGCGCTGAGTTCACTGAGGAATTCGACAGCCTCATGAACACCACAGTTTACTTCATCCCTGCAGAAAAGCTGGGCAAAGAAGTTACAATTACAATTAAGGACTGATAAAACAGTTAAAGAAGCCCTCCGTTTACGGAGGGCTTCTTTTTTATCTTTAAATTCAGGATCGTCGCAAGAGAAAATAATATCTCTTTGTACTGTCTCACGGATTTTTCGTAGTATTTGACATCTCTGCACCAATTGTGAACCAGAAATCGTCATCCTCATCCATGAGAACAGTTGCCAAAGCACACACTTCAGTTTTAAAGGAAAGAGAATTCTTTTCCCTCAGTTCAATTATATCCTTCAGCATAATATAAAGACATGTTCTGATATGCCCACGGTCATCAAGTCCCGTTCCTATATTTTTTTCAGTGTATTCGCAAAGCTTACAAACACATTCATAAAGATAATCAGCGCTATAGATCTCTCCGTTTTCATCTGCAAACTTCTTATTTGCAAGATTGCCGAACACCTGAGAGACATTTATAATATCCCGATTTTCCTCTGTAAATGCATGGGCAAGAACCTTCTGATAATCCTGTATGGTGGAGCCGAGATAAAAAGTGGCTCTGCCCTCAAGAATCTCCTCGATTATTATATCCTCATCACATAAGATATCCTCATCTTCCTCGGCATCGTTAATTTCATCATCGTCACGATCCTTGTAATCATCGTTTTCAAGAGCTTTCCTGATCTTATCCACAATGCTCTCCTTATGAAACAAAGGGGCTTGCTTCTCGCATATATAGCTAATGAACCACATCGCAAAGCCGAAAGCTGCAGCTCCGAGACATCCTACAATGAAGGTTAACACATCATACATATCTCTTGAATAACCGTTATTTAAAACAATTGCTAAAGGAATAGTAAAAATATATACAACTCCCATAACAACTGCGCCTATCCTGAATAAATGCCTATCCCAAAAGATAGCGGACAACAGCATCAATATCTTTGAAAGGAGAACTACCATAACCAAAAAATAGTATCCTGACTCAAATCTGTATTCAAAATAGTCAAGTATGAAGTCAAATTCAATATTATGAAATACCGCAAGTCTCACAATCTCCACCACAAAGAAGGAGAACAAAGACGTTATTGGCAGTATTCTCTTGTTCAGTCTATCGATCTTTTCTTCTATGAATACAGTTATACAAAGGACAACATAAGGCACAAAGGAAAGAAGATCAAAGAGAAAAGAATATCTCCACCCATAGCTTTCATAAAAATTAAGATCTGAAACTGATGCGGGTATATAAAGCTCCATGCAAAAATACAAAAAGGTCAATGCAACGGATATAAATGCAAATATCTTTGCAGTTTTTATTGATCTTTTCTGCATTTTTGCATCTGCATCTCTGACATAACTCATCAATGACATATTAATTTCCCTCTCCTTCTTCTTTCATTCTTTTCTTTTTTTCAATACGCAGGTACAAAGGTCCTATAAACATCACTGCCAGTATCACAGCAATACACGCAGTCATAGCTAAGTAAAAGTCCGTTGTATAAACATCAATACAGTCTATATCAAAGTTTGTATCTGCATTGAAGCTGTAATAGTCGCCCCCGTAATACAAAGGGATATCGTGTCTCAGGGGTAAAAACGCCTCTGCATTTATGGCACGTATATTCTTATGGAGATATACCGCTTCGAGGCTTTTGCTTTCAATGGCAGGATCAAGGGCTCCGTCTGCCACCAAAACCACGTTTTCGAGAACGGTCAGATTCTTGATATCGCCGGAAACTGAGATAAGATACTTATCCGAAAGAATAAGCATACCGTCTTTATAATATTTGATATTATCCTTAATATCGGTATCTTTGAAAGCACTTTCGGAAATAGAATAAATCCCGTCTCCGAGCTCAACTTTGGAAAGCTTTGTGCAGTTTTCAAATACACTTTCGTAAAGACAGCTGACTCCGTCACCTATGCTGACACTGGCCAGGTATGGGCAGTTCATAAATGCATTCTTTCCGATATTAATTGCAGTATCCGAAATGACAACCTCACGTATTGCCGTATTCATAAATGCATTATTATCAATGTACTCAACAGTCGATGGAAGCTCTGCTCTTTCCAGCGCCGTACAATCTTCAAAGGCGCTGTAACCAATAAAAACACAACCATCGGGAATCTTCACATCGGTTATTCCCTCGCATTTATAAAATGCCATTCTGCCTATCTTCTTGGTATTCTTATGAAGAACCATCTCGCCTTCTGCAAGAGGAGGGCAAATAATAAGTTCAGAAAAATCTTTATTGTAAAGAATATCTCTGCTCGTTGCAAAGTATCTGTTTTCATCGTGAACATTTATCTTTGCAATTGAAGAACAGCCGTAAAACACGTTTCTTCCTATTGCCTCAACCTTTTTTCCAAAGGTTATGCTTTTTAGAGCACTACAAGCTCTGAATGCATCTGATCCGACAGAAATAAGCTCATCATTTAAGGTTATACCGGAAAGCTCCATATTTCTGTAAAATGCGCTGTCGGCAATTACACGAGTACCTTCTTTTATGGAAATATCACCCTTAACCACATCAGGAACACCGCAAATAAGAATATCATCGATATAAAGAATACCGTCTTTATATTCCTCGTAATCTGAGATAAGCTTCGTCTCTGCAAAAGCATCGTCACCGACAAATCTTACGCTCTTGGGGATCTCTATTTTCTCAAGATTCGTGCACCCGTAAAAGGCTGCATCTGCAATAAGCCTCGTACCCTCCCGAACAGTATACTCTGCTCCGATGCTATCCGGATCAGCGGCAATCAGATAATCCCCGAGATAAAGAACACCGTCTCTCCAGTTCGCAGGATCATTATAATACTGAGTTCCCACAAATGCATCTCTGCCTATCTTTCTTATGCTTTCATGAACGATAACAGTCTTCAGATTTTCACAACCAGAAAAGGTTCCTTCTCCGATATAAAGAATATTTCGGGGTATAAGCACCCTTCTGAGTTTCGGGTCGTTACTGTAGCTGTCATTTATTCCGACCACAGGATAGATACTGCCATCCGCCTCGGGAAGTACAGTAATGTATGACTCCTCATACTTACGGTATGCAGCATTAGCGCAGGGGGAAACTGCCGAAACCGTCAAAAGGATTACCAGGGCAAAAATGATCAAAGCTGATCTTTTCATTTTTCTTTCTCCTTAATATATGTATTTTTTATTATTTCTTTTCTGAGCTTCATAAGGATAGTGCAAAACTCAAGGGAGGTGAGCACGGTATCCTTTTTTCTCATTTTTCCGATGGTATGGATAAGAAGCTTTCCCCTTGTTGACATAAGAGCTTCTCTGAAATCGGAGTTTTGCGAAAGAGCTTTTCTGTATGCTCTCAGGAGAAGCTCTCTGTACTCGTCAGAATAGCGGTCGACAGCCATTCCTCTCCAATAGAGAAAGCGCTCCCACTTATACTCGCTTCCACGAAGCTTTGCCTCCTTGCCGCATAACAGACATACTTTTTTCTGTTCTTCTGCATCTTTGATCTTAAGGCTTTGCAAAAAGCCCTCGAGGCTTCCTATTTCCACCCCATCAAGCCGGAAGGAACGAGGATAAAAATTTGAGAGAACGGCCGCCGCGCCTTTCCCTTTTGAATGGATATTTACTATAAACACTGTATGTTTCCCCTTTTTTCAAAACTATCTTGATTCTGAATATTTATCTGTGTAATACGTAACGATCTTTCTTGATATTTTTCGCAAGTCAGTAAATAAAAAACCATTGTATTTTTAAATACAATGGTTTTTTACTATTAAGTTAATTATTAATAAAGCTTTGCGCCTGCGGGGATACGGTTGGAAACCATGAGAAGGTTGAGCTTTTCCTCTTCCTCTTCCTTATGGATAGCGGAGAGAAGCATACCGCAGGATTCGATTCCCATCATCTTTCTGGGGGGAAGGTTTACGATTGCAACGAGAGTCTTTCCTACAAGCTCTTCGGGCTCGTAGAACTCGTGGATACCGCTGAGGATAGTACGGTCTGTACCTGTACCGTCATCAAGAGTGAACTGAAGAAGCTTCTTGGACTTCTTAACAGCCTCGCAAGCCTTAACCTTTACTGCTCTGAAATCGGACTTGGAGAATGTCTCGAAATCAACTGTCTCCTCGAAGAGGGGCTCGATAACTACCTTAGAGAAATCGATAACCTCCTCCTTCTCCTCCTCTTCAGCCTTCTCCTTCTTGGGAGCATCAAGGCTCTTGAGTGTGGGGAAAAGAAGAACGTCACGGATAGACTGGCTATCGGTGAGAAGCATTGTCATTCTGTCGATACCGAAGCCGATACCGCCTGTGGGGGGCATACCAAGCTCGAGAGCATAGAGGAAGTCCTCATCAGTTGTATTTGCCTCATCATCACCCTGAGCGAGAAGCTCTTCCTGAGCCTTGAATCTCTCTCTCTGATCGATGGGGTCGTTAAGCTCGGAATATGCATTTGCCATCTCCCAGCCGTTCATGAAGAACTCGAATCTCTCAACGTAGTTGGGATCCTCAGGCTTCTTCTTTGTGAGGGGAGAGATCTCGATGGGATGGTCCATTACGAATGTAGGCTGAATGAGGTTATGCTCAACGAACTCCTCGAAGAAGAGGTTAAGAATGTCGCCCTTCTTGTGGCGCTCCTCAAATTCAACACCCTTTTCCTTTGCGATAGCTCTTGCCTCTTCAAGAGTTGCGATCTCATTGAAGTCTACGCCGGAATACTTCTTAACTGCATCAAGCATTGTGATGCGCTCAAAGGGCTTGCCGAGGTCCATCTCGATGCCGTTATAAACGATCTTAGTTGTGCCGAGAACAGACTCTGCAACGTATCTGTAAAGGTTCTCTGTAAGGTCCATCATACCGTGGTAATCGGTATAAGCCTGATAGAGCTCCATAAGTGTGAACTCGGGGTTGTGTCTTGTATCAACGCCCTCGTTACGGAATACACGGCCGATCTCGTATACTCTCTCCATACCGCCTACGATAAGTCTCTTAAGGTAAAGCTCGAGAGAAATACGAAGCTTTACGTCCTCATCAAGGGCATTGAAGTGAGTCTCGAAGGGGCGAGCTGCAGCACCACCTGCATTGGATACGAGCATAGGAGTTTCAACCTCCATGAAGCCCTCACCGTCAAGGTAGCGGCGGATTGCGCTGATGATCTTTGAGCGCTTTACAAAGGTATCCTTTACCTCACGGTTCATAATGAGGTCAACGTATCTCTGGCGGTAGCGCATATCTGTGTTTGTAAGACCGTGGAACTTCTCGGGAAGAACCTGAAGAGACTTGGAGAGGAGAGTTACCTCTGTTGCGTGGATAGACTTCTCGCCTGTCTTTGTCTCGAAAACTGTACCCTTGATACCAACGAGGTCGCCGATATCAAGCTTCTTGAATGCTGCGTATGCCTCTTCGCCGAGGGAGTCGCGGCAAACGTAGGACTGGATGTTTCCGGGAAGATCCTGAATGTTACAGAAGGAAGCCTTACCCATAACTCTCTTGGACATCATACGGCCGGCGATTACTACCTCCTTGCCGTCGAGCTCTGCGAAGTTTTCCTTAATATCTGTACTATGATGTGTTACGTCAAACTTTGTAATAACGAAGGGATCCTTGCCCTCAGCCTGAAGGCCTGCAAGCTTTTCCCTTCTGATAAGGACCTGCTCACTGAGATCCTTCTGCATATTTTCTGCCATTTTTATTTCCTCTTCTTAATTTCTCTTTGCTCTCTCTACGGAAAGAACCTCAAGCTCGACCTCTCCGCAGGGTGCTGTATACTTTACAACATCGCCTGCCTTTGCGCCCATAAGAGCCTGACCGATGGGGCTATGGTCTGTGATCATGTTAAGGAATGCATTAACCTCGTTGGAACCAACGATTGTGTACTCGCACTCCTCATCGAATGTCTTATCATAAACCTTAACAAGGCTACCGATGCTTACAACGCCTGCCTTGAAATCAGACTCATCGATGATCTTTGCGTGCTTGATAAGCTCCTCAACCTCAGCAATTCTTGCATAGCACTTAGCCTGTGCATCTCTTGCCTCATCGTACTCAGAGTTCTCAGAAAGGTCTCCGTGGCTTCTTGCCTCTGCAAGCTGGATCTTGATCTCGGGTACGCGGACGTCCTTAAGGTATGCAAGCTCGTCTACAAGCTGCTGATAACCTTCTTTGGTATAAAGTGTGAAATTTGTCTCTGCCATTTCTCTATTTCCTTTCGTTTCTTACTTATTTAAGTTCATCGACTGCCGCTCTGAGCTGGGTATCTTCGGCGTCTGTCATTGTATAAAAGTGAGAGAGGGCTTCTTCTGAAAGAAGTGCCTCTATATCTGGGGTAATGCCCACACCGTCGTAGTTATCGGAAAAGGGTGGACAATAGTATCTGTAGGTATATTTGAATGCAGTACCATCGTTAAAGCTCATGGTTGTCTGCATACTGCCCTTGCCGTAGGTGGTCTCTCCGACGAGGATTGCCTTTTCATAATCCTTTAGGCAAGCTGCAAAAAGCTCACCTGCACTTGCAGTATTTCCGTTCACAAGGACTGCCATGGGAATATTCACCTCATTCTTATCGGAGGTATAGACAATTTCCTCGTTGCCCGCTTTATCCACAGTTCTGATAACGGGACCCTCGGGCACCAGCATATCAAGAGTAGTACAAACTGAAATAAGCTCGCCGCCGGGATTATTTCTCACATCCACAACAAGCTTCTTGCAGCCCTTGGAAACAAGATCCTCATATGCCGCTTTAAACTGATTGGGAGTCTCCTTATCAAAGGATGTTATAGAGATAACGCCCACAGTGCTGTCCTCAGAGTAAACTCTGTAGCTTACTGTATACTCCGTAATATATCCGCGCTCGATCGAGAACTCCACAGACTCGGAATAATTCTCACCGCGATATACTACAAACTCCGCCTTTGTTCCTGCCTCACCCTGAAGCTTTGTTACAGCGATGGTATAACCGAGGGATGCCACGCTTACCATCTCTCCGTCAACCTTAACATATGTGATAAGGTCTCCGGGCAGAACACCTGCATCTGCAGCGGGAGAATTGGGAAATACGCTTGTTATCTGAATTGCATTATACTCTGCGCTTGAGACAACGCTGATGCCGATACCCTGCATCTCAGCATTGGTATCACTCATAAGAGCTTCAAACTCTTCCTTTGTGAAATACTCGGCATATGGGTCTCCGAGGCCGTACATATAGCCTTTTATTACAGTATCCGTCAGCGCCTGCTCATCGATATCATAGAGAAACTGCTCGCCAAGAACCTTTTCGATCTGCTCGATCTTGGTGTAAGCTTCCTCGGAAAGGCCACCTGTTGAAAGCTCAGCCTCTCTCATATCTGAAACAAACTTCTGAGTCAAAAGCACATAAGTTGTCATAAAAGTGAGAAGCATACAGAACAGTGCTATGACGATCACAGCACCCACAGGGAGCTTTACCTTTTCTCTTTTTTCTGCTCTTGCAGAGCTATCGGTAACACGCTCATACTGAGGACGGGGAGAATCCGTCACCTGAAAGGTGCTCTCCTCTCCCTTTTTGCTTGTATTCTGCTCTGCCCCCGTTTCGGGGGAGAGGTTTTCGTTTTCTTGCATTATCTGAATTCCTTTCGCCGACACGCAGCGGATCTGATTGCTAAAAGCCGCTTAAACTCCGGGCTTCATATAATTGAGGGCATTTACCTTCTGACCGTTTACTCTGAATTCAAAATGGAGGTGGACACCTGTAGAAAATCCGGTGCTGCCTGCATATCCTATGGTCTGGCCCTTATTTACGTTCTGACCTGCGCTGACCGCCAGGCCGGAGCAATGAGCATAAAGAGTGGAACGACCCTTACCGTGGTCGATGAGCACATAATAGCCGTAGCTGTAGTGCCACTCAGCCTTGACAACAGTACCGCTGTTGGAAGCGTAGATGGGGCATCCGTAGCCGATCTGAGCTACGTCCACTGCATAATGGGGACGACCTGCAGGGTCAATACCGCCAAATCTGCAGGATATATATCCCTTACCTGTGGGAAGGGGCCACATAAACTCACCGGTCGCAGTTACCTGCTGGCTGTTCTGCTGAACTCTGTCCTGAAGGAGGGCTGTGATCTCGGCATCCAGCGCCTTTTCAGCAGCCTTTGCCTTATTATACTCAGCCTGATATGCGGATTTATCTGCCTGAAGGGTATTGATATAGCTCTGAGCTTCTTTTGCAAGACGCTCGCTTTCAGCCTTATCTGACTGGAGCTTTTTGAGAGTATCTTCCTGAAGCTTTTTAGATTCTATAAGAGCATCTCTCTCGCTCTCAAGCTCAGTTTTTTCTACCTCATACTGCTTTTGCAGGTTCTTATCATACTCAAGCATGGAGTTGACTCTCTCAACTCTTGAAAGAAAGTCTCCGATATTCTCGGCTCCGATAAGTATTGAAAAGTAATTCTCGGCACCTGCTTCATGGTTTGCACGAAGGCGTGCCTTGAACTTTTCGGTTGTTTCCTGTATCTTCTTTTCGTGGTCCTTGATATCCTTCTCAGTTTCCTCGATCCTTGCGGTAAGCTCTGTGATAAGAGCATTTGCCGTCTCGATCTTATTGGAAACCGTGCTTACAAGGCTGTCAAGGTCTGCCTTATACTGGGCAGTTTTCTTTTCTTCTTTGGAAAGAGCGTTTATCTTATTTTGCAGTTCCTTCTGCTTTTGCTCAAGAGCCTGAAGCTCTTCCTGCTTTTGCTGTACGTTTGCGTTTGCCGCCTGAGCCCTGGGGGCTGAGCAGGGATAAGCAAGCACAAGACTGAGAGCAAATACTGCAGCAAAAACCGCCGACAAAGCTCTGACTGCGATCTTTTTATTAAATTTCTTCACTGTCTACTCCTTTCAAAAAAGTAGAGACGGGATTTTAGGATTTAAGATATTTTCTGAGAGATGCGACACTTCCGATGATACCTGTGATCATTCCCACAGCAATAAAGCCAAGGAAAAGAGGTACAGCAATGGAGCTCGCTTCAATAATGGTAAGGAATGCAACACTGCCAAGGGCAGTAGATCCGATATAATTGTAAAGTACTATCTCAATACCGTATGCCACAACACTTGCAAAGAAGCCGATTATTATACCCTCGAATACAAATGGGATCGTAATAAAGCTGTTTGTTGCACCAACGTATCTCATTACTGTGATCTCATGGCGTCTTGCATAAACGGAAAGCTTGATAGTATTTACAATAACGAAAATACTAACCACAAAGAGTATTACAAGAAACAGAGTAAACACGAGCATGATACCGTTCTTGAAATTATCGATCGTCTTCGCTGTCTGATAAACGCTGTTTATCTTGCGAACGCCATCAACATTTCTAAGCTCTGCTTCGAGGTTGAATACCTCTGTTTCATCATCGTTTGCGTATGTTACCTCAAAGGATTCGCAAAGAGGGTTGTTCTCTCCGGTCATATCATCATAGATACCGGAGTCGCCGCTTTCCTGCTTCATCTTTTCGAGGGATTCTTCCTTTGTAATGTGAACGCATTTTTCAACGTTTGCAAGTGCCTTGATATCCGACTCAACATCCTTTGTCTCCTCATCTGTGAGATCATACTCGCAAAATACCATAATAACGTTAAGTTTTGCGATATTATCAAGGTTGACATTAAGGTTTGCAACGAGAAGGACAAAGGCACCAAGCACTACAAGACAGCTCATAAGAACTGCAACAGAGGCAACGGACATAACTCCGTTTCTCCAAAGGCTTGTAAATGCCTGCTTCAAAAAGAAGCGAAGGCTGTAACGGTTTCTGGGAGTCTTCTTTTTGTTGGTGTTATGATAATTCATATTGTTATCGCGTGTCAACTGAACATACCTCCCACTCTGTCTTCCACTATCTTACCGCCGTCAAGAATAACAACTCTCTGCTTATAGTAGTCAACAAGATTTTTATCATGGGTAACTACGATGACAGTTTTGCCCAGCTTATTGATCTTCATGAGAAGATTCATAATTTCGATACTCATACGAGGGTCGATATTACCTGTAGGCTCATCGGCAATAATGATATCGGGATTATTTGCAAGAGCGCGGGCAAGGGCAACTCTCTGCTGCTCACCGCCGGAAAGCTCACGGGGGAAAGCATTCATCTTGTCCGCAAGGTTAACCGTTGTGAGAATGGCGGGTACTCTTCTCTTTATCATGGAGCGGGGAGTACCGATAACCTGCATTGCAAATGCAACGTTCTCATATACGGTCTTTGTGGGGAAAAGGCGGAAGTCCTGGAAAACCACGCCAAGCTTACGTCTGTAATAAGGGATATCGCGGTTCTTGATCCTTGCAAGATCAAATCCCGAAACCACGATAGATCCGGAGGAAACTGCCTCCTCGCGAAGGAGAAGCTTCATCATTGTGGTCTTACCTGCACCGGAATGGCCTACGATGAAGACGAACTCGCCGTCGTCAACGTGAAGGTCAACGCCATCAAGGGCGCTTGTTCCGTTTGGGTAGGACTTTTTTACATTTCTTAAATCTATCATAAATAATTATAACCTTTCAAATTGTCTAAAAAGCACTATGTTGGAAAAAGCGCAGTTTTTTCAGCAACACATTAATATTTGGAAGGCTTTGTGGAAAGGTATCTTCTTACCATAAGTGCTACCTTGAAAGTGATAGCATGGTCGAACTCTCTGAGGTCAAGACCTGTGAGCTTACGGATCTTCTCAAGTCTGTAAACAAGGGTATTTCTGTGAACAAAGAGCTTTCTGGAAGTCTCGGAAACGTTCAGGTTGTTCTCAAAGAAGCACTGGATTGTCTGGAGAGTCTCACGGTCGAGGTTATCAAGAGAACCGTCCTTGTATACCTCCTGCAAAAACATCTCGCAAAGAGTTGTGGGAAGCTGATAGATAAGTCTGCCAATACCAAGGTTCTCGTAGGAAACGATATTCTTCTCATTATCGAATACCTTACCAACCTCAAGAGCAACCTGCGCTTCCTTATAGGAGCGGGCAAGTTCCTTGATATTCTCTGTAACAGTACCGATACCGATAGTTACCTTAGCATAGAACTCGGAGTTAAGAGTATCGGCAATGGTCTTTGCCATCTTCTCTATCTTCTTTGTATCGTAGCCCTGGGGAAGCTCCTTAACGAGTACGATATCATGCTCGCCGACGCTGATGATATAATCCTTGAACTTATCAGGGAAAATATGCTGAACCGCATCAAAGGGAAGCACGTCTGTCTTTGTAAGGAACTTGATAAGGAATACTACTCTTGCCTCCTCGGTATTGAAGCGGAGCTCCTTTGACTTGATATAGATATCGCTGGGAAGGATATTATCAAGGATTATATTCTTAACAAAGGAATTGCGGTCATACTTATCATCATAAAGATTCTTGATATTGGAAAGGGATATTGCAAGGAGAGAAGCCATTTTTTCTGCCATCTTATCCTCGCCCTCAACAAAGGCTGCATATTCCCACTTAGTGCCCTGTCCGATAGTACGGTATGTATAGCCTTCAGCACAAACAGGCTCTGTAGTATAGGAAAGCTCATCCTTTGCTTCCTGACGTGTCTCGCCGATCTTCTGGAGCTCACTGCAAGCAATAATGGCGCCTGTCTCGTCGATAACACCTATAGTGCGATCAACAGTATCTGTCATCTGGTGGATTATGCCCTGGAACAAACGGTTTGCCATGATTTGATATCTCCTTATATGTTGTTTTTCTATGTTAATATTCTTGTTGTGTAACCTGTACTATATTTTACTATATAATTTGTCAATTTTCAATAGCCCTTTTGCATTTTTTAATAAAAACTAAAACTTTTTTTGTGAAAAATAATAATTTTTACCAATTCAGCATAAAAAACGTCAAAAACAAATGTTTGAAAACAGGTGATTTTCACCATAAACTCAGGGCGAAGGCTAAACTCAGGCCTTCACACATTAACACCAATTCCCTTTGGCCATCATTTTTAGCTAAAAATGACAGAACATATGTACTATAAAGCCGAGTTATCATATATATCCGAAAAAGAAAGCCCGTCTCAGCGATTCCCCATCTTATTGCGGTGAAGCATTGATTGGATTTATAAGCTTGCAGATGGGCCGCCAACGGCCATCCCTATAACAAACCGATCTTCAGTTCACAGTTCAAGCTCATAGGAAAGGCAGGCGAGAACAAATCCGGATGCGGTTTCAGTTCTGAGAATACGCTTGCCAAGGCCGACGCTTTCAAGGCCGCCGTCCACAGCTTTTTGTGCTTCACTGACAGCAAAGCCGCCCTCACTTCCTATAAGTATGGATACAGTCTTTTTATCCCTATTTGCAGAAAGCACCTGGGGAAGGCTCTTCATACTTTCGCCCTCGTAACAGAAAAGAGGAATATCTGCCTTTCCCGCCTCCTCCACAGCCTCATCAAAGGTGAGAAGGGATGCAACATCGGGAATGATTCCTCTGCCGCATTGCTTTGCAGCCTCTGCGGCAATACGCTGCCAGCGGAGTCGCTTTTTTTCGCAATCCTTCTTCGTAAGACGGACAACACATCTGTCTGAGATATACGGAACTATCCTTGATACACCGCATTCCACAGCTTTCTGGACAACCGTATCAAATTTATCGCCCTTCACCAATGCCTGATAGAGAGTGGCATAGTATGGCGGCTCCGTATCACATTCACGCTCATCCGTTACTGCAAGAAGAACCTCTTCGCCTACAGACACGACAGCGCACTCATACTCTCGGCGCGCCATATCGCAAACGCATACAGACTCTCCCGCCTTCATACGAAGGCTTTTTGTTATATGCGATGCATCATCACCGACAATAAGAACGGTCTTCTGACCGTCATCGCGCACCCCTATCTGGGACGCCTTTACAAAAAATCTGGGCATAAGCATCTCCATTCATTTATTATCTAATGTAATATTATAACCTATTTTGTTGATTTTGTCAAATACAGCCTACTATTTTTATTAAAACATACTACTCCTCAGCACCGTACATCAGCCACAAGGACGCTCTTGCAGCCATCTTCCCTTTTTTCGCTCTACTGAAAAAGTGCCATCCGGAAACACTAAAAAAGGGTTCATCTTTTCTTTTAATTCAAAAAAGACACTTTCAAGCCGAAAGTGTCTTTTTTCTGTTACATATTTTAAGGAAGTCGCGCTCACCGAAAATCCTTCTTTTCAGAAGGCAGAAGTGATATTGAAACCTTATGGGTTCAATACGGAGCGCGCTCGATGTGGTGATTTTTATTAAAGTCCTTCAAGCGCGTCTGCAGCGGCGGAAAGATAATCGTTTTCCATAAGCTCGATGATACCCTTATCAACAAGAGCTGTGAGCTTGGGATCCATGGGGATCTGCGCAAGAACGGGAAGGCCGTATTCCTTTGCGATATCATAGATCTTGCTTTCACCAAACACGTTGATTCTCTTGCCGCAATCGGGGCACTCGATATATGACATATTCTCAACAAGACCGATGATGGGAATATTCATCATCTGCGCCATCTTAACTGCCTTCTCAACGATCATGGAAACAAGGTCCTGAGGAGTTGTTACGATAATGATGCCGTCAAGGGGAAGAGACTGGAATACTGTGAGGGGTACATCTCCTGTTCCGGGAGGCATATCAACAAACATGTAGTCTACGTCATTCCAGATAGTATCTGTCCAGAACTGCTTGACCGCACCTGCAATAACAGGTCCGCGCCATACAACAGGAGTTGTATCATCCTGGAGAAGAAGATTTACGGACATAAGCTGGATGCCTGTCTTTGTGAAATGAGGAAGCATAACGTTACCCTCTGCCTCAACGCCACGGCCTGCGCCGAAGGACTTGGGAATAGAGGGACCTGTGATGTCTGCATCCAAAATAGCAGTGCCGTATGTGCGGCGGCGCATTTCTGTTGCAAGCATACTTGTTACGATAGATTTACCTACACCACCCTTACCGGAAACAATACCGATAACGTGCTTTACGCTGGATGCAGGATTGAGGGGTTCTTTTTCGATTGCAGACTTGCGGGATGCGCAATCAGCGCCGCAAGTGGAGCAATCATGTGTGCACTCTGACATTTTTATATCTCCTTTGATAGTATAAACTTATTTTTTTACAGCTCTCACCACAGATATCACAGCCACCATAACAACCGCAGGCACAAGGGTGAATGCAGTCATTATCCAGCCCGGGAAGTCCATGCCGAAGGCGCCTCTTACTGCGGGCACAAAAAGCATAAGCGCCGATGCAGCAACAGAAACCGCAAATGGTACGATATAATAAAGTGAAAGCTTTGATTTTTTAGAAAACATTCCGTATCCGCCGGCAAACTCAGCTCCTATAAAAGGAAGAGCCAGCATACATGATATTACACTGCAGGTCATAAGTGAGCTTCCTGTAAGAGACGGCGAAAAACCGCCGAACTGCGCTAACATCCTTGCAAGGAAGGGGACCGCAACAGAAAGACCCGCAACTGCCGCGCCGTACATC
>JAZTXZ010000113.1:0-6713 GCA_045636685.1 Candidatus Avispirillum sp. | reverse complement strand
GTAATGCTTGATACAAAGGGCCCTGAGATCAGACTTCGACTTTTTGAAAACGGCTCGGTTACCCTCAAGGAAGGTGACACATTCACACTCACTACAGAAGAGATAACAGGTAATCAGGAAAGAGTAACCATTTCCTATAAGGATCTGCCCGCTCAGGTGCACGAGGGCGTTCGTATCCTCCTTGATGACGGTAAGCTTTCCATGATCGTTAAGGAAACAACCGAGAAGGATATTATTTGTACGGTTGAAAACGGCGGCGAGCTGAAGAACCGCAAGTCTATCAACATTCCTAATTTCCCTCTTAATATGCCCTACCTCAGTGAGGCTGATAAGTCAGACCTTCTTTTCGGTATCGAGAACGATGTGGACTACGTTGCGGCATCCTTCGTAAGAAGCAAGGCTGACGTTGTTGCCCTCCGTAAGTTCCTTGACTATAATGGCGGACATACTATAAAGATCATTGCGAAGATCGAGAACATGCAGGGTGTTGCCGATTTCGATAATATTCTTGCAGTTTCCGACGGTATCATGGTAGCCCGCGGTGACATGGGTGTTGAGATCGACTTTGAAAAGCTCCCCGGTCTCCAGAAGAGATTTGTACGCCAGTGCTATCAGGCAGGTAAGATCGTAATCACTGCAACTCAGATGCTTGTGTCTATGATAGGCAGCCGTACTCCCACAAGAGCGGAGATTTCCGACGTTGCAAACGCAGTATTCGACGGAACAAGTGCAATCATGCTTTCCGGTGAGACTGCTGTGGGAATCGATCCTCCCAATGTAGTAAGAGTAATGGGTAAGATCGCCCGCCAGGCTGAGAGCGATGCTATCGCTCTTGAGTCCTATGCTAAGTTCCGCTATGAGGTTGACTATGCGGATACAACAAACGCTATCTGCGACGCGGCTTGTACAACAGCACGCGACCTTGAGGCTCAGGCTATCATCGCTGTAACCAAGTCCGGTTATACAGCCCGTCTTGTTTCCAAGTTCCGTCCCAGCCAGCTTATTATTGCAACAACTCCTGAGGAAAAGGTGTTCCATCAGCTGTCCATGTCCTGGGGCGTAGTTCCCGTTCTTGCTCTTGAGCAGGCAGATACAGAAAAGCTCTTCCGCCATGCTATCGACTGTGCAAAGCAGATAGATGCGGTAAAGCCCGGCGATACTGTAGTAATCACAGGCGGTATTCCTCTTTCTGTTAACGGAACAACAAATACACTTAAGGTTGAAACAGTTGGCCAGAGATATTAATAAAAACAAAAAAGAAAAGCACCCGAGAGGGTGCTTTTCTTTATCCTTTTATTTTGAATATAAGCTTTACGGCGGAATACATCTTTGCTTTAAGAAGCTTCATTATGAGTTTGCGGTTCTTAGGCATAGAAAAGGCAACATACTTATTGTTATTAAATGCGCCTTCTGCAATATTTTCAAGGGTATAGCTTCTGATCGTTTTCACAAGGGGATGGGATGATCCCGCACTTCTGAGAACACGTACCGTAGCTGAAACAAAAACGTGGTCAATGAGAAGAAAATCAAGTTCTTCTCTGTATTCTTCGTATATGCCTTCTTTTTTAAACCAACAGATAAGATCCTCAAGGGCGTCTATCATTTCGCTGTTTCTGTCTACCTTTGCGTTGTTCATAATAGAGCCATCGCGCTGGAGATAGAAATAAAGAGGCTTGTCGAGATAAACGATGCTTTGTGTTTTTGTTATCATTTTGGGAACAGTTCTTATATCCTCGTACCATACTTTTGAGGGGAAGAAAATTCCATTGTCGCGATACAGGTTAGCTTTTGCAACCTTTCCGCAGGCATTGGGATATCCGATGAGTATCTGCTTGTTTTGGCAAATATTCAAGGGAGTGAAACAGGGTTCGTTATCTTTGTATATCTCAAGGTTACGATAGCTTTCATCCACGGTCTGCAGAGGGAAGATATAAACATCGGCGGAGTAATCGGCTATGGCTTTAAGGAGCGTTGCTACAGCATCTTTTGCTATATAGTCATCACTGTCGATGAAGAACAGATACTCGCCTGTTGCCGCGTTGATTCCGCTGTTTCGTGCTCCGCCGAGTCCAAGGTTTTTTTGATGAATAACAACGGTGCATTCGGGGAAACGCTCTTTATATTCATCGCATATTTCTCCGCATCGGTCGGGAGATTCGTCATCAACGAGAATGACCTGGCATTCGGGTGTTATCTGACAGTAAACGGAATCAAGGCATTTTTTCAGATAGTTTTCCACTCCGTATATTGGAATTATGATACTCAGTTTATACATAATTAACCTTCCCTTTTAAAATAGGGCGGCAACGCCGCCCTATTTCAGTTTGCTTTTTTATTTCTTTTAAAAATTCTGAAAAGGTCGCTAAAGCGCACATTTTCCTTTACTACCGTCACATAATAGATATATGCGAGAATAACTGACATATAGATAGATGCGTTGGGTCTGCGAAGAACGTTTCCTGAGAACTGGCTCGTTCCCAACATCAACGCAAAGGTGATCGCAAGAAGTCCGTTTTCAAGGTTTACACATTTTTTAAATCTGGTAATAACTGCCACCAGTATAAGTGCCGCGAAGTAAGCAAGGAAAGCCATATAAACGGCAAATCCAACGTATCCGCTGAAATAGAAAACAGACGGGAAGTCATTTTCAAGATCGAATACGTATTGTTTTGTAACGGTGTTTCCATTTGAATCCTTATAGGTGTAGTCCTGCAGGAGTGTGGAGTATTCGTAACCGAAGAGCTTTGTGAGCATATTCGAGTCTTCGAATGCCATTTCCGCAAAATGAACCTTCATCGGTCTTGCAGCAGTAAGCTCCTTTACAACAAGGCTGTAGTTGTATTCCTCGAACACTCTTTCGAAGCCGTAACGCTCGATAACGGGACCGAGATAAAGCTGATAGATGTTTCTGATCTCATACTGAGTCTTGGGATCAAGGGATTCAAACTGCTCCCAGGAAATGTGATCGGGAAGCTTTTCTTCTCCCGGCTCCTGCTCCACGGCATCCTCAAGGTAATTCTGCTTTACTTCCATTGATTCGGTATGGCTGATCTTTATATCGAATGCGATGGATTGATTGTAGCAAAGAGCGCAAAGGAGAGCCGCAAGGAAGAGAACGGAGTAGTAGAAAAGGTTCTTTTCCTTCGCAATAAGGAGAAGGATCATCATGCCGATGGATATAATGAACACAGAGAAATAGTCTACCTTAGTTCCTACAAAGAAAAGGTTTATAAGGGATCCTGCAGCAGCGATATAATACATCCACTTGTTCCTTTTGTTATATGCGTAAAGAAGCATAAGGGGAACGATGAATGCGAGGATCGCGCTCTGTGAATTATGAACGCTTGCCCAGCTCATGAGTCCTGCGCTTGAGTGAGAATACGTATATATCTGAGTTCCTGTCATGTATGATAAAACAAGAGCGTGCATCATTATGATCATATTGATGCAGAATGCTCTCTGAACGAACACAGGAACTTCAGAGCTCTTTTTGAATATGGTAATAAAAACAAAAGTAAACAGAGGCAAATGTATTGTTCTGAAGAAGTTGCTGATATCTGAAATGGGTGAAACATATCCGCCGCTGGATTTGAAGCAGGCTATCATATGAAGAGCCCAGTATAGGATCAGAACTCCGCCGGCAGCAATGTATGTCCATTTTTTATCGGATATTATGTATCCGTAAAGCATTACAACGGCAAACATTGCAAAGCGCACGAGAGTGGTCAGTGCAGTAAAATCCCATTCATTTGCCCAGAAGGAAATGATATCAAGGAGAGGTTGAGCGATCAGCAGAGCAAACAAAAACGCAGGCGCGATGGCGCTGAGCCCTCCTTTGGTCTTTTTATACAGAGAAACAGAACCTGTCATCGTCATGGGTCCTCACTTTGAAAACTTTTCGATAATAGCATCAGCAATGCGTCTGGAAGCAAAGCCGTCACCGTAGGGATTCTTTGCGCTTGCCATTTCGTTATACTGCTTCTCACTTGTAAGAAGAGTGTCTATCATTTCATAGATAACGTTTTCGTCAGTACCTGCGAGCTTAAGTGTACCGGCCTCAACGCCCTCGGGACGCTCTGTAGTGTCACGAAGAACGATAACAGGCTTATGAAGAGAGGGAGCCTCCTCCTGAATTCCGCCGCTGTCTGTAAGGATTATGTGGGATTTTGCAAGAAGATTATGGAATTCGAATACCTCGAGGGGCTTAATAAGGCGAACGCGGTCCATATCGCCGAGAACCTCGTTTGCAGCAGAAACTACTGCGGGATTGAGGTGAACAGGATATACTACCTTAACGTCGGTATGCTTTTCGCAGATACGCTTTATCGCGCGGAACATACCTCTCATTGTATCTCCGATGTTCTCGCGGCGGTGCGCTGTGAGAACGATGAGGCGGGAATCCTTTGCCCATTCAACAGTTTCATCGGTATAATCCTCTCGAACTGTGAGCTTCATAGTATCGATGGCGGTGTTGCCCGTAACGTAGATAGTTTCGGGATCCTTGCCCTCGGAAATAAGGTTCTGCTTTGCTTTTTCCGTAGGCGAGAAATTCATATCGGCAACAGTTCCGATAAACTGGCGGTTGATCTCCTCGGGATAGGGAGAATACTTGTTGTATGTTCTGAGGCCCGCTTCAACATGACCGACGGGAACTCTGTTGTAGAAGGCAGACATAGCAGAAGCAAAGGCGGTAGAGGTATCTCCGTGAACAAGGACAATATCGGGCTTTACCTTTTCGATAACTCCGTTCATTCCCTCAAGAACGCGAACAGTGATATCTGTAAGAGTCTGACCGTCGCGCATTATATCAAGGTCATAATCCGGTTTGATATCAAAAGCGGAGAGAACCTGGTCAAGCATCTGGCGGTGCTGGCCGGTAACGCATACGATGCTGTCTATCTCAGGGCGTGTGCCAAGCTCTTTGACAAGGGGGGCCATTTTTATAGTTTCGGGTCTTGTACCGAATACAGAGAGAACCTTGATCATTATTTGTACCATCCTTTGTTTTTTTGTGTAGCTATATAGTATGATTATACAGTATATTTATATATTTGTCAATGCGAATAAATATTAAATGCCACCCTGAGCAGGATGGCATCGGGAACTAAAAAAATCTTCTTTTTTTCGGCGGGGGAGTGCAGTCGATAGGGCGTGGAGGTATATCAACGAGAATTGCATCCTCTCCTATTTTTTTAATTTTGTCCCAGGGGATGCGGATATCGTTTTGTCTGCCAAATCCGAAAAATCCCCCATCTCCGGGGATATAAATTGCAGTTATTCTCCCTTCACAAAGATCGATCTCGTAGTTGCAGATGTGGCCCAGACGCCTTGCATCGCAAACATTTATCACAATTTTTCCTGAAAGGCTGTTTGTATTGCATGCCATAGGGGTATCCTCCGTTAAAAATGACGCTGATACAATATATTCGATTGTCATAAAAAATATGACGGATTATAAAATTCCCAATGATATCAGCGCATTCAGGACTTATGCAAAAGGCTAAAACGATATAAAAAGCACCAAATTAGCCAAATGCAGAAAATAGCCCGAAATATGCTGATATGGATAGAATTAGAAGCTGTTTATAATTTTTCAACTCATAGATGAGAGCTGTTTTGAGCAAATTAGTGTTGTAGAAAAAATAATTGCCGAAGGAGAAAGGGAAAGAGGCATGAAATATACAGAAAAGATCAGGAGAGGTGCTGCGCTTTTAATTTTTCTTGGGCTCATTTTTGCTCCGGGAATAAAAGCATCTGATGTAACGGCAGAGATAGAAACTGTTCTTCTTGGCGGGATGCCCTTTGGAGTCAGCTTTCAGACGGGTGAGCTGAAGATAAGCGGATTTGACGATATAGAAACGGAGAACGGCATCTGCTCCCCTGCAAAAAGCGCAGGACTCAGAAAAAACGATATCATAAAAAATGTAAACGGGAAAGCGGTAAGCGGTGCCCTTGATGTGACGACAGCGGTCAAGGAAAGCGAGGGAAGGGCCATCGAAATAGAAATTAAAAGAGGGGAAGAAACTCTAACCTTTACGGTTTCTCCTGCGTTGTCCAGATCATCGGGAGATTTCAGACTGGGGCTCTGGCTTGAGGACGGAACTGCAGGACTCGGAACCGTTACGTATATTGATAAGAAAACGGGGGCGTTCGGCGGCCTTGGCCACGGCATCCTTAAATCGGATACAGGGGAACTGTGTGATTTTTCAAAGGGTATAGTTTCCGAGATAACGGTAACCGGAGTCGAAAAGGGAGAGGCGGGAACTCCGGGCGAGCTGAGAGGAGATTTCCATTCGGAAAAGGTAGGAGTTATCAATAAAAACACACAGAGAGGTGTATTTGGATATATAACCGAATATCCGGAAAGCTTCTGGAAAAGAGAGGTTGAAATTTCAGGAAAGAAAAGTGTCCATAGCGGAGGAGCAAGCATATTTTCCACTGTTGATGACGAGGGAATATGTGAATATGCCGTTGAGATAACCTGTATCGAGGGGGGAGAGAATGAAAGCAAAAACTTTCTTATAACTGTCACAGATACGGCTCTTATAGGAAAAACAGGCGGTATTGTAAGAGGAATGTCGGGCTCTCCCGTGGTGCAGGACGGAAAGCTTATCGGCGCCGTCACCCACGTTCTTGTGGACGACCCCTGCCGCGGGTACGGGATATTTATTGAGAATATGATGGTTGCGGCAGGATAAGGGAAATTTGTAGAT
>JAZTXZ010000112.1:0-2401 GCA_045636685.1 Candidatus Avispirillum sp. | reverse complement strand
TTAATTGTACGTTCACTTACGCGGCGGTTCCCCTCCCCTTCACGCTGTGCGAGAAGGGGAGGCTCGGAGTCTGATATTTTGCCCTTCAAACTCTAGTTTGTAACTCCACCGATAAACCCGAATTTGAATAAGAGATAGTTCTTTGATGTTTTGGATGCTGTTATGTGGATTGCAATAATATTTCTTTCATATCTTAAAAAATTCATCATTTATATATACAAACACGAAAGGTTTGTGTTATAATACTAAATTAGTAGATTATGCAAACTTTTATAAGTGAGGATATAAAATGATCGAAGTATCAAACCTTGTCAAGGTATACGGCACAAATGTTGCCCTTGACAACATCTCCTTCACCGTAGGAGAGAGAGAGATCCTCGGCTTTCTCGGCCCTAACGGTGCAGGCAAATCAACCTGCATGAATATTATGACAGGTTATCTCTCTTCTACCTCGGGCACTGTCAAAATCGACGGTGTGGATATTTCCGAAAAGCCCGATGCAGTGAAGAAAAACATCGGCTTTCTCCCCGAGCAGCCTCCCCTTTACGGCGATATGACCGTGCTTGAATATCTTGATTTTGTATACGATCTTAAGGGCACAAAATTCAATCGAGAAAAGCATATCGAGGAAATTCTTAAGGTTACACGCCTTACAGACGTTAAAAAGAGGATCATCAAAAACCTCTCCAAGGGCTACCGCCAGCGCGTGGGAATCGCTCAGGCTCTCGTGGGCAATCCCAAGGTTCTTATTTTCGACGAGCCTACAGTTGGTCTTGACCCAAAACAAATAATCGAGGTCAGAAACCTTATCAGAACTCTCGGACGCGAACACACCGTTATTCTTTCAACACATATTCTTTCCGAAGTTCAGTCTGTGGCAGACAGGATCGTTATTATCAACGAAGGCAAGCTCCTTGCCGATGAGAAAACAGATAACATCAACCGTACTATCAATGAAACTGCGCGCTACAGCGTAAAGATTTGCGGCCCTCAAAAGGAAGTCCTTGCAGCGCTCAAGGAGGTCAGCGGTGTATCTCATGCAGAAGTATCAAGCGAGCGCGAAAAGGACAGCTTTACCTACCGTATCGAAAGCGAATCCGGCTACGATATGAGAAAGAATCTGTTCTTTGCTATGTCTGAAAAGGGATGGCCCATAATCTCTCTTGCAGAGGACGGAGTTTCCCTTGAGGATGTATTTATAAGGCTTACCGATTCAGGTGCGGCTGAAAAAACTGCAAGAAGAGGAGGACGCAGATAATGGGTGCAATTTTCAAACGCGAGATAAGATCATATTTTCTGACTCCTACAGGATACATATTTGCGGCTGTTTTCCTCTGCGCATCGGGATTTCTCTTTGCGCTGACAACACTTCAGATGCAGTCTGCCGATGTTGGAACATATTTTCAGTTTCTGATGTATGCATACATCGTCATCATCCCCCTTCTCACCATGAGAAGCTTCGCCGAAGAAAAGAAAAACGGCACGGAACAGCTTATACTGACATCCCCCGTCAGCCTCATTTCTATAGTTCTTGCAAAATTCCTTGCAGCTTTCACCATGTTCTCCGGAACACTTCTCGTCAGCTGTGTATATTTTGCAACCCTCGGCCTCTATGCCACCGAGCCTAACTGGGCGAAGGTTATCGGCTGTACCCTGGGCATACTTCTCATAGGTATGTGCTTTATTGCCATCGGCCTTTTCGTTTCCAGCCTGACGGACAACCTTTTTGTTGCGGCTATCGGCACTATTGCCGTTCTTGCAGGACTTGTTGTTGTTGCGATCATCAACGGCCTTATCGATAACTATGCACTCCGTCTTGTTCTCGACTGGATCTCCATTTATTCCAGATATCAGAACTTCACATACGGCATCTTCGATATTGCAAGTGCGGTATACTACATCTCCATTGCCGTTGTATTTCTGTTTCTCACAGTGCGCGTCTACGAGAAGCGCAGACTTGCGTAAGGAGGGGACAGTATGAGAAGAAAAAATTATTATAACTCAAAAAAGAAAAAATTCGCCCTGTATCAGACAGCGGTAACTGCGCTCTTTATCGCGCTTATGGTGGTTCTTAATGCAGGTGTGTTTGCTCTTGCAGAACATTTCCGCTGGTATGTGGACATGACCAAGGGCCAGGTATACAGCTTAAGCGACGAAGCAAAGGCTCTCCTTGATGCTGTAAAAAAAGACTCCGACAAAGAAGTCAACATCTACTTCACCGTTGAGCCCGACAAGGTGGCAAAAACAAGCCCCTATCTTTTCTTTGTTTATCAGACATCCCTTGAGATGCAGGAAAAGTACGATTATATAAACGTAGAATGCATCGATATAGTTAAAAACCCCGGCTTCTATAAACAAGTCGGAGGCCAAGCGGTCTTAGGGAGACAACACATCACATCAA
>JAZTXZ010000111.1:0-28683 GCA_045636685.1 Candidatus Avispirillum sp. | reverse complement strand
CCTCATCGGAGAGACTAATGGAGTTAGCGGGGATGTAGCAGTTCATTCTGTTAGTTACGAATCTGCCCTGAGCGTCTGCATATACAGCACCGCAGAATTCGCAGTACCAGTATTCCTGCCAACCGTTAACGTCGGAAGGAGCAACGAAGGGAGAATGTGTAAGTGTGCACTTGGAGATGATAGAACCATCTACTGCAACGAACTCAACGTTCTCGCCTGCAGCATTGATTGTGTTTTCTGCTACGAGCTCAACGTCGATATCTGTGTATGCACAGTAAAGTGCATCAAATACGAGATAGAATGCTGCGCCGTCAGCTGTGATGTCGTTAAGATCATCGGACTCAACGTATACAGTTACGATACCGTCTGCTACGCTGTAGCTGAACTCGTCAGCTGTGAAGAGTTCGGAATCAACACGAACGAAATCAAGAACGAAGGGATCGAAAGCGAATGTTGCGCTGAGAGCCCATACGCCGGGGTTATTAACAAGCTCTACAGGATATGCATACTGGCCGCCTGTAGTAACTTCGTACCACTCACCAGCTACGATACCTGCAAGCTTAGCGATTACAGCTGTATCAACAACCTCACCGCACTCACATACGTACTCGATGATACCCTCTTCGAATACTGTAGCATTCTTTGTGATAACTTCTGTGATTTCCTTGCCCTCGTGTGTGCAGTTGATTACGGAAACCTTACCTGCAACAGCATCGATAGCAACGTCTTCGCCTGCAACGTTGATAGCCTCAACAGCCTCGATTGCAAGCTCAACCTCTGCGGGATCGCCATTAGCGTCTGTAGCGAATACGAGGTTTGCGAGAACACCGTTAGCTGCAGCATCTGCAAGCTCTGCGTTCTCAAGATAGATAATAACCTGACCCTCAACACCTGTGTTGATGATTACAAACTCATCAGCGAATACGTCGCCGTTTGTAGCCTCAACGAGAGTGAGAACAGATGCGTCGTAAGTTACAACGAACTTAGCGATGAAGAGACCGGGGTTGTTAGCAATGGAGATTGCTACGTCAGCATTGTCGCCCTTGATAGCAGTAGCTGTACCAACAGTTACAGTTGCCTGTGTGAGAGCGGGAATGATAACGTTGAAGCGGTTAGTAAGCTGTGTGAGAGCTGCATCCTGCCAGAAGCATCCGCAATCAGGGCAGTACCAGAACTCGATGTTACCGTTAGCTTCGAATGTAGGAGCTGTAGCCTCGTGGTGCTCAAGGTTCTCAGAACCTGTAGCGGGGAGGATTACATTCTTAATGTTTGTAAGCTGTGTAAGAGCCTCGTCAGCCCATACCTGCTCACACTCGTAGCATACCCAGTACTCAATGTTACCATTGTAGTGGCAAGCGGGCTCAACTGCATCAATGTGAGTGAGAAGCTCGGAGCCAGTAGCGGGAATGATTACGTTCTTTCTGTTTGTGATCTGAGTAGCTGCTTCGTCAGCAAATACTGTATCACAACCAGCACAGTACCAGTATTCAGTGTTACCGATGTAGTGGCAGCCTGCCGCAACACCTGCTGTGTACTGGAGTTCGTGCTTGTGCTCCTCAACAGGAGGAACATCTGCGGGGTCACCACCGATAGTGATGGAACCGTTATCAAGAGCATGAGGAAGAATCTTCGCTACTGTAGAATCGAGAGAAGGATCCTCAAGATAACCGATCATGTCTGCACCGTCGGTATATGTAGCAAGACCAACATACCAGCTATCGCCAGCCTTTGCATCAGCGGGAAGCTCGAATGTGAGAGTTGCATAGTGACCGTTCTTTGTGATGCACTCATCATCGGAGGGTGCCTGGAAATAGAATGTTGTGAACTTGAAGTCTTCGTTCTTGTAATCGAAGCCAGCCTCTTCAAATGCAGGAGGAGCACCTTCGCAGAGGAGGTTGTTGGGATCGTTTGCAAGAAGGTCATCAAGGTCAAGGTTGTAGTTACCGATAGTGAAACCACCGGAGGGAACGATCTTACCCTGCTCAAGACCTGTGAGTACGAGTTCTGTGGGATAATAGATATAAACTCTGTTACTCCAGAAACCGTAGGGGTTAACTTCAGCAGTGTTACCGAAGATTTCGAGATCGATAGTTACTGTGCCTGCATCAGCAGATACAGTCATGTCATCAGCGGAGATTGTGAACTCCTCGAAGCTCTCTTCCTTAATGGAGATAACTTCGATGTAACCGTTATCGAATGCAGTTGTTACAGTCTGTGCGCCAATTGCGGGATCGCCGCCGCCGCAGTTACAGATTTCACCGTCAGCAGAGCAAATGAGGATATCCCACTTGTCGCCTGCAGCTGCATCTTCGGGAAGCTCGAATGTGAGAGTCTGGAGGAGACCGTCATCATAGAGCATCTCGTCCCACTCATTACACTCAAAATAAATTACGGAGAACTTAAACTCGTCAGTTTCATAGGAATCATATCCAACGTAGTCGAAACCTGCAACAGCAGTACCGAGAACTGTCTTAACAGTTCCTACGTCCTCGCCTGCAAGCCACTTGGGATATACTTCGTGGAACTCAACGTTGGTAGCACAATCATCGTATGATACCATCTCTTTGGCCTCGAAGATATCTCCGTTAGTATAATTCACAATGTTAAGCTCTGTGGAATATGCAACGAACGCTCTGACTGCCCAGATACCGTACTCGTTGTTTGCTTCGTTACCGTAGAGCTCTACCTTAACGTCTGCAGTGGGCTTCTCACCCTCTACAAATGCGTTCTGGTAAACGTGTGTACCTGTAAGGTTGATTGTGAAGTCGTCAAAGCTCTCTACGTCGTACTTTGTCTCGTAGGGGTTTGCGGGCTTCGCAGCAACCTCGAGTTCGGGGGTAGCAACTTCCACTGCTACCTCGTTGCCTTCGTCATCATATGCAACACCGTCAACAACGAACATACCGATGTTGGCAAGCATATCAGCAGAGAATGCCTCAGCAACGAATTCGAGAGATACGAATGTGTCTGTGCCAGTGTTGAGAACAGGATCGCCGGACTCAGGATCGTAGCAGTTAACATCGATCTGAATACCGAAGATGTTCGCGCCTGTAGCTACGCCAGCTGCAGTAAAGAGTTTCTTAACAGCTGCAAGAGTAGATCTCTTACCTGCAGAAACAGCAGCATAATCAGCGTAGTTGTCAGCAACAACACTTTCGCCTTCGCTAACTTCTGTGTTGTTATAGTAAACAAACAGAGAAAGGTCAACAAAGCCGGGGTTGTTAGTGAACGCAAGGTCTACTACTGCACTTGCTGTACCGTCATCGTTCTCAACAAATCCTACGCTGGACATATCAAGCACGAGAGTGTCAGCATCAGCAGCAGCAACGTTCGCAATAGCGGGAAGAATGCTAGTTACGAGCATTGCAACGACCATGATCACTGATAAAAATTTTCTCATGGATATAAACCTCCTGATAATATTGGTAATTACATTATACATATTTACTTATGTATTGTCAATGGATTGTAAAAAAATAAATATTTTTTCAGCATATAACAAAAATACTGAGTACAATAAGGCAAAACAGCATCAAAAATCCGCACTTTTTTCGCGTTTTTCAACCCTCCGGATGAGATAACACCGTCAATTTGACCATCGTGTACATTTACTTAGTTTTTTGTTTGTATATCCGCACAATAATTTGATATATATATTATATATAAATAAAATGAAGGAAACCATCAAAAAACCGACCTTGAGGAAGGTCGGTTTTGATATAATCTCGCTTGTTTCGTTGTTAGTCACGAGTAAAAAACACAGGAAAAACAGCGCATTTTCTGCAATCGTCTTTGGTGTTTTGCGTTCGCCGAAAGTGTTATTCTGATATCTTTCTCGCCTCAATATAATATCTTTTACTTGCGGCTTCACCCATAGAAAAGGTCTTTCTCGGAAGAGTTCCGTTTTTAGATACATAGCTGAACAGCTCTTCCTTTTTAACTCCGTCAAAAAGAAAGCCAACACTTCCCTCTTTGGCAGAAAGAGCTCTGAGTGACTCAACACCGTGTATATAGTCACAGACAACCTCGGGATGTTCTTTAATATAATCATCAACGATCATCTGAAGACTGCCAACAGCGAGGGCGTGAAGGGCAGGTATCTCCGCCGATATTTCCCTGTTTTCAACGATTGCTGTCACTGAAAAGCTCTCATTTGCGTCTTTCTTTCTTGCATCGATATACGCCAAAAGATCATCCGCATCACAGTTAACAAGCAATCTGTAAATAGGCTCAAACTCTATGGAATCCTCATAAATATTCACCATCTCACAAAGAGCATATCTTGCAGGATGTTTCTCAGCAGACTCACCCAGGAGCGCTTTTATATTACCATAATGAGCCTTTGCGCTTGCAAGAGAATGATTTCCGTCACCCATCGCATACACAAGACCGTCAGACACACCGTTCTCATAGCGTTCAATTTCTTTTTCAACAAAAGAAAGCATATCCCCGGTTATTTTGTATCCACGAATGCTACCGCCACCGAGCATTAGAGAGAAAGAATAAACAAGCTCCATCTCATCCTTTTTTTCAGAAAGACCTTCGATCAGGCGGCGCTCAGAATCACAAGCAAATATCATGACATGAGGAAGTTCCACAAGCGCCTTGCTTCTTACAGCAACACGGGGAGGAATCCTCTCAATAACCGTCTTTTCCGTTGCACGTACGTGGCTCTGAGAATCAGGGCTGAAATCATAGCACTCAAGGTCTACTTTTCCGACAATGCCTCGTCTCAGTCTACCGTCAGGAAGCACTCTCTCAACATAGATAAGGCAATTTTCGTGACAAGCAAGCTTCTCCTCTATTGTCGCCATATTATTATCTATAACAGCCTTATGCTCGTTTTCAAAAGGAGTCTCAAGGTAAGCCTCCGGCAAGATAAGCCCCAGAGTTGAAAGATTTCCTTTTGCAACTTTTTCTGCCTCATCCCAATACTCTCGTTCACTTGTAAACTGATCGCAGGCAATAACGCTGTAAGCCGTCCATCTTTCGTCATCGGGAGAATAGGTGGGCAGGAGAATATCCGCAGGCAAAAAAACTCTGTTTTTCATCAATGTCCCTCGTTTTCGAACTCAGCTACTATCTGGCTCTTTGTCTTTGCATAATATTTGAAATATTCATCGTCCTGGGAGTAGACATTGAGGATAACAAGATCATCGCTGATTCTGGCATTTCCGCCGTCCTTTCCATGATCATGCATATATGTAACGATAAAGTCCACCGCTTCCTCTTTGCTTTCCATATCAATAACGTGGTGGAGTCTTACCAGAGATTCACCTGAAAAAGAGAAAACAACATATCCATCCTCGGTAGGATAAACCTTTCTGTCCTCCGTGGAATCAAGTATAAATTTTCCGTCTTCGTCAAATTCATCGATCTTGGGCTCAGTATAACCGCCACCGGATGTTGTTTCGTCGGCTGCATGGTCATGAGTGGTTTCTGTGGTCGTTCCCGTTCCGCTTGTGCCGCAGGCGACAAGGGCGCCGCAAAGCATACAAAGAATAAGAATGAGACATACTGTTTTTTTCATTTTTTTCATATTCCTCTCTATGATGGATATATATTCAAAATCCATCACAAATTATTTTAATTTAGGTCTTTATTTTATCACAAACATCTGCTATAATCAATACGAAAAGGCAAAGAGAAATAATTTTCTCACCTTTAAAATAACATATTATAATAAAACATAAAAGGAAGGTACTTAACAATGAAAAAATGGAAATGTACAATTTGCGGCGAGATCGTTGAAGGCGAAAATCCCCCTGCAAACTGCCCTCTTTGCAAGCAGCCCGCAGAGAAGTTTGTAGAGCTCGTTGAAGAAGAAGGCAAGGGCTGGGCTTGCGAGCACGAAGTAGGCATCATCGACGGTGTTCCCGCTGAAATCATCGAAGGCCTCCGCGCTAACTTCCAGGGCGAGTGCACCGAGGTTGGTATGTATCTTGCAATGGCAAGAGTTGCTCACCGTGAGGGCTATCCCGAGATCGGTCTTTACTGGGAAAAGGCAGCTTACGAGGAAGCAGAGCACGCTGCAAAGTTTGCAGAGCTTCTCGGCGAGGTAGTTACAACCTCCACAAAGAAGAACCTTGAGATGAGAGTTGAGGCTGAGCGCGGCGCAACTGCAGGTAAGTTCGAGCTTGCTAAGATGGCAAAGCAGAACAACCTTGATGCTATCCACGACACAGTTCACGAGATGGCACGCGATGAGGCAAGACACGGTAAGGCATTCGAGGGTCTTCTTAAGAGATATTTTAAGTAATAAAATTGCATTTTTCACAAAGATATGCTATCATTCAGATAGCATATCTTTTCTTTTAGAGGTGATTTTATGAAAAAAATTAGTTTTCCTAAGTATTCTAAAATCGCATTGAGTATGTCGGTCGTATTTCTCGGCATGTGGCTTTTAATTAAAGTTTTAGAAAAATTTAATATCTACTTGTACTTATTTGGAGTTGGTTCTGAGGAAATAATCCCAATTATAACATTGCTCGGTGTTGCACTTTTGATAAGTGCAATTGCTGTATTATTTTATAAAAACACCAGGCATAAAGCTATTGTTGTGATTGCCACAACGATATTATCCTTTTTCCTTCTACCATATTTATTGCTATTCTCTTTGTTTTCTATGAACGGTACATATTTCGAGTATACTTCCGATGATGAAAAGCATGATATCGTAGTAAACGAATGTGCTTTTCTTTTAGCCGGTTATGGAGACGTTTATGAAAAAACTTCTATTTTCACTATGAAACGCGTTGGTGGATATACTACTGACGATGGCTTTTGTCCTTTTTCAAATGATGCTTTTTACTTTATTTGGAATGAAAAGGATTTTGAACTGCATCATGCTTATTTTGGTAAATCTGATAAAGAATATAAAATCGTTAAGATGGAATATGCAAAATAGTTTTGACCCCTAATTTAAGATACAGTCTTGAGGCTAGACACGGCAAGGCATTCGAGGGTCTTCTTAAGAGATATTTTAAGTAATACACAAATTTAAAAGAGAGCCGAAAATCGGCTCTCTTTTTTACTGTTTAAACAGCTCGTCAACGGATACCTCAAGCAACTTTGCAATAGCAAAAATCTCTTTGTCCGTTGCAACTCTATGCTGACCTTCAAGTTTTGAATAGCTGGTAGGGTTTATATCACAACCGATTATTTGCAATCTCGCAACAAAATCCTTCTGGCTTATTCCCCGCTCTTTTCGAAGCATCTCGTTTTTCTGCCAACAATATTTATGTTTCCGTATTCAGCCTTCCTGATTTTCATATACACACCCCACTATATTCTTTTTTAGAATTATATTAGGTATGTACATTGACATAATTCTGTATTAGAATTATAACAAAAAATACTTCTAATACGGAATTTTGGGGAGGCAGTATGAAAAGGATCGTTATAGCAGGAACGCGGAATTTTAACAATTACTGTATAGCTAAGGAATACATCACCCAATGTATAAAATCGGAAAATACCGATGATTCAATTACGATACTTTCCGGCGGGTGCAAGGGCGCTGATAAGCTTGGAGAAAGATATGCAGCAGAACACAGATATACTCTTGAAATATATAAAGCAGATTGGAAACGCTACGGCAAAGCGGCAGGGCCGATACGAAATCAGAAAATGGCACGGGATGCCGATATTGTCATATGCTTTTGGAACGGAAAAAGCAGAGGAACAAAATCGATGATAGATTTTGCCAAAGCTAATGATAAGAGAGTTTATATAAAAATAATATAATACACCACCCGCTTCGCCTCTCTTTTTCTTTATATACCATTTCAAATTCGGGTTTAGCAGGGTGTTTGAAATTGTTTTAAGGCGTAGGGGCGTATTCCATATCCGACCGATATCTGAAAGCGAACCAAACTAACATTTACCTATATTGTTGCGTTTGCAGCGGGTCGATCGTAGGAATGGAACATTCCTACATACGCCGACCCCTACAAAATATCAATATCGTCTCCTCGATAAACCAGAATTTGTAAAAGAAGAAATCCGCCAAAATGGCGGATTTCAACCGATTCAATTTATTTATCATTAAAACATTTTCAAAAATTCAATACTGTTATCAAACCATGCAGCTATATGGGGATCGTCAAGATGCTCAGCGCCCCACCATGTCTCCTTCGTAGCAAGCGCAAGGCCGTGGTCTTTTTTGGGGTAGATATGAAGCTCAAAGTTGATTCCTTTTTCCCTGAGCGCCGCCGCATACATAATTGCATTTTCAACAGGCACGCAGGTATCCTCAAAGGTATGCCAGATAAATGCGGGCACAGTCTTTTCGCTGATATGCTTTTCGATGCTATAGCGGTCAAGTTCCTCATCAGTGATCTTATCGGTATCGTTAACGGTGTATCCCAACATCATGAGAAAAGAGCCCATATGGCTGTATCCTCTGTCGCCGGTGATAACGGGATAGCAGGAAAGAGTAGCAGTAGGCTTATTCTCACATTCTGCCATATCATCACACGCCTTCGCCCAGTCCTCATGCCAGAAGGTACCCATCGAAGCCGCAAGATGTCCGCCTGCGGAAAAACCTATAACGTATACTCTCTCGGGGTCTACGTTATACTTCTCTGCATTTCTTCTAATATGAACTATAGCCCTTGACACATCTACAACGGGAGCAGGATAAGCCGCATTCTCTCCTATAGAATAATCCACAAGGAATGTATTGAATCCTGCCGCAAAATACTTGATAGCAACAGGCTCGCCCTCACGGTTGTTTGCAAGGAACTGATATCCTCCTCCTGCAAGAACTACCATTGCCGCTCTTTTTCCGGCGATAACATTACTGCTGTCATCATGGATAAAGGTCTGCATCTTTATATTCTTATTCTCTTCTCTGAGGTATATGGTCTCACTTGTCATATTTTTGCTCCTGATTAATTATTTAAATTCCGATGTATCATCAAATTTCCCGAGGCTTTCTCAGAACATTTCAGCATATTCATTATATCATCCCGTTTTTACAAATTCAACAACAAAAAATATGATTATATATATTTTCACGACACATTTATCCATAAAATGTCCCATATGCATATAACATAATTATAACATAATAAGTATGTTGTAATGTTAATTATAACCAATAAATAGGGGTTTACTTTCACACTTTAACACAGTATAATATCTGTGGGGTGATTATACAATGAAAGAAGAATTTGTCAGAGAACGGATTACCGCACTCAGACTGAGAAAAGGTGTTTCTGAATACCAGATGAGCTATGACCTCGGTCACAGCAGAGGATATGTATATAACATCTCCTCCGGAAAGGCACTTCCTCCCCTTAAAGAGCTTTTCGCCATCTGCGAATATTTTAATATTACTCCCTCTGAGTTTTTCGATGAAAACTCTCAGAACCCGGAGCTTGTTCAGAAAGCAGTGGATGGAATGAAGTCGCTTAACGAAAAAGATATGCGCCTTCTTCTTAATGTTATTGATCGTTTCGTTAACGGAAAAAAGTAAGGAATCAGCAGGCACCGATTGCAGTCGATGCCGGGGTGAATGCCTTTTCCTTACTTGCGTTAATTATACACATCAACAATCCACAGGTCAATGTGAAATATCCCAAAATGACAGAGGTGTCGCAAATATGCGACACCTCAATTTGTTTTTCAGTTACTTTTTTCCATAGAGAAGAAATCTCCGTAATAATAGGTGGTTACACGGTCAAATTCAAGATCGGGATTTTCAATAACCTCACCTGAATAGTTTACACTCTGGCGGTTTTCATTGAGGTAACCAAGGTCGATCTCGGTTTCCGTTGCGATTCTGCCCTCTTTATCGTATGTATACTTCCATCCTGTGCAATCTGCGGGATAGGTACGATTTTCGCTTCCGTAGGTATCAAGGTCCTGAACGGCTTTTTCCTTATATGTGAGATTTCCGTTATCGTCGTACTCATAGGTATACATTGTTCTGTAATTGTTATCGGCAATAAAATATTCGCGAACAAGCTGACCCTTGGAGTTATACTCGAGAATCGCATCTGCAGAGTCGCTTGAGCCATGGAAACAACGCACGCCCTTGATCTTTACAGCCTTTCCGTCTTTGTCATATTCATACTCGATAGTACGGTTATCGCCGCCTGAGTTCTTGAATGAAGCTGTTTTGATATTTCCATTCTCGTATGTATATTCGATAACCGCGCTGAGATTTTCGCTGTATGAAGGCTTGAACTCAATTTTCTGAACATTTCCATCCTCGTCATAGATATAAGTGTGTCTGCCGTAGCTGTTTCCTGTAAGATAATGATGCGCACCGCGTTCACCGGATGCCGCCATTATTTTACCATCCTTTGAGTATGCAATTACATCAGTGCTCGTGGTCTGCTCAACTCCGAAGGCATCATTGTATGTGGTTTTAGTATAAAGAAGCACGTTCTTTACGCTGTACATACGCTTAAGATAATCCTTTGAATCCTCATAATCGCCCAGCTTTTCAAGGCACTCTTTGAGATAGTCGAAATATTCTGCCTTTGTTTCAAAGCTCACAGAGGTGCTTTTTATATGGTCATAGGTCTCGTAGGGAGTGGTTCTGATATACAGAGGATCAAGATTGTCAAAATATGAGGTTACGTTATCATAAACGTTTTTCATTATATTCGCATCTATCTCGGGAATGATCTCGTTTCCGTTCTCGTCAGTTTCGGGAGCGTTTTTCAGCTGCTCGATGAGGTAGATGGCGCCGTCGTAATCCTTATCCTCAAGGCGGCTGATTATGTCATCATATTTTGAGCCTGTATTGGATGCAGAGCCGCACGCTACAAGGGAGGCGCCCATTACAAGTGCAAGAATTGTTGCTATGATTCTTTTCATTTTATATTTCCTTTCATATTTCATCTAAAAGAGCCTTGCAACCCTTATAAATATCGTTGTAAACTCCCTCGAAATCCCCTGTGTACCAAGGGTCGGAGACGTCGGCGTCGCTTCCTGTCAGGGACATAAGCTTTCTTATCTTCCCCTCCGGGTCTGATCCGAAGATGCGATAGAGATTTCGAAGATTTTTTGAGTCCATACAAAGAATATGATCCCATTTTTCATAGTCGCTCTTCTTTATCTGAACGGCTCTTTTCCCTTCACAAGAAAGGCCGTGGGCGGCAAGCTCTCTTTTTGCGGGAGGATATACAGGGTTACCTACACTGTTCCATATCTCCTCGGTGCTGGTTGCTGACGAGGAGATTATAAACTCACCCTCACGTCCCGCTTTTTTCACCATGTCCTTCATAATAAACTCGGCCATGGGAGAGCGGCAGATATTGCCGTGGCAAACGAACATTATTTTTGTCATATGATTATCCCCTCGAGATGATCGCACTCGTGCTGGATAATCTGAGCGGTCCAGCCCTGATAGGTCTTTTGTCTTATCTGCATTTTTTCGTTCTGGTATTTCACCTTTACAGACTTATATCTTTTACAGGGTCGCACGCCATCAAGAGACAGGCACCCTTCCTCTGTATTATAAGCGCCGTCCCTCTTCACGATCTCGGGATTGAACATTACCTCATAGCTGCCCTCGTTATTAAAGGCGATGATAGCAACGTCCTTGCCAATCATGTTGGCCGCCATGCCGACGCATCTCTCCTCGTTTGCCTTAAGGGTTTCGAGAAGGTCGTTTGCTATATCAATATCCGCAGCCGTTGCCGGTCTTGCTTTTCTACTGAGAAAAAGTATATCTCTGCAAATTTCACGTACCATACTGCACCTCCGATTTAATGCATATTTTTTTGTTCAAATCCGTTCAGGGGCAGGACATGATCCAGCTTCTTACCAACAAAATCGCAGAACCGGTTGATCAGAACCACCTTGAATATCAGATCCTTTATAAGATATACAACGTAACAAATCAGGTATATTCCCGCCATCACACCTAAAAGAACAGCAATGGCATATATAGGCGAAAGCGTTGCCACAAAATTAAATTTGTTTTCAATAAATACAGCCATCACAAGCATCTGGCAATGTATCATATATACATCAAAGGCACCACCCGAAAGGCTGAGAACGATTTTTTTAACAACGTTGTTTTTGACACGAATACCGGAAAAGAGAAGAAGGACAAGAACAGCGTTACACACTGTTAGGGGAGAAACGTAGCCCACCACAGTTTCAAATCCAAGGGGCTTATTAAACAAGATAACCGTTACTGCCCATATTCCAACAACCAACATATTGATCGCTAAAAACAAGGATAAATATATCCATCCTCTTTTTCTGTTTTCATTTTCATTTGTATAAAGCTTGACGTATCCGCCTACCAAATAGCAAAAGATCAGCCAAAAGGGGCTGTATCCCGTATTTATTCTGAAATAATCATTCAGCCCTACTGTGCTGATCACAGAAAAAAGGACAAAAAGCATTACTATCAGGGAGCTGTACTGCTTTTTTGATATAACAGAAACGAACTTGTTCAAGGACGGGATTAACAAAAATACAAGAGTATAGCAGACAAAATACCAGTATTTACCTGCTATAGGCGGAAAAACAGAGTAAAGAATTGTTTTCAAATCTGAAAAAGCATCCCTTTTGAAAACAAAGAACAATGCAGTTGCAATTATGCAATAAAAAAACATAGTTACTATAAGCTTCACTAGATTGGAACATTTCACAGAGCTTCTCTGAATATAAAGATACCCAGTGATCATGGCAAATACGTTTACTGAACAGTAGGCTATGCTGATGAAAAACCGAAGAATTGCAGAAGTGACATCTAAATTCTGTGAATCGACAAGACCGCCGCCGTTATTCAGAACATGAAGACAAATTATACACAACATACTGAGAACACGAAGAATATCTATTCCGTGATTCCGTTCTTTTACAGCACTCATTTATTACTCCTTTTAAAAGCTGATGATCTATTTACATTACAACAAGTATATCATACAAATCAAAAAAGAGAAAGAGATTTTTTTACATTTAAAGAGCCTGAATCTCTAAGTTTCATTTAAGGACTGCAAAGCAATTTATTGCCATTACTGTATTTTAAATCAAATATTTTCACTAAAACTATATATTTTCTCTTTTCTTTATGTTAAAATAAGACAGAATATTTATTACGGAGGCAATCTCTATGACAAAAGAAAGACTTATTGAAAGAAAAAATGAATATCTCGATTGGGAGCTTGGCGTTTTCTTCCATTTCGGTATCCGTACCTTCTATGAGGGTCATATCGACTGGGATATGAAGGAAATGCCCGCAAGCGCTTACAACCCTACAGAGCTTGACTGCGAGCAGTGGATCCGTACGATCAAGGCAGGCGGCGCAAAGTATGCCGTTCTCGTTTGTAAGCACCACGATGGCTTTGCAAACTGGCCTTCCAAATATACAGATTACTCCGTTGCAGCTACTCCCTGGCGTGACGGTAAGGGCGACCTCGTTCGCGAGTTCGTTGATGCTTGCCGCAAGTATGATATGAACATCGGTCTCTACTACTCTCCCGCTCAGTTCGGTTCAGTTAAGATGGATCACAAGGAATACGACGATTACTTCATCAACCAGATCAGCGAGCTTCTCGGCAACTACGGTAAGATCGATTATCTCTGGTTTGATGGCTGCGGCAGTGAGGACCACGAGTACGACACAGTTCGTATCGTTAAGGCTATCCGCGATCTCCAGCCCGAGCTTATGATCTTCAACATGTGGGATCCCGACACAAGATGGATCTTCAACGAGTCCGGTATTGCAGGTCTTGATGACGGCTGTATGGCTGACTCTCTCGGCTTCTCCGTTCAGACAGACAGAACAGATGCTCTCGGCGAGCTTCTCTTCCTTCCCGGTGAGTGCGACTGCAAGATTCGCGCTAACTGGTTCTACGGCGATGCAGACATCCCCACTCTCAAGTCTCTTGACGAGCTTTGGGGCATCTATCTTTCCTCCATCGGCCGCGGATGCAACCTCCTTCTCAACATCGCTCCCGACCGTCGCGGTCTTATCGGCGATGAGGATGCAAAGAGATTCCTCGAGCTTCACGAGAAGGTTGAAAGAGAGTTCTCCGATCCCTTCATGACTCTCAAGGATTTCAGAATTGAAGAGGGTGAGGCTTACGTTAACGACGTTCGCTTTGACAATGCAAAGCTTCTCAAGTACATAGTTCTCGAGGAGGATCTCTCCGACGGCGAGTCTCACATCACAGACTTCACAATCGAGCTTGCTCCCGTTGAGTTCGGTACAAACAAGCTTATCCACAAGGGATTTGCTGTTGGCCACAAGATGATCGTTCCCCTTCCCTACCTTGCAGCAAACGGCTTCACTATCCGTATCACAGGCTGGAGAGGTGACTCTTACAAGCTCAAGGACATCAAGGTTTACGCTTGCGACAGATTCTGACAGTAAATTATCCCCCAACCTACAATGATATAGATTTGCAAAGCAAATCCATGATATACATCTGACGATATATGATATATTTTCTTTGAAAATATTAATTAAAAAAACGATTCCGCTTCTGCTCGAAGCGGAATCGTTTTTTTTCATAATATGCCCCTTGGGACATATATCATGTTGCGTTAGCAATATATCATATTACCGCATGGTAATATATCAAAGGGAGTTGCGATAATCTCTTATCGCAACTCCCTTTTGTTGTGAGATATTTTTATTTACTTTATTTACCGTCACTGCTGCCTTTGGCACCTGCGGCACCGTTTTTGCCTACGGTTCCGAGGACTTCGGTTATATTATTGGATACGAAGATTCCTTCTTCATATCCAAGCTTGCCCGCAAGCCCTGCCGCGCCTGCGCTGCCTCCTTCACCGGGATTGCTCCACTCATGAAGCCAAAGGAATTTATAGTCATCTCCATGACCGCCGCGGCCGCCGTTTCCGCCGTTGCCGCCGCTGCCCACAGATGCGCTGAAGGAAAGAAGCTTTTGATCGCAGCTGATCTCATTGGAGGTGGCAGTAATACCGGAACAGGAAATAAGCTTTCCTGCGTCGCCGCCGTCTCCTCCGTCACCACCGCGGCCGCCTACACGGACGGTACCTGCTATACGGTTGGCTGACTCGCCGATACCTCCGTTTCCGCCTTTTCCGCCATTACCGGAGACAAGAATAAGCTTCAGCTTGTTTGCATTGAGTATTGTCAGCGAACTGGTTATCATAGCGTTACCGCCGCGGCCGCCGTCTCCGCCGGCTTTGCCCGCTCTGCCGTTTCCGTCAACCCACCAGTCAAAGCTTTCACCGGTTCTACCGTTACCTCCGTCGCCGCCTACGGCGCTGAACGTGCCGTTTATATCAACGGTAATATTATCAGCCACGATACCGTGTCCACCGTGTTCTCCCACGCCGCCGGTTACAAGTCCGTCATTTCCGCGGCCGCCGGTACTATATACGGAAAGATATCCGCCAAAGAACACATCTCCGAATATCCTTGTTCCGGTTTCTCCGCTATTTTCTCCTGCGGATACATAAAGCTCACCTGCGAAGTTATCCGCAGAATGAATATAAACGTTTGTTCCGCATCTGAGTCCTTCACCGGTGCCGGATCCTGTAAGCTTAACGCCCTTTCTTACGATAAGCTCTGTAACAGACGTCTCTATCTCCTCATACTCTCCGCTTCTGAGCCAGAGAGCATGGCCTGAGATCTTGGAGACAGTTACTTCTACGTTATTGAGACATACCACGGGAGAATATATCTCGAGGGCATGATTCACCGCTGTATTGACATTAACGATCACCGTATCCTTTATTTCGGTATAAGCAGCATAGGAATCTATGCGCAGACCGTAGGCTACGTTTATTCCCGACGCCGCCTCACCGTTCTTCGGGCCGCTGACAACGTAAAACTCTTTTACGGTATCCACCGCTGTAAAATCAGTATCACCTTCTCCGGAAAGCTGTGACAGATTAAGAGTCAGCTTGGTTGCTGTGACATCAGAAAGTCCTGCAATAACACTATGATTTGAAACAGTAGCATAGAGATCAAGCTCTCCGCAGCCGTCAAAGGCCTTAGTTCCAAGGTATGTAACATTCTCAGTTATCTCTACCTTATCTATTGAGATACATCCCTCAAATGCAGATTCGCCTATATATGTTATACCTTCGGTAACGGTATAATCAAGCGAGCTGCATCCGTAGAACGCATATGCGCCTATCTCTGTAATGCTGCTTGCGGTTACGTTTTTCAAGGACGTGCATCCGTGGAAAGCATAATCTGAAATTCTTGTTATATAATCTCCAAGTTTTACAGTTTCAATATCAGAGCCTGCAAACACACCGTCGCTATCGGAGGAAGCATTCTTTATGCCTACAACACGGTGGCTGATACCGCTGTCATTGACATAATATGTAGGCACGATAACATTTTTATCATTTCCCTTGTAGTCAACAAGAGTTGCAACGTTTCTTCCGTTTGCGTCAACACCTTCTTCAAAGACAAAGTCCTGAATCTTTGTACTCTGAGTCAGCTCGAAAGCTACGTCTTTGATAGTATCGGGCATCTCAAAGGGCAGATCGGAATCTACCTCATCATCAAAGGAGGATGATTTTGCACTGTAATCCCATCCCTGACTTACGTAGCGAACAGCATTAAAGTTTGCAAGATAGTATGTATCCTCGGCAGCGTTATAAGTAACTGTTGCAAATACGTCTACCGATGCCAGATTTACATATCTGTAGAAGCCTACGGGAGAGTTTGAAAAATCGCTGATCTCGGTTACGGCCTCAACCCTTTCCTCCGTAGTTGTGGTGACAGTTCCATCCTCGTGGGTCTTAGTGGTGGAGCCTGTCTGTGTATCGGAGATGGAGACCTTGATATTCTGCTCAACAACAAAGGGACATTCTATTTTAGAGTCACTCTCAACGCTGAAGGTCGACTGCCAGCCTCGGGTGTCTTCGGTTATATCGCTTATGGTTTCAGCGATCTCAGTACCTTCTATTGTGCTTGTGGAAAATTCCTTCTGAATATTGACTACTCCGTTATAATACTGATATTCACCGTTCCATCCGAGGGGAATATTCTCTATATAACCGAGATAGTAAATGTATGTATATTCGTCACTGTCTTCCTCGTGAACAAACTTAACAGGCGCAAAGAGAGGATTTGCTATTGTATCTATTGGATGAGCAATACAGCGGGCAGTTTTCCAAGTTGCTGTGAGAACAATATCTCCAACGCTGCCCTTTTGCAGTCTTGATACGGTCGCGCCATCCTCATCTATCCATCCCGCAAAAACATATCCCTTGAGGGTCGGCTCTGCAAATATTACCGTATCGTTTACAGTATATTCACTGACGTTTGTTTCTGCATTTGTTCCGTTTTTGCAGTCATATACGATCTTATATGTGATAATCTCCCATCTTGCATAGAGAACATAGTCCTCTGTGCTGCCTGCGGGAATCGCGCTTACCTTCTCGCCCTCAAAGGGATCTGTATACCATCCCTTGAACACGTATCCGTCAACGCTGAGTGTAGGCATTACTTTTACACCCTCATGCTCCGCATAACTTGTTTTATCGGGAGCTGCTGCACCGTTCAGGTTATTATAAGTTATGGAATGATAATAAGCTTCAAGCTTCGGGATAACAGTCTGAGCCACAAACACCTCACCGCAAACGGAACAATGAGATCCCTCTGTAAGACCATCGTTCTCATAGGTGGGAGCCACCGCTTCATCAACAACAGTTTTATGACCCTCAGATCTGATCTGAGCATCCTCATATGCTATCTCGCCCGTAGCATCGGATCCGGTATAGCACTTTTCGCAGGAGGAGCAATACCAATATGCAATATTACCGTCCTTCACACAGCTTACCGCCGAAGCCTCTACCTCGACGAGGTTGGGCAAACATCTGTGGGCAGGGGTAAAATCAAACTCAACATTACCTACAAGGTACTGTCTTATAAGGTTTACATCCTTTGCGTTTACATTGCCATCTCCATTTATATCAGCCGCAGCTTCATTGATCTGTATATCATAGCCGCCGACAAAATGTCTTCTCATAAGAACGATATCAACAACGTTTATAAAAGTATCGTCATTTACATCGCCAAGAGTATAGTCAACAACAGTAACAAATCCGCTTTCGCAAAGAAGCTCCAAGTCCTCATAGTCAGCATCAAAAATGTCACCGTGCTTATAAGAGACCTTCACGAAATATTCCTTACCGGAAATACTTCCCTCTTCGATCTCAAAGACAAGGGTCAGCACTGTGCCGTCCTTGATGTCTTCCTCTGAAATACTTTCACCGTCAAAGCCGAATGAACAGGGGGATGTGTATTTTCCGGGCTTTGTCATGGTAAGGACACTGAGAGCTTCGCCCTGAGATGAATCGATAAGAGTCAGTCCCTCAGCATATTCAAAGGTAAGCTTTGCACCAAAGATACCGGGATTGTTCTCAATGAAAACATCTACAGAAACAGTATCTCGCGCCTGTGCATATACATCAGAGACCTTAATTTTGGGCTCCGATGCAATCTCTCCCTCTGCAAAGCTGAAAGGAACAAGACCTAACACAAGTCCGACTACGATGATAACAGAAATCAGTTTTTTCATAGTCAATCTCCTCTCTTTTCGAACACCAACATATCCGATTGATGTTCTCTTTTATTGCAGTAATGTATACCGAAATTCATAAGGTATTCGCCATAGTATTTCTTTTCTCCGCAGAAGTATTGCGCATCGGGATCAAGAGCCTCCAGCTTTATATACTGATCAGGACCGTTGAAAAGTCCGCGCTGGCTATCGATACAAAGGATAACTCTGCTCTTATCCTCAGAGATAAACTGTATAGCCGAGAAGTCAGCCTCAAAAGGAGAAACGAGGCGATAAAGGTCTCCCTTATGGAACACATCCTCAAGCGCCCTGTACTTCTCAATAGCTTTTCTTGACATCTCCAGCTCATCCTCGGTACACTTACCGATATTAAGCTCAAATCCCAGCTGCCCGGGCATTGCAACGTTGCAACGCATACGGAAAGGAGTTATTCTGCCCTGAGTATGATTAGGGCAAACGGAAACATGGGCGCTCATAGAAGAATAAGGGTAGACCATACTTGTGCCGTACTGAATACGAAGGCGGTCTACAGCATCGCTGTTGTCGCTTGTCCATACCTGGGGCATATAATAAAGCATTCCGGGGTCAAATCGTCCGCCACCTGATGAGCAGCTTTCGAAAAGAACGTCGGGGTATTTCTGAGTAAGGGTTTCAAGAACGTAGTAAAGACCGAGCATATAGCGATGGTATACCTCGCCCTGACGGTCTGCGGAGAGGGATGCACTTCCCACCTCAGACATATATCTGTTCATATCCCACTTGACATACTCAATATTGGCACGGTCAAGAATAGAGGAAAGTGAATCTATTATATAATCGCAAACGTCACGTCTTGAAAAATCAAGGGTTATCTGGCTGCGGGTAGGCGTTGTTTCCCTGCCGGGGGTATGGAGTGCCCACTCGGGATGATTTCTGAAAAGCTCGGAATCGGGGTTTACCATTTCAGGCTCAAACCAAAGACCGAATCGAAGGCCAAGCTTATTGACCTCATTTGCAAGCCAGCCGAGACCTGAGGGAAGACGGTCGGGATTTTCCCACCAGTCGCCGAGACCTGCGCGGTCTGTAGTTCTTGTGGAAAACCAGCCGTCGTCGAGGACCATTGTATCTACGCCGATCTTTGCCGCATCGCGGGCCAGGTCGACGATAGTATTTTCGTCAAATGTAAAATATGTTGTTTCCCAGCTGTTGAGGACCACATATCTTGGAGTATCTCTGAATTTTGAGCGACAAAGGCGGGTACGGTAAAGCTTATGATAGATTCGGGACATACCGGAAAGACCCTTATCGGAAAAGACAAGTACTGCCTCGGGAGTCTGGAAAGACTCGCCCGTTTCAAGAACGAAATTGAAATTCTGCGGATTGATGCCGATATAGGCACGTGCCGAATTAAAAGGACTTATATCTACGCCTGCAGAAAAATTACCACTGTATACAAGGCTGAAGCCGTATACGTTGCCGCTGTTTTCCGTGGCAGTGCTTTCACAAATTGCAATAAACGGATTATGTACTGCACCTGAGCAGCCATTTCTCGACTCGATGCTCTGATTGCCGGGAACTATCCTTCTTCTCGTGATGCTTCTCTCTCGCACCCATGCGCCATCAAGATGGATAAGATCGCAATTCTCAGTGCCAAGAAGATCGACAGTTGCAGAAAATGCACGGTTGATCTCTGTCCTCTCGCCCCAATTTACAATTTTAGCGCTTCTTGCGATAGCATCAAGATCTTCAAAAACAGAATAAGAAAGATAAACGTGAAGATCCTTAAGACTGTCCTTAAGATGGATAACAAGAGTTTCTACCTTGTCCCCTTCCTCACAATACGTTGCGGGAAGTCCCTCAAGTGCGGGCTTTCCTTTAACTATTTCGAAGCCGGCATATTCAAGACGGGTATAGTAGCTTCCGTCTGCATACTCGGCACCAAGTGCGGGGACTCTCAGGTCTGCACTTCCGAAAGTTGAATATTCAAGGGGAAGCATATCTGTTGAATATCTGCCAAAATCCAGGGGGGCAAGAGGTCTGAATTCAAGTGTTTCCAGCCAATCGGGAGAAAGAGGATGGTTCAGTCTCTTTCCCCAGTATGCATGAAGGAGCACCTTTTCACAGAATACTGCCATAGCATACGTTGTATTATTCGTATTGAGATAAAATACCTTGCTTTCGCTGTCAAATCTAATCATCTCATCACCTGTTTAGTCGTTTGGTTTTACCATTATTCTTCTGTTTCTGCCTTGGAACGAACCATAAATGCATTGGGAAGTATTCTGCCAAGGTCCGGATGGAGAGAACAGTTTTTGTTCAGAACCTTTCCGTTATAAGCAAGAGCAGTTGTTGCTCCGCCGTCACAGCTTGATGCATTGATAACACCGTATTTGAGAAGTTCCTCCGCCAGATCATCTACCGTACAGCCGATAGAATGAGTAACATCTCGGCCGTCAATTACGAGAAATACTATAACTCCGTCCTCTCTCTGGCCAACGGCGGTTCTGGGCTGAATGCCGTATCCTGAAGAGCCTGATACCTGCTTTACTCCGTCCGCTATAAGGACAGGAGAAAACTGCATACCGTCGCGGATATTTCCGTATCTGTCCCAGTTCTGTATGTGTCCTACAACGAGCTTGTTTTCTTCAGTCAAAACGATACTTCCGTAGTACCATGCATAGCTGCCCCAATACTGTCCCTGAGAGAGAGACATGCCTACAACCTCGCCGCCGTTTCCGTTTTCGTTCGGATCCTGAAATCCGCTTGCGTTTACCGCAGCAACGGCACCGTAGTGCTCCATCATATCAAGAATACGCATTCCTGTTACGCCGGGATACTGCGTCATTCCTATATAAACGCGGGAAGGGTCATCGATAAGCATTATCTGACCTTTATATGAGGGCCCGACTATCTCTGAAACAACAAGCCCTTCCTCAATATCGTTGATGAGAACCGTATTTCCCGCATAATCCTTGCCGCCTACCGTCAGCTTCTTCTGCCCGAGGATATCCTCAACCTTGGGTTCATCCTCCTTATCGGGAATCGGCATATCCTCATATCCCGCACTGCCGTCAAGATAATGAAGATTATCAAGACCGCCGACAACATCATCTGTAGGATTTCTCGCCCCTGTTACCTCATCCACAATGTCCTCGGGGAAAAACCACTCAGCAAGCCAGAGATGGCTCTTTGTAGTCATTGCGGTTTCGATCCATATTGTTCTCCAATAGCTTACAAACGGCATCTGTGAATAAACAATAAAGACATAAAGGGCTGAAAAAGCTAAAAACAATGACATGAATACTGTAAGTACCCTGAAAGATGTTCTCAGCCTTTTTTCTTTTTTTGTGTATTTTTTCTTGCTTTTATATTTAATGGTAACAGTCTCTTTACCCTCTGATTCTACACTGTTTTCCTTTTTAACTTCTGATTTGATCTCCGACATTTTATTCCCTCTGCTTTTGCGAAAATCGCGTATATTTATCTATGGTAATATTAACACAGAGCTGATATAAAGTCAAGGAGTTTAGCCCCTTGTATGACTTTCTTCATCCATTTTTGATATTATTAACATTATATTCAAGACTCCCCCTTGCAATTTCAAAAAATATGTGTTAATATAATTGTGCATGATTATAATTACTTTTAAAATCTGACAAAGTATAGATTATCAAAAGCAAAGGATCAAACAGTATGAACGTTGCGATACTCGGAGGAGGCACATGGGGTATAGCCCTTGCCAAGCTCCTCTCTGAAAACGGCAATAATGTAACAGTCTGGTCAGCTCTTCCCCAGGAAATTGATTACCTTAAGGAAAACCGTATGGCAAAAAATCTTCCCGGTATTCTTCTTCCTGAAGCACTTGAATATACTAAATCACTTGAGGAAGCTATCTCCAAAAGCGACTATATCTTCTTTGCTGTTGCTTCGGCATATATCAGAGCCACAGCGAAAAACGCTGCCCCCTTCATCAAAGATCATCACATCATTATAGATGTTGCAAAGGGCCTTGAAGAAAGCACCCTCTTCTCCATGACAGAAGTGATCGAAGACGAGCTTAAAAAGAACGGTATAGAATTCCCCCTCAATCTCGTATGCCTTTCCGGCCCCACCCACGCAGAGGAGGTTGCACAGAATCTTCCCACATCCATCGTTTCCGCGTGTAAGGATGAAGCGATTGCAGAAAATGTTGCCCGCCTCTTTACCGGCTCTTGCATGAGAGTTTATACCAACACAGACATAAAAGGTGTCGAGCTTTGCGGTGCGCTTAAAAACATTGTAGCTCTCGCAGCTGGTATATCCCGCGGCATGGGCTACGGAGACAATACCATTGCAATGCTTATCACCCGAGGCACTGCAGAGATCACAAGAATGGCTCTGGCTATGGGATGTAAGAGAAGAACTGTATCCGGCCTTGCAGGTCTCGGCGACCTGATAGTTACCTGCACCTCCCGCCACAGCCGCAACAACACCTGTGGCGAATATATCGGAAAGGGACTTTCCTACAAGGAAGCTTCCGAAAAGGTGGGAATGGTAGTTGAAGGATACTATGCTCTCGGCGCTGCTATGGAGCTTTCCCGTAAATACAACGTGGATATGCCCATCATCTTCGGTGTTCACGATATAGTTATGAACGGCGAAAAGCCCGAGGTTGCCATTAAGGCACTTATGAACCGAGCTATCAAGAGTGAGCTCGACTGACAATGTTTTTTAAAAAATTTTATATACAGGAGATGACAAAGATGAAATCCACTAAGATCATTGCTTTGCTGCTTGCAGCATTGCTCTGTCTGCCTCTCCTTGCTGCTTGTGCTGACAACGGCGGCGGTGTTAACACCCGTCCTGTAGGCGACGGCGGCAGCTCAGATGCAGGCAACTTCGCATCCGGTGACTTCAAGAACGAGGAGTTCACATTCCTCTTCATCAAGCACACCGACATCGGTAAGGACTACTACGGCGGAAACTACCTCGACTCCGAAGGTCTTACCGGTGCTACCATCGAGGATACAGTCTATAAGCGTAACATGGCTGTAGAGGAAAAGTACAAGGTAGACATCAATCAGAGAGTTGAGATCAGCGGCGACCCCGCAGTTCTTCTTCAGTCTTTCTACATGTCCGGTGACTTTACCTTTGACGTGATTTACGGCTGGGGCTATAAGCTCGGTGCTTGCATTCCCGAAAACTATTTTGCAGATTTCAAGGACCTTCCCAACGTTGACCTCACTCAGGAATACTGGAGTCCCTCCGCTATGGAAGAGCTTACAGTTAACGACAAGCTCTACCTCTGCATCAACGATATTTCCATGAACAAGCTCGAGTGGGCAGGATTCCTCTTCTACAACAAGCAGATCGCTGAGGACTACAATGTTGAAACAAACTTCGGTTCTCTCTATGATCTCGTAAGAGAAGGCAAGTGGACACTCGATACATACCTCAAAGTTGTATCCAGCGTTTCCAACGACCTCGACGGTGACGGTAAGATCACTAAGGAAGACGTTTACGGTCTTATCGACGGTGACGGCGTTGGTCTCGGTCTCGGCGCATCCTGCGGCATGACATATGCTACAAAGGCTGACGACGGTTCCTACCTCCTTAACTACTACAACGAAAAGACACTCTCCATCGCAAACAAGATCCGCGACGTATACTCCAACGGTAACTACGTTAAGAACTTCGAGGATATGTGGGTTGATGCTGACTACTCCGGTTATACTGACCAGTGGGAGTACGCTCGTTCCTTCTTCGCTCGTGACCATGCTCTCTTCTGCGCAGGTAGTGCTTACATTACAGGCGAGTTCCGTAACATGGAAAGCGAATACGGTATCCTTCCTTTCCCCAAGTACGATGAGAACCAGGCTAACTACATCAGCACAATCTCCAGCCTCGCTTCCATCTTCGCACTTCCCTCCACTTACAGAAACAACGTGTCTACAGCAGGTGCTGAGAGAACAGGTATCATCCTTGAGTACATGGCATACAAGTCTCAGGAGCTCCTCCTTCCCCAGTACTATGACACCCTTCTTAAGGGCCAGCGTCTCAACTCTGAGGACGACCAGGCAATGCTTGACACTATCCGTACAACCGTTCGTTACGAGTTTACAGATATGATGGGTCTTGAGGACATCGCTAAGAACTGCGAAGCAATCTACAAGAACCCCAACACAGCTTCTTCTACATATAACAGACAGCAGAAGAAACTCCAGAAGCAGATCGACGACTTCTATACAGAAGTTCTCCTTCTCAACACAGGCTCCGAAGAATAAGCCGAAATCACTCCCCTTGCCACATGGCAAGGGGAGTTTTTTTATCTGAATTTCTCTCGGCAACCGACTCAATAACACAGCTTACCCGCAGGATTATTTATTATTCTTTTTATTCTTTCTCTTTTTTGACATTATATTTGCGCCGATGTATGTAAAATTTCCTGTAGATGAATATTTTTCTATTGCACGACAATAATACATTGAAATATTTACTCAGGAGCTTTCATATGATCAAAGGATGCCAGAAAAAAATAATACATCTGAAAAACACAAACAGTCCGTACTTTGAGGAAGCATATTTTATCATGAAAGATACTGCCGACAGTGGATCGAAGACTGTAGATATAGTACGGGAAGCTGAGCGTATTGCAAGAAACGTAAGCGATTCCAAAAACGCCAAAAAAGAAGAACGATCACTCTTGAAATATATGGTACCTTTGCTTCTTGGTGCCATCTCTGCTTCACTTCTTTTCGGGGTCGTGCTGATTATCGCAGCCCTTGTCGCTTGACTTGACAAAATGAACGCTATGGTATATAATTATGGATAGATGATTAGTTCGTGTTTTCTCACATTATACAATCAATATTTCAAGTTCCGTTTCCGCCGCCCTCGGAATACGGAAGCCAGCCGCCAAAGCTTTTTCGCTTTGTATCAGCGGTATTTTTTCGTTACGTTTTATTTTCAACTTTAAAGAAAGGCACGGTATATATGACTAAAGAAAAGCTGAAAGTTATGATGCTCGGCGGTCTCAACGAGATAGGCAAAAACATCGCCGTTCTTGAATACGGTGAAGACATTATCGTTATTGACTGCGGACTTGCATTCCCCGATGAAGACATGCTGGGTATCGATCTTGTTATCCCGGATATTACTTATCTGGAGAGAAACGCAGACCGCGTTCGTGCAATCCTTTTGACACATGGACACGAAGACCACATAGGAGCCCTTCCTTATGTTCTCAAGGTTATAAATCCCCCCGTTTACGGCACCCGCCTCACTCTCGGCGTTCTGGAATCAAAGCTTGAGGAGCATAAGCTCAACGATAAGGTAAAGCTTATCACCGTTGAAGCGGGTACTACTGTAAAGACAGGATGCTTTTCATGTGAGTTCATTCATGTGAACCACTCAATCGCAGACTCCTGCGCCATCGCTGTGCGCACACCTGTCGGCGTAGTTCTCCATACAGGCGACTTCAAGCTCGACGTTTCTCCCATTGACGGCGGCATGATGGACCTCACCCGCCTCGGCGAATACGGCCGCGAGGGTGTTCTCCTCCTTATGTGCGAATCAACAAACGTTGACAGAAGCGGCTATACCCCCTCTGAAAGAAAGGTTGCCCGCTCTCTCGAGCACGTTTTCCTTAAGAATACAGATAAGAGAGTTGTTATTGCAACCTTCTCTTCAAACGTTCACCGCGTTCAGCAGATCATCAACGCCAGCGTTAAATTCGGACGTAAGGTAGCGATCACAGGACGCAGCATGGTCAACATCGTTGACGTTGCCGTAAAGCTTGGCTACATGAAGGTTCCGCCAAACGTACTTATTGACGTTTCCGAAATCAACAAATACCCCTACGATATGGTAACTATCGTTACCACAGGATCTCAGGGTGAGCCCATGTCTGCTCTCTACAGAATGGCATTTGCTGACCACAGCCAGATCGCCCTTACATCAAACGATATAGTTGTTCTTTCCTCACACGCTATCCCCGGAAACGAGCTTCTCGTAGGCCGTATCATCAACGAGCTTTACAAGAGAGGCATCAACGTTTACCACGATGATTTCGAGGTTCACGTTTCCGGTCACGCCTGCCAGGAGGAGCTGAAGCTGATGCACAACCTTATAAAGCCCAAGTACTTTATGCCTATCCACGGCGAGTACCGCCATCTCATGCAGCACAAGGAGCTTGCGGAGTTTATGGGCATGGATGCTCAGGATATTTTCGTTATGGGCGTCGGCGAGGTGCTTGAGCTTGACGAAAACTCCTGCTCTCGCGCAGGAACCGTTCCCTCAGGCCGCGTTCTTATTGACGGTCTGGGCGTTGGCGACGTTGGTAACATCGTTCTTCGCGACCGCCGCCATCTTGCTCAGGACGGACTTATCGTTGTTGTTGCAACTATCGATATCGATGAAAGGATCATTGTTTCCGGCCCCGATATCATCTCCCGCGGCTTCGTTTACGTGAGAGAGGCTGAGGAGCTTATGGATGAGGTTCGCACAATTTGTAATGACGTTCTTACAAAGTCCCTCGACAACGGCGTAACTGAATGGACTCAGCTTAAGAACGGCGTTAAGGATGCCCTCACAAAGCATCTCTTCCAGAAGACAAAGCGCAAGCCCATGATCCTCCCCGTAATTATGAATATTTAAAGGAACAGTATGGTTAAACACATTATTATCTGGACACTCAAAGACGAGCTTAGTCCCGAGGAAAAAACAAAGGTAAAAGCTGAGGCAAAATGTGCCCTTGAAGCCCTTGTAGGAAATGTTGAGGGTCTTGTTGACCTTAAGCTCATCTGCGACGGTCTTCTCTCCTCATCAAATGGCGATATGATGCTCGATTCCACTCTCGAAAGCGCTGACGCGCTGGCGGGATATCAGAAGCACCCTCTCCATGTTGCCGCCGCTGATACATTCGTCCGCCCCTACACCAAGACAAGACTTTGTATAGATTATGAGACCTGAGATCCTCTCCCCTGCGGGAGATTTTGAAAAGCTGAAAAGCGCTGTATATTTCGGCGCTGATGCCGTTTATCTGGCAGGCAGTCATTTTGGTATGCGCGCTGCCAGCGGCAACTTTACAAACGACGAGCTGAAAGAAGCCGTCAAATACTGCCACGACCGCGGAGTTAAGCTTTACGTTACCGTAAACATTATGCCCCGTGACGGCGAATACGAGGCTCTCCGCGAGTTTCTCTGCTATCTGCAAGAAATAAGAGTGGATGCTGCCATCGTTTCCGATCTTGGGGTTGCCGCACTGCTTCGCGAGTGCGCACCCGACGTACCTCTTCACGTTTCCACTCAGGCAAGCGTAGTTTCGTCTGCTGCCTGCAAGGCATGGTATGCCCTGGGCGCAACAAGAGTTGTTCTTGCAAGAGAGCTTTCCCTTGAGGCTATAAAGAAGATCTGCCGTGAGATTCCCGAGGACCTTGAGATAGAATGCTTTGTTCACGGTTCCATGTGTATCGCATACAGCGGCCGCTGTCTTCTTTCTCAGCACTACGTTGGTCGCGATGCAAATCGCGGTGCCTGCGCTCAGCCCTGCCGCTGGATATACGGCACTTCAAGCGCTCTTACAATGGACGTTGCCGAGGAAAAGCGCCGAGAAGAGCTGCTCCCTGTAGTTGAGGACGGAGGCGACACCTTCATTATGAGCTCAAAGGATATGTGTATGATAGAGCATATCCCCGAACTCGTTGATGCAGGAATCCATTCCTTCAAACTTGAGGGAAGAGTAAGAAGCGCCTACTATACTGCAGTCGTTACCAATACATATAAAATGGCTCTTGACCGCTATTTTGCAGACCCCGAGGGATATGTATATGATCCCGCTCTCCTTCGTGAGCTGGAATCTGTTTCTCACAGAGAGTATGGCACGGGATTCTTTATGAAGAGCCCTCACGAGGACGCAAATATCGTAACCGAAGCAGGATATATCCGCGAAAAAGCTTATATCGCAACAGCCGTTACCGACAGCGACGATGAAGGCTATGCCACATTTATCCAGCGCAACAAGCTCACAGACGGCGCCAGCGTTGAGCTTCTCTCCCCTGGCAAGGTTGGCCAGCCCTTCCATGCAATCGGCATATGGAATGAAAAGGGCGAGGCTATTGAGTCTGCTCCCCCCCCCGGTATGCTCTTTAAGATAAAAGTCCCCTTCCCCGGCCACGCAGGAGACATCCTCCGCGGCGGAGAATAAGTGAGGTACATA
>JAZTXZ010000110.1:0-12056 GCA_045636685.1 Candidatus Avispirillum sp. | reverse complement strand
TTAAAGTTTCCGCCCGCTTTATAAAAAGGGCGGCGGAGTCAAGGGCGCGGACCCCTCGTCGCCCCCGCAGAGGCGAAACCCTTTTGCCTTACCGGATTCCAAAGGCTTTGCCTTTGGTCGGCATCTGCTTGATGCCAAAATACAAAATTGTGTGAACTACCGAAATTTAATTTGTGTGGCGGTAATCCCTAAACCGCATCTCCACGTGCGCAAACGACCTCAGCGCCGATAGCGAAAATTCTCTCTTTAAGAAGATTCAAAGCCTCTGCACTTTCCGCTCCGCTTGTCAGTTTGTTATCGTAGAGGGTGTAATTTGCCTTAGCCTCTTCGGGGGAGAGGTTTGGCATTACTACGTTTGCACCTGCAAGAATACCCATCTCGCGCCCGTTTTCTCTAAGCGTTCCGAGGGCCGTGGTGGCGGGGAGGAGAATGGTCGGCTTTATAAGTCGGATTATAGAAAGCAGATAGCAGGTCAGCTCAACGCTTCCGGCACTGTAGTCCTTGTATTCCGTATCCGTATGAGGGATAAAGGGGCCGATTCCGCACATATGGGGTGAAAATTCTTCTATAAACTTGAGATCGTTTGCAAGATGATCGCAGGTCTGCCCCGGGGAGCCAACCATAAATCCGCATCCAACCTGATATCCGATCTTTTTCAGATTCCTGAGGCACTCCATTCGCTCGTCGTAGGAGAGATTGGAGGGATGGAGAAGCGCATAGTGCTCGGCATTTGCAGTCTCGTGGCGAAGAAGATATCTGTCTGCTCCCGCATCGTAGAGGCTTTTATAGCTTTCGTAGCTTCGCTCACCGAGAGAAAGTGTGATCGCGCAGTCGGGATATCGGTTTTTTATCTCTTTTATAAGAGGAACGAGGATGCTGTCCGTAAAATATCCGTCCTCGCCACCCTGCAAAACAAAGGTGCGAAAGCCGAGGTTGTATCCATGTGCACAGCAGGCAAGGATCTCTTCCTCTTTTAGTCGGTAGCGGCTGCAATTTTTGTTGCTTTTTCTGATTCCGCAGTAGTTGCAGTCATTTTTGCAGATGTTTGATATTTCAATGAGACCGCGGATGAAAACTGTATTTCCGTAAGCTCTTTTCTTTTCAGACAGGGCAAGGGCGGCTATGTATTTTGCGGCCTCGGGGTTGTATCCTTCTATAAGCTCCTTATATTCGGAAGCTTTTAATGTGCGGTTTTTGCGTAGTGTGTCAATAAGTTTTTTGGTGTTTTCAGTCATCGCTCACCACATTGGAATAAGCGGTCTTACAGCTGACGCCGCTGAGATTTCCAATCTTTCCCGCAAGAGCCGCGATAGTATCCTGAGGTGCATCAATGGCAACGGAAACTATATGTACTCCCTTTTCCTTATAGGGAATGCCCATCCTTCCGATTATATATTCGCCGTACTCGGAAAGGAGAGCGTTCAGGGGCTCAGCACCGTCACGGTTTTCAACAATAATTCCGATAACTGCAATACGTTTTGCCATTATAACCTCCGATTAAATAAAAAATGCTACAGTTGTCCTGCAGCATTTGAAAAGGGTAGAATTACCCTGAGAATTAAATTTCAAACACCCTTTCAGTCGGAACGAAACGATCCTTCTGTCAGGACATTTAGATTTTATCACTGAGGTTATGATTTGTCAAGTGACCAAGTCACTGTAGCAGAATAATATAGTTATAAAAATATTAAAGTTCTATTGCAAATATCGTTGATGGATGATAAAATTAAAAAAAACGAAAGGAACATAAATATGAAAAAGTTTTTTGCAGATTTTAAGTCATTCATTATGAAGGGCAATATTATCGATATGGCTGTCGGCGTTGTTATCGGCGGCGCATTCGGTAAGATCGTAACATCTCTTGTAGCAGATATCATCACTCCCCTTATCAGCATCCTCACAGGCAAGGTAAGCCTCACAGAGCTTAAGTGGGTCATCAATGAGGCTGTTCTTGATGAAGCAGGCGCGGTAGTTACTCCCGAGCTTGCCCTTACATACGGTAACTTTATTCAGAACATTATCGATTTTCTTATCATCGCTCTTTCCATCTTTATCGTTCTCCGCATTATGACAGCAGCCCATAAAAAGCTTGAGTCAAAGAAGAAGAAGGAAGAGGAAGAGAAGAAGGAAGAAGCTCCCAAGGAAACTGAGCTTTCCGTTCTTTGCGAGATCCGCGAGATGCTCAAGAAGGAAAAAGGCGAATAATAAAAAAGGTGCTGACAGCATTTGTGTCAGCACTTTTTTATTATTTACAAGCATCTCTGAGCTTTTCAAGAAGCTTTGCCAGAGCAAGAGTATCAAGGGCGCAGTAGCGCTCAAGCTCTGATATTATTTCCTCTGTATTTGCAAATGCTTCGGGAGAAGCGCACATAGCGGCATATATGGTGGTTGCTTCCTGTCCGTTGTGAACGCCCTCGAGATTTGCATAGTCAAGCTCCTCAGAATCGGGATACAGAGCGCGAAGAACTGCCTTGAGTGAGCAGGCGCCCTTCATTTTTCCATCGTAATACCAGCGCTTTTCAAAGGGGCGCATCATATCAAAAAGGCGGGATGCAATATCACGAAGCTTTTGTGATAAATCGTCAAATCGGTCAGCAAGGCTGAGTAGCATCATGCGCTCAAGCTGCATATTGTATGCTGTAACACAAGCGCCGTCGGGTATGTTTTTGCAAAGGGCATCTGCAATCAATCGTCTCGGGTCTTCCCCCGGCTTTGCTATACAGCTTATGTGTCTGAGAGCTGCATCAGGGCTGTCCTGAATGTGGAGAGAAAACTGAAAAGCGCAAGGCTCAAAGGGATGGAGACCGTCGAAAGGCGGGAAAGGAAGCTGCATGGTCTCAAAATCAAGATAACACATGGGATACCAGAGCCCGGAGAGGAATTTTTTGAGGTTATCGCGGTCGACCTGCGGCTCAGCGCCGTTCAGATACATTTCTATCTGCTTTTTTTGCAGAGGGGAAAGAGAACCCTCGCGCAGCATATCCTCAAAGGTGTATTTGCCTTTTCTGTAGAGCTTAAATTTTGTTTCATGGCTCACTCCGCTGACAGTGAAAACATTGTCTGCAGGCAGTAAAGCGAAGCATCTGTCGCGATTTTCGCAATCAGAAGGGTTAAAGCAGCCGTTGTGTACAGGCTGACGGGGCATTTCAAGCTTTGAGGCCGCGGTAAGCATTCCCTTTGCTCTTCCTGCAACACCGGAAACGAGGGAGGCAACTCGGCTTGAAATGTTTTCGAGAATGAAGAGCTCCTGCTTTTCGCTTTCACCCTCGGTATAGCAGGTGTTAAGCTTAACGAAAAAGACACGTGAAATACGTAAGCCCTTAGTTGCGAGAACGAACACCTGATAAGAGGCATCATGGCAAACGGTCTGTCTGAGGTGAGCTGCGGCACGCACTATATAAAGGGCATATGTCCCATCGCTGCGACGGCGAATAAGGTCACAGCGGCAGGAAAGGGATCCTGATATAAAGGTTGCGCCCGAGATGTCAAGCACTCCTGCTTCGAGAGCGGCAGCTGTTTCTTTGGCGGCAGTTTCAGTATCGTTATCAGTTATGTAAGTGATGCCGGAAAGCTGTTCATTATAGCGTTTTACAGCTTCGGCATTATGTAGTTGTATAACATTTCGCTCGGAGTAAGGAGAAAGACTTTCGGGACAGTTATAAAGAGTCCATAAAAGCCCGGGGCAGCGAACTCCGAGACAGTATTCCTGTCTTGTAAGATATTTTTTCATATTTCGATCCGTTTATTCAAAGATACAGTAATTATACTATATATCTGCATCTTTTTCAAGGGAAGTGAAGATAATTGTTGATATTTGCGAAAAAGACTTCAACAAAATTATTGACAAACAAAGAACTATGTGGTAATATAAATAGTACCGCGAATGCGGGCCATTAGCTCAGTTGGTTAGAGCTACCGGCTCATAACCGGTCGGTCCAAGGTTCGAGTCCTTGATGGCCCACCAGAAAAGAAACACCCTTTGTCTACTGACAAAGGGTGTTTCTTTTCAATGAAATAAATCCCTTGCGGGATTTGTGAAATAACGCTACGCGTTATGAAATAGCTGGCGCTATGAAATACGCTGCAGCGTATGAGGGATTTATTTTATTTCACATTTTGCCGATAAGGCAAAATATTTCATAATCCGTAGGATTATTTCATATTGCGTAGCAATATTTCACTGAATATATTATAATATCTACAGAGGTGAGAATTATGAAAGAAAACAAACTCGTTGATTTATCTATGGATTTTGCCATTAAAATCATAAAGCTCTGCGAAACGATCAAAGGACATTATTCTCTCGTAAATCAATTAGAACGCAGTGGCACCTCCATTGGAGCTAATATTCACGAAGCAAATTATGCTCATGGTAAATCGGACTTTATTGCTAAGTTGCAAATCGCCCTTAAAGAAGCCAATGAGACCGGGTATTGGTTAGAACTGCTGTTCAAAACGAATTACATATCCGAAGAAGAATATAAATCCCTTGACTCTGCTTGCACAAGTATTCGAGTTATGCTCATCTCCTCCATCAACACCGCAAAGGAGACTGCTAAATGAAGAAATTATTATGTCTACTTGTTTCCTGCTTCATTGTCCTGTCTTTATCAGCTTGTAGTGGAATGTCCGTGTCAAACAAGATGTATAACGAAATTTCCAAATACGTAACCGAAAATATGGATACGTTTTCTCCGACAGAAGAAAACGAGTTCTATGATTATGAAATAACAGGCCTTAGTATTGGCGGAGTATATTATGGATATTATTACTCCTCCGAAAACGAATTGTTGCTGCCCGACTTTTATGGCGGCAATGACTTAGGAAAAATTCAGAATGATATGTACGAAGACGATGGCGGCGTGTATTTTGGAAAACCTAACAACGGCACAGATTGGTGTTTTATAAAGAAGATTTCCGACAACTGGTATTATTATGAACTACACTGGGCTTAAATCAACCGTTGGTGTACTTTTGCTTACTTTTATCTCGCTTCTGCTACGTTTGGTTACCCTTTCGCAGCAAAAAACCACATTTGTCTATCGAACAAATGTGGTTTTTTTAAATGATGTTTGCCTTCGCCTGATGATTTCGGGTAAACATCGCAACATTGCGACGAATGAGCAACATTTCACATCCGAAGGATATTCACTTTCATTATTCCGTCAATTACGGTATGTTTCAATCAAGAAAGTCGGTATCCACCTTTGTGTCTTATAACGCGCCAGCGTGTATCGTGACTATTCTCTACCGAAAAGATAATCAAGAGATACACCGAGGATTTTTGAAATAGCATCTATCTCAATATCTGTTATTGCCCTTTTTCCGTTTTCAATGCGGGAAACAGAACCTCTGCAAGTATAAACCGCCATCAATTCAAGTTTTTCTGAAAGCTGTTTCTGGCTCATTCCTGCTTTTATTCTGGCTTGTCTGATCTTTGCACCTATAATATTTACATTTTCCGTATCGATAATTCTTTTCATAAATTCCACCAAATGTCTTGTTTTAGGACATTTTTAGTGTATACTAATTATTAAAAATATATGTCTCACTAGTGGGACAGAAAGCGGTGTTTATGAAAATAGCGATAATTGGTTCAAGAAATATAAAAAATATAAATATGAAAACTTATATACCTTCATACGTCACTGAAATTATATCCGGTGGGGCAAAGGGGGTAGATTTTTTGGCAAAAGATTATGCTATTGCAAATAATATACGCTATCTTGAAATACTGCCTGATTACAAACGATACAAAAAAGGTGCTCCGCTTATTCGAAACATAGAGATCATTGAATCAGCAGATGAAGTAATCGCATTTTGGGACGGTATTTCAAAGGGTACGAAATTTGTGATAAATGAATGTGAAAAAAGAAATAAAAAAGTCACCGTTTATATGATAAAATAACGTTAAAAACCGCAAAGCCTTACAAAAAGACTTTGCGGTTTTCTTTATTTAACTTTTATCTCTATCATACCGCCCTCGGTACTCTTTGGGCCGATATAGATCTCAAATTTTCCGGGCTCAACGGTGTATGTGCCGTCGGGAAGATAGAAGCCGAGGGAATCGTAGCCTATCTCAAATGAAAATTCTTTTTCCTCTCCTGCGAGAATCTCTTCCTTCTTGAACGCCTTAAGCTCTCTGAGGGGGCGCATCATGGATGCAAAGGGATCGCGGATATAAAGCTGAACTGTTTCCTTTGCCGCCTTTTCTCCCGTGTTCTTTACCTTTACCGCAAAGCGAAGCTTTTCTCCTGCCTTGAGGTCTGCAAGAGAGATTTCTGTCTTTTCGGCAGTGGGCTCGGAATACTCGAAGGTGGTGTAGGAAAGTCCGTATCCGAAGGGATAGAGGGGGCTTCCGGGGTAATCGGTGTAGCAATGGTCGGAATGCTCGCCGTAGTAGCCGTTTACCTCTCGACCGGAGCAGGTCACGTTATAATACATGGGAATATGCCCTGTCTTTCTCACAAAGGTGACAGGTGCCTTTCCGCAGGGGGTATAATCACCGAATACGGTGCGGACTGCGGCGTGTGCCGCTCTTGTGCCGCCGTGCCATGCGATGAGGATAGCATCAAGATAAGGCTCAACCTCAGTAAGGCATACGGGGCGTCCGCAGAATACTACGCCAACGGTGGGAAGGCCTGAAAGGCGTGCCTTTTTGCAAAGCTCCACCTGTGCGGGGGAAAGAGATATCTCGGAAAGGCTTCGCGCTTCTCCTGTATCCTCGTGGCTCTCGCCGAGAGCAAGAACTATGTGGTTTGAATGGGCAAAGATATAGTTTGAATCATCGTTAAGTCTGCCGCCTGTTACCATAACGCGGCCGCCACCCTCTTTCGCTACGATATCGTCCATCGCCTCAACCATATTGGGAGTTGAAGCGCCGAGATATCCGTCCAGCGCCCAGCTTCCGTGGAGACCTCGTCTCTCAAAGGTGTAGGGTCCGATTAGAGCGGCGCTTGTTTTCTTCGGGAAGGGGAGAACGTTTTTATCGTTTTTGAGAAGGATCATAGACTCAGCCGCAAGCTTTTCTGCTCTTTCGATATGCTTTTTGCGGTCTACCTTCTTGGGGATCGCATAGGGCTTTTCAAAAAGACCCATTGCAAGCTTTACCTGAAGAACTCTGAGAACTGCAGTATCAACAGTTTCCATTGATACCTTGCCCTCGTTAACGAATTTCTCAAGGAAGCGGGAGTAATGCTCGTCTGCCATATCCATATCAAGGCCTGCGTTGATGGCGTGGCGTGCGCAGTCCTCGTATTCCTCGGCAATACCCTGACGGATAAGCTGCTGAACGGAGTACCAGTCGGAGATAACGAAGCCCTCAAAGCCAAGCTGACCTCGGAGAATATCTGTGAGATACTTTTTCGAGGATGTAACAGGCTCGCCTGAAATATCGTTAAAGGAGGACATAACCGTGCCCACTCCTGCCTTTACCGCCTCGCGGAAGGGAGCAAGGACTACGTTTTGCACGGTGTAGTCGGAAATTTCAGTTCTGTGGTAATCGCGGCCGCCCTCGGAGAAGCCGTAGCCGAGATAATGCTTTGCACAGGCAAGCATGGAGTCGGGGTCTGTAAGATCGTCTCCCTGGAAGCCCTTGACTGTAGCCGCCGCCATCTGTCCTGCAAGGTAGGGGTCCTCGCCGTAGCCCTCGATGATTCGTCCCCATCGGGGATCGCGGCAAATGTCCATCATGGGAGAGAAGGTCCAGTTTGTGCCCTCGCTTCTTGCGTCCTCCGCAACGTCTCTGTAAGCCTCGGTTATAAGCTCAGGGTCAAAGGATGCGGCAGATGCCAGAGGAATGGGAAGCACTGTATGATGACCGTGGATAACGTCGCGTCCGAAAAGGAGGGGAATGCCGTGGGGGCCCTCCTCAACGCTTGTTCTCTGAAGATCGTTGAGCATTTCAACAACTACAGCCTTCTGCTCGTCATTTCCCGCAGTAGCGGAAAGAGAGAGGATAACGCTTCCTATCTCGCCGCGGCGGAGTCTTTCGCGAAAGGCTTCCTTTGATGCCTCGTCCTCGCAGGGCATAACTGCCTGATTGAGCTGACCGATCTTCTCTTTTAAAGTCATTTGGGCAAGAATTTCTCTTGCTCTCTCTTCGAATTCTTTAAACATTTCAGTCCTCTTTTTCTATCTTGTATCTTCTCACGTAAATTCTTCTCGGGAATTTGTCGCCCTCTGCCATGCCCTCCTTGGGGTCATCGAAAACGAGGGTAAGCTCGCCGGGGCGGCTTTCTGTGATGTAGTTATAGCCGGAGCAGCTTTCGCCCCACTTGCCGTCGCATTCCTCAAGAATTTTTGCTTCAGACCATGTGAGACCGCCGTCGGCGGAGAACTGGAGGAAGGTGTGGATATGGCCTGAGGAGATAACGAGAGTGCCGTCCTCCATCTTGATGATGCGGGGCCATACTCCCCAGTCGTTTACTGTGTAGGGTGCTTCCCACGTCTTTCCGTAATCGTAGGAATGGGAAACGTAGAGGGGGGAATAGATCTCGTGGCCGCCTGTTCTGAGAACTGCAACGATATGTCCGTCCTCGACCTCGATGCAGTCTGTCTCGCAATATCCCTCTGCGTTAACGTCAGCTATGGGGTGAGTGTTGCAGTCTGCAACGGTGGAAAGAAATTCCCACGTTTCGCCCTTATCGTGGGAAACGATGCACCATGTGCGGTAGAGATAGAAGTCATAGGGGCCGTGCTCCTTGAGCCAGGGGCAGAGGATGCGGTCGGACTTGAACTGACCGTACATCATAGCGAGAATATCGCCGTTGGACATTTCGATAATGCCTGTCTGTGCGCATCCTGTGTGGCGGTTGTTGGAGTCGCCGTATCCCATGGAAAGCTCGGGGATATCAACGTGAGTGAAATGAGTTTCCACGTTGTTTTTCATAATATCATCAAAGCTTTTTGCGCGGTGAACGGCAAGAACGAAGGGCACCTTCTCCTGCTCGAGATTTATAATGGAGCGAAATACGGCACTTGACTCGCCGATGGCAAGATAGGAGCCGTCACGAAGCTGGAAGAAGGGGGCACGGGTCGCTCTGGGTGCGCCCTCATATTTTTCAAAGGTAACGCCGCCGTCCTCGGAATAGAGGGAGTAGGGCTTGTGCTCGGGGGCAATGCCAACGGAAACGATGATTTTTCCGTCGGGACTCTTGATGCCGCAGGCAGGGTAGTGGCCTGCGCCGAATTTTTCTTCTGAAATAAGTTTGGGAGTATACTTCATTTTGACAGTGCTCCTTTATAAAATTTATACGTTAATTATATCTGAAATTCTCGTCCCTTGTCAAGGCGAAAGGTTATAAAACCTGATTTGGTTATGATTTTTGCATATAAGAGTATGATTTTTGGATTGTAATTTGTTTATAATTATGATAAAATTCTAATTAGAAGAACTATGGAGGTATATATATGAAATCTACCGTTAAAAAGCTGCTTCTCGGTCTTTTTGCGCTTTCCCTTATTTGCGCAGTTGCTGTAAGCGTTTTTGCAGCAGGTACCGTCAGCGACGACCCTGCGGACAGCTATGTGAAGCAGATAGCACCTAGTGAGGACTCTTCCATCGATCTTTGGTTTGAGCATTCCTTCAAAAAGGTACTGACCAAGGACACCACCCCCTCGGGAATGGACACATATTCCGTTTATATGGCAAAGAACGAGATCGAAAATGCTCAGTTTGTTCTTTATTCAGCTACGGATAAGTCCGGCCTGAGCGCTACCGTTACCAATTTTACAGATAAAGACGGTAATGAGATACCTGCGGAGATCTATTATCAGATGTATGTTACCGTAACTGATCTTAAGCTTGGCAATCTCTATGGACAGACGAGTGCATCTCAGGAAATAATTCGTGAGGGCGAAACTCCGGACCCCGTATATCGTCTTGCTGATATCGGCGGCAAATTCAAGCTCAACGGCGGAAAGAGCCAGGCGTTTTATATCAAGGCCAGAACTTCATCCAATACCCCTTCCGGCTGGTACAGTGCGCAGCTTGATATCAAAAACTCCTCCGGTGAGGTCGTTAAAACCGCAAGTGTATTCTGCTACGTTTGGGACTTTGAGATCAGCGAAAAGACTGAGCTTCAGACAGCATTTATGGTCTCAAACGATACTACATACGGCGGTACATATCAGAAGTTCTATGATTACCTTCTTGAAAACCGTCTTATGGCAGTAGACGTTCCCGGTAAGCTTACGGAAGATAATCCTTACCTTACAAATCCCAGAGTCAGTGCTATCAGAGTTTCCGGATATATCGAATCAGGCAAAAATCCCGGTGCGCAGTACGATGACCACGCAGAGCACTACTACTATTACACAGATATTTATAACCGTCTTGCCACAAGTGATATCTGGGACGAGGTAAAGGATAAGCTTTATTTCTATGATACCGATGAACCCTTGCCCGAAGAGCTTACAGGCACAGGCCCCAATTCAAGAGATACGATAACAGATGCTTACACATCAAGAGCAGGCATCGATAAATACTGGGGCGGAGAAAATCCCAAAATAGTTATCGCCCACGGCGAAGATCATCCCTATCCCTACTATACATTCACAAACGAGGTAAAGCCTCTTTCAAGCTTTTCTCCTTCCGTTCTTACAGACGCAGAGGAAGCGATGCTTGAGGACAATCTCTGCACAGTATGGTGTCCCCGTATGTACGGCTTCACACCCATGTCAGAGATAAGAAAGACTGATTACAGAGGTCTGGAAACAAGTATTATCAGAACAAATTCCGGCCCTTACTCCGGTAATATTTCCAAATGGGGCGAGGACTACTACATCTGGGAAAATATATACGGTGAATTCACAGACAGAGTTAAGTCCGATATGGCTACAGACAGCGAGGAAATTGAACTCTGGGCTTATTCCGCAGGATTTAACAAGGGATATACTTATACTAACCATATTATAGAGAACACAGGTCTCCAGACCAAGATGATGTTCTGGCAGCTCTATCAGGAGGATTGCACGGGATATCTCTATTATGCAGCAAACAACTGGTCTGAGCAGGATGCGGGTGTAACTACTCCTTTTGTTGATACTACCGTAACCGGATCTAATGCTTCCTGCCAGTGGAAGACAAATAAGTGGTATCTTGCTTCTTCCGGAAAGTATATTTACGGAAACGGAGTTCTCTTTTACGGCGGAAGTCAGGCGAGAATCCGCGGTATCAGAGATGTTGTAGGCTCTATCCGTGTTGAAATAATGCGTGACGGAGTTGAGGAGTATCAGATGCTCACAATGATCGAGGATCTTCTCGGTGAAAAAGCAGCAAAGAATATCGTCAAGAGAGTTTCAACAAATGTTGTAAGCTATCTTTCTCTTCCCACTTTCTCCACAAGCGCATTTGATTCCTCTATGGATGAATACGATATCATGGCATCTGTCAGAAAAGATATGGGCGATACTCTTGAGGCGGCAGTTCTTTCGGGTAAGTGCGATCATAGCTGGGACGACGGAAGAGTGACAGAAGAAGCTACATGCCTTGAGATCGGATATACAACATATACCTGTACCCTGTGCGGTGCTGAGAGGGATGAATATATTCCCGCTCATCATAATGAGGGCAGCTGCTTTGAGGTAACTTCAAAGATAAATGCTACCTGCAATACCGATGGAAAGGTAACAATGAAGTGCAATATTTGCGGCTTTGTAAAGGAAAGAAAGATAACTGCTTTCCATAATGACAGTGATCACTATGTGTACAAGAGCCTGAACGCTATGACACATTACGTCAACTGTGATTCATGCGGCGGAGACCTTTCAATACAAAACCATAATCTGTTTTACTACAGTGTAGATCCTACCTGTACTGACGATGGATCAAACGAATATTCCTGCAAAACATGCGACTATGTTGCCGAAAAGGAAATTATCAAAGCAGCAGGCCACAGCTTTGAGGAAGGCTACTGTACAGTCTGCGGAGATATTGATCCCGACTACGTACCCGAGCCTGACTATATAGTAGGCGATATCGACGGCGACGGAAAGATAAACGCAAAGGATACAAATATGCTCAAGCGCGTATTTGCAGGTGTTGTATCTCTCAA
>JAZTXZ010000109.1:0-79091 GCA_045636685.1 Candidatus Avispirillum sp. | reverse complement strand
ACTGTTGCTTGATATGATAAACAACTAATTGATAATTGAAAAACATGGGATAATAGATATAATAAAATTGTAAGCTTACAAAATAAAACATTTAAGAGGTTTAATATGATAATCAATATAGGTACTATAATTAAAAATCTACGCAAAGAGAATAATGTTACGCAGGAGGTTTTGGCAACTGCAATTGGTGTCAGCCCTCAGGCTATTTCGCGTTGGGAGGCAGGCGGAAGTTATCCCGACATCGAGCTTCTGCCCTCTCTTGCCGATTTCTTTTCTGTCAGCACAGACTGTCTTCTTGGATATAAGATGTCTGAGCGCGAAAAGAATCTTGCCGAAGTTAAAGAAGAAATGTACAGACTTGCGGAGTTTGGTGAAACTGACGAACGAATAGAATTTGTAAGATCAGCCTTTGCAAAATACCCCTCAGACTGCGAAATACGAGAACAGCTCAGTGTATGCCTTTCTAACAAATACATTGAAACCAATGAAAAAGCATTGTTGGATGAGGCGGAAAGCCTTTCTCTTTACGTCGTTGAAAACTGTAAGAACGGTGATATTTATCACGATGCGATTAACATGCTGATATGGATCTATTCCGAAAGGAATCAGACCGATAAGGCTCTTGAAATGTTAGAGCGTCTGACGCCATTGAAATACTGCCGTGAATTTGCAAAGTCACGCTACGGTATAGGTGACGGTAACAGTGAGCTTTACGATCAGGATGAGATCGACAAGCTGACAGACTGTTTAGGTACGGCGATCATGGGACTTGTTCTTGACAACGACCTGCCAAACGATCCTTCTACGTGGGATAAGAAGATCAAAATGATTGAAACGGCAAACGAAATATACTCTCTTATTTACGGAGAAGATATGATGTTCTATCATTGCCGTGTGGGCACAAATTATAGGATTATGGCTACCTATCTTATCGCTCAAGGCAAGGTCGAGGAGACCCTCACAGCTCTTGAAAAAAGTTGTGAGCATACTATAGCTTACGATAGATCTTATCTCTACGATCACGGTAAAAATTACACCTCGATTTTTGTAGATAAGATCGTATATCCCGAACCCGGCAACGATTTTCACGAGCTGAAGGAGCATTCTCAAAGCTGGGTCATGCTTGACCGACTGCAGCAGGATAGATACGATGGTATACGCAACAACGAGCGCTTCATAGCAATTGAAAAAGCACTGAAGGAATACGCAAGATAATATCATAAAAGCGGAGTGAGATTACCACTCCGCTTTTTTAAAACTATTATATTTGTTCTTTATCGAAGATTTTAAAACGTCGGTTATAATCTTCAACCTCTTTATCCCTTTGGATTTTTAATTCCTTTTCATAGAGTTCTTTAACTTGTGACATCTGCGAAACTGATAAATCCACTTTCTTTTTTAGCCACAGATATTTTTCTCGCAAATTGCTATCTATGGGTTTGTTTAACATTTCATTGCATAGATTATACAGTCTATCGCTATACTTTTTCGAATCTTCTATTGAACCTTTAAGTGTGGGTAAATAATTTACAAAAAACAAGCCATCTTCATCACAACATAAATTGAAACAGATGCCCTCTAAATACGGAAACATATAATATGCATTCTTTTTTCCTTCTTCATATGTCTCTCCAGAAAAAATAATACGGGGGTATTTTGCCAATTTGCTTTCTAATAAATATGCTTTGGTAAGACCTTGTCCAAAAATTGTATTTTCCTCGCAGAATAACGGTCCCTTAACAATTCCTCCACGCATAAGTATTGGAGTTTCGCGATTCGCTAAAGATTCCTGCAATTTTCGACATACATCAAGTAGTGCTGCAAAACCATCTTTTACATCCGCATCTATGAAAAGAATAATGCTATCTGAAAGTATTCTGTGCTGAATATCTTTATAGGCCGAAATATCTATACCATTAAAAATTAAATTTGCATGAGAATATATATGTAGTTCCCGAAACACTTGAAAAATGGTTTCACAATCCTTTGTATCTATAAGCTCTTTAAAACCCAAAATGTCAATAAACGCAACATAACAATCTTTATATTCTCGCATAGCACACCCTCATTGTATAATTGAATAATAATTATTATACTACAACATTACTTAAAATTCAATGTATGCTACACTATCTTTTTTATGCCGAAAATACACAAAAGTGGACTTTCCTAATATATACACGTTGAATTTTATCAATTTTTTCTTCAAAAATCTCCCCAAAACCCAATGTTTATACGGCTTTAAGCGACTTTTGTGTTATTATAACACGAGCCTCTATTCTTCTTACTATTCCGGTGGCTTTCATATATAAAAATCTCCTTATCGCATTTGGTAGGGGACGGCGCCCTCGACGGGAACCCAAAAACTCGCAGGCTTATTTTCGGGGAACCCTTCTACGTCCCGTTTTAAATTTGAACAATCGTTGCGGGCTGTCGTGGGCGCCAGCCCCTACCACAAAAATTTCAAATTGTGATACTATTATTTGTGATTTGTGGGGATTTATACTGTAATATTGACATTAAATTTAGCCTGTAGTAAAATTAGGTAAAGAAGGCGGTGAGAATATGAAGGGTAAGATTATTCTGTCGGCTGTGACAGGCTTCTTTTTTGCTTTAATAGCCTATTTTTTATTAACCTATCTAGAAATATCTAATGCTTTGGTGCTTGCTGTTTTTTGCGGCGCTTTGTTTACGCTTATATTGTATACTTTTCTCCTTTTTTATGGGAGATTTCTTGACAAAAAATATGCAGAATTTGAAAAGGCGATAACTTCTCCGGTGTTTTATAAAACAAACGGAAACTTTAATTTGGGCAACGGAAAACTAAAAAACGGAAATATATATTTCTGTGAGGCGGGTATTGTTTGTGTCTGTCTTGACGAAAAGCCTTACACATTGGAAGAAATATTATTACAAGACGTTGACCATTATCAGTTTGATGATATTCACTTAAATATTTTTACTAAAGACGGAAGACTGTTTGTTATTACGCTTCCAGATGCCAAGAACATTATAAAGGCATTAAAAGAAAAAAATTGGATAGAGTTTTAAGTTGAAAAGCGAGGTGAAATTCACCTCGCTTTTGCTATGCATAGGTCAAAATATACTGTTTTTCGTCAAAAAAATTTCTTTATAAATCGCCCGAAACCCCAGTGTTTATGCGGGTTTAAGCGGCTTTTGTGTTATTATAACATCCGCCTCTATTCTACGGACAATTCCTGTTGCTTTCATATATAAATCTCCTTATAACATTTGGTAGGGGACGGCGCCCTCCACGGGAACCCAAAAACTCGCAGGCTTATTTTCGGGGAACCCTTCTACGTCCCGTTTAAAATTAGAACAATCGTTGCGGGCTGTCGTGGGCGCCAGCCCCTACCACAAAAATTTCAAATTGTGATACTATTATTTGTATTTCGTGGAGATTTATACTGCGCAGATTTACTTTTTCGATCAAGCAAAACGCTAAGACTAATCAAATTGAAGTACAGGTTCATCGCTGTTTATGATTTTAAACCATTATTGGTCACCATATCATCTGTGAGTGTTGATTTTTTGTTTTGTTTGTATTACAATATTTTTGTCAGAGCTTGGCATATCCTTGTGATGTTTTTTAGAAAGCCAAGGCTTTTTGCGCATTTGGGAGGTTTTTATGAAAAAGTACAAAATAGGTGTGCTCGGTGCAGGAAGAGGCGTTGATCTTGCAAAGAATTTTTTGCTTCTCGGCTGCGAGATCGTTGCTCTTTGCGATTGCGATGAGGCAAGACTTGAGTACGGTGTGAGTCGTCTTGCGGACGTGCCTACCTTTACCGATTTTGATGAGTTTTTAAACTGCGAGATGGATGCAGTTATTATTGCAAACCTTTTCCATCAGCATACGCCCTACGTAATAAAATGCTTTGAAAAGGGTCTTCACGTTTTCTGCGAGTGCACAAGCAACGGCACGATGGCAGAGGGCGTTGAGCTTTACCGCGCATATAAGAATACAAAATCAATATATTTCCTTGCGGAAAACTATCCCCAGATGGTATTCAACCGTGAAATGCAGCGCGTTTGCCGCGGCGGCACTCTCGGAAAGATTCTTTATGCGGAGGGTGAGTATAACCATCCCTTCAATATGAACGACGATGATTTCAGAAGAGTATACATGTACCATCCCAAGCATTGGAGACATTTTCTGCCCAGAACATATTATATCACCCATTCTCTCGGTCCCGTTATGTGTGCGACAGGTGCAACTCCCAAGACCGTTACAGCCTTTGCGTCATTTGCGCCCCATGAGGATGACGTTCCCTCAGCTGAGTTCGTCGGTGACAGAGCGGCTATCATCACTACTCAGAACGACGACGGCTCTATTTTCAGAGTAACAGGTTGCTGCGGCTTTGGCGCACACCATAATTCCTACCGAATTTGCGGCACAAACGGTCAGATCGAGAATCTCAGGGGTATGGGTGAGAAGATCATGCTGCGATACAATAGCTGGTCAATTCCCGAGGGAAAAGAAGAGGTCAATTGCTATGATGCGCAGTGGAACGATAAGGACGAGGAGCTTATAAAGTCCAGTGGTCACGGCGGCGGAGATTATATAACGGCGCGTATGTTCCTCGAATGCCTTGAGGAAAACCGTGAGCCTGAGCATCCTTTTAATTTGAAGGCTGCCATCGCTATGTCCTCAACGGCAATTCTTGCCCAGCGCTCCGTGCTTGAGGGCGGAAAGCCTTATATGATACCCGACTTTGACAGGGAAGAGGATTGCCTGCTTTACGAAAACGATCGTCTTTCCCCCTTCTACGGAGAGGACGGAAGCGAGCCCACCCTCCCTTGCTGCTCCCACCCCGATTACCACCCCAGCGAAAACCAGATGAAAAAATATATGGAGGCCATAGGCCTTTGTGAGGAATAAGAAAAAGCGAGGTGAACTTCACCTCGCTTTAAAAATTTTGTTCTGTTTTAATCTTACACCAAAAGAATGTCTTTTTTACAATAACTTTATTGACAATCAGCGAAAAAAACTATAAAATTAAAATAGTATAGTATGACTATAAAAATAAAAATTAAAATACAGAAAGTAGGTTTTGCCAATGGAAAGAAAAAAGATTCTTTTTGTAACAAGTGAGGCTGTTCCCTTTATCAAGACAGGCGGTCTTGCTGACGTTGCAGGTACTCTTCCCAAGTATTTCGACAATGAAAAGTATGACGTTCGCGTTATTCTTCCCAAGTATCTCTGCATAAAGCCTCAGTGGAAGGAAAAGCTTACATATCTCACTCACTTTGAGATGGACCTTGCATGGAGAAAGCAGCACGTTGGAATCTTCACAGCTGAGATCGACGGCATCACCTTCTATTTCGTTGATAACGAGTTCTATTTCGCAGGGGATAAGCCCTACGGCGAGATCCGCGGAGATATGGAAAAGTTTATCTATTTCTCAAAGGCGGCTCTCTCAGCACTTCCCATTATCGGTTTCCGACCCGACATTATCCATTGCCATGACTGGCAGTCCGGTCTTGTTCCCGTATACCTTAACGATAGCTTCCAGGGAGATCTTTTCTTCCGCGGTATCCGCACTATCATGACAATTCATAACCTCAAGTTCCAGGGCGTATACGGCAAGGATATGCTTACTGACGTTGCAGGTCTCTCCGATTATTACTTCACTCCCGACAAGCTTGAGGCATACGGCGCGCTTAACCTCCTCAAGGGCGGTATCGTTTATGCTGACAGAGTTACAACTGTAAGTGATTCCTATGCCGAGGAGATCAAGACTCCCGAATACGGCGAAAATCTCGATCCTCTCCTTTGCGCAAAGGCAGGCGTTCTCTCCGGTATCGTTAACGGTATCGACTACGTAGAGTTCGATCCCGAAACAAACAAGAATATCGAGCATCACTTCAATGCTGATAACTTCAGATGTGAAAAGGTTAAGAATAAGCTTGCTCTTCAGAGAGAGCTTGGTCTTGATGAGAATCCCGATGTTATGCTTATCGGTATAGTTTCCCGCCTTACAGACCAGAAGGGATTTGACCTTATCGACCGAGTTATGGACGATATCTGCCGTGATGCAGTTCAGCTTGTTATCCTTGGTACAGGTGAGGAGCGCTATGAGAATATGTTCCGCTACTATCAGGATAAGTATCCCGGCAAGGTTTCTGCGAATATCTACTATTCCGAGCCCCTTTCTCACAAGATCTATGCAGCTTGTGATGCATTCCTTATGCCCTCACGCTTTGAGCCCTGCGGCCTCAGCCAGCTGATGAGCCTCAGATACGGTACTGTTCCGATCGTACGTGCAACAGGCGGTCTCAGAGATACTGTTGATAACTACAACGTTGACGAAAAGACAGGTACAGGCTTTAGCTTTGAGGACTACAACGCTCACTATATGCTCGACACTATCCGCTATGCCGAGAAGATCTTCTACGACTTCAAGGAGGATTGGAACAACATCGTTGAGCGCGGCATGAGAACAGACTTCTCCTGGAATGCCTCCGCAAGAAAGTATGAGGCTCTCTACGATGAGCTTTATGCAGACTTTCTCGCTGCAGAAAAGGCAAGAATAGCTGCTGAAAAGAAAGCAGCTAAGGAAGCTGAAAAGGCAAGAATCGCAGCAGAGAAGAAGGCTGCAAAGGAAGCAGAGAAGGCTCAGAGAGCGGCTGAAAAGGCAGCATTGAAGGCCCTTGAAAAAGAGGCCAAGGCAGCAGAAAAGAAAGCTGCTAAGGAAGCTGCTGCAAAGAAGGCTCCCGCAAAGAAGACTGCTAAAAAAACTGCAGAAAAGTAATTAAATAAAAAAGGACCGATTTCGGTCCTTTTTGTTTTGTATGTATTTATAACGGGTCTCCTCCGCGGATTTTTAAAGTGCGTCGGATTTATTTTGGGATAACAACACGACCGAGGTCATCGATTCTGCGAACGATCCCTGTTGCTTTCATATATAAATTCTCCTTTTAATTCAAATCGTGATACTATTATTTGTAACTCGTGGGAATTTATACTGCAATAATTTACTTTTTAGAGTGGTTATGTTATAATAAATCAAAGGCGGTGAATTGAATGAATTCAGCAATTTACATATGCATTGGTCTTGCCATTTATTTGTTGAGTATCCTTTTTATTTACAAGAAACAGCAAAAAAATCATCCCGCTTCATTGTTATTAGAAACGAATGGAATTTTTAAGCACGACAAAGCAAGCGGAATCACATGTATCCTTAGTGGAATACTTTTAATGGGCTTATTTGTTTTTATAAGTTTCAAAGACAGTGAAGCCACCCCAAGTGGTTTGTTTGTGGGTTTGGGGTTAGGAACATTTCTCTCGTTAATTGGAATTTGTTTTCTTTTGTTTAATTTTAAGTCATTTTTTTACATAGACAATGAACATATAAAAGGTAAATACCATTATTTCGGTAAAATTGATTGCAGTATTCATGATGTGATTTTTGCATTGGGTAGAAACAGGACTTTAATTATTCAATTAAAAGACGGGAAAACTCATACCATTATGGGAGTTGAAAATGCTTGGCAACTTGCTTCAATAATTCGACATAATATGCCTTTTGAAATGAACGAGCAGTCCGAAGCATTAATTGAAAAATTACAAAACTTAAAATCTGCCAAGAAAAAGGGGCTTATATATGTTTGCTCCGGATTGGCATTAATGTTCGTTAATATCTTTATCGCAGTATTTTTTACCGGCGAAAGAGAAATGCACGAATTCAGTAACATTGATTGGACAATATTCGCCATTATGTGTGCAATAGAAATTGCAACAGTTGTTACTACTTTCTATTTCGCCGGAAGAACAGGAAAGAATAATGTCCCGATAGAAAAACTTAAATACTATATTCAAAGAACTATCATTGAAACACATCCTTTGCTACCTGGAAATGTAATCAAGGTTTTTGCCGATGAAAATTACACAGGGCGTATTACCTTGTTTGGATATCCAAACGAAGATTCGGTTTATTATACCGTGCAGGAATTTGCTTCTGATTATACTCTTTTTAGAGCATACACATCGGATGTCTATGGTAGCCAAGAAGAATTGCCTGCTGATTTCGAAGCATTAATTGATATAACCGAAAAAGTGTTACATTAACCATCAAAGCGAGGTGAAATTCACCTCGCTTTTGCTATGCATAAAAACCGCCCAAAACCCGTTTTTGACACCAATGCGTTCAATAGGGCAAACCAGCGAAAACCCTAGTGTTTATGCGGGTTTATAGCTCTTTGTGTTATTATACCTCATTCCTCTATTCTACGAACTATACCTGTTGCTTTCATATATAAAAATCGTCTTTGTGAATTACAACTGTCGAGAATAGTTAAGTCAGTGAGGTTGATACAATTTTTGAATGCACCCCGGCCAATATTTTTGACGCTATCGGGGATAGTGATGCTTATGAGACTTTCATAATCACTAAACGCCTCATAACCAATATCGATAACAATATTTGGAATAATAACATCTGCGCCTACGCCGTTATATTTCTCTAAAACACCATTTTGATTATAAAATCATTGTTGGCCATTTTTTAAACCTCCAATTTGGTTGGCTTTATTGTATCATAATTTTATTATATAATCAACTGTATTCAAAGGGCATGAAGGAAAGCGGAGTGATCTCACTACGCTTTTTGTATAACGAAATAAGAAAAAGGCTTTCGGGACACCTTCGTAAAAGGTGCACCGAAAGCCTTTTGGCTTTTTCACAGGATACAGAGTTGTAAATTTGTTTTTATTACTTCTTTTTTCTCTTTTTGAAGATCAAACTTCTGAAAAGGAGAATGTTCATAACAATAAAGAATCCTGCAAGGACCAACAGAATGAGAATAGGATTCTTTGGTGCAAGAGTTGCGAGGAACATAAGAGGAAAGCCGAAAACGATGGCAGGGAAGTTCTGATAAACAAGGTTATCTGCGGCGGGAGTCTTGAACTCGCCGTCTATTTCGCGAAGAAGGATAACGCCTGTGCTGGCAGTACCTGTAAGCATTCCATACATTGCAAGGAATTGCTCCTCCGGATACTCCTTGAAGAGAATTTTTGCAACGATTCGGTTATATATGTATGTAACTGCAAGTCCTGCAAATCCTATGATGATTATAATACCCCAGTAATTCTTGAGAGCACCGAGGCGGATAGCCGCGATTCCCGCAACAACCATTATATCATAGAAAAAGTTGCTGGCACGGGTCATAAGGAAATCGCTTATATATTCTCTGTGGATAAGATTTTTCTTTCTGAGGAAGCCCATAACAGACTTGATAATGGTAGCTGTAAGAACGCCGAGAAGGAAGTTGAAGCCGTATATAACCGATTTCATTCCGGGAAGAAGCTTTCCGAGGAAGAACATAATAGCGAATGTGAGCATATATGCAAGAACGATGAGTGCAACCTGAATGGTCAGCTTATCAAGGTTTTCCTGCATAGGTACTTCATCTGCAGTCATAATATCCTCAGACTTGAGTGCCTGTTCTTTGAAGGTTTGCTTTTTGAACTTACCCATTTTTTTGAGGATATTCAGGTGGATAACTCCGCCGAAGCTTGCGCTGATGAATCCGATTGCCGCAATCGTGAGGCCGAAGCTTTTACCGCCTACAAATCCGAAGTCAGATTCATAAATGCCGCCGTAGTTAAGAGCCTGTCCCGTGCCTTGACCGTAGCCGAAGGGAAGAAGCATTCCCGCTGCAGAGAAAAAGCCTGAAACAAAAAATGCGGCTATTATTGATATTGCAAGTCCGGATATACCTTGTAAAAGATATGTAGAAACTGTAGTAACACCGGTGTTGAAAATTTCGCCGGAGCGCTTCTTTGTAAGCTTGCCCTTTGAGGACTTGAATGTAGCGGCGATAAAACCAAGGGCAAGAGTATGATAAGTAATAATCTCAAGACCTTCAGTACCGTTCTGGCCAAAGAACGCGCTGTCAAACATAATATTGCCGGTTATGAGCTTGTAGATGCCTGCAATGATAATAAGAATTCCGCCTGCCAGTACTGCAGTGGGAATAAGAGACATCTGGAGGATCTTAAATGATCTTTTTATCATGTTTGCGGCGAGCAGACTTATAAGAAGTACCGCAAGGAGGTTAAAGAAGCCCCATACGTTAGAGTCCCAGAAATTTGACATCGGGAATACCTCCGTTTATGTTTTTATATCTGTAATATAGGTTGACATATTTGAGTGCATTAAAACGCTTTGAACCCTTGAACTGATATACCTTATTGTCGTGATATATATTAAGCTTGTTACGTCCGAGAACAGAAGCGGCAGAAATATCATTGAAGTGAAGAGTAATGCAGTCAGCCCCACCTTCATCCAGGGTGACTCTGTCCCCGTAAAGGCAAACAGTGCAACCTTTTTTTAGGGGGATCTTCTTTTTGCTGATGATCACTTCGGAAATATCGGCGGTATCTGTGAATATGGGGATCGAAGTGTAATTATCGGTGTCGAGAGAATTGACATAGTCCTTTTGATAGTCATACCACTGGGAAACGAAGGGGAACGGGAAATCAAATCCAACTCCCGATAAGGACTTGTCTGAACCGTATATGATCTTTCTTTGGCAGGTACAGCATGTGATCTCGCAACCGTGACTTTCAAATTTGGAAAAGCCGCAGTATGGACAAACATACACTGCTCGCTCAAGATACTCAGCACGTTTTGAGGAGAGAAACTCGCCGTCAGCGACTCCCTCATCGACATAAAGCTCTTTTTCGATCAGGTCGAAAAGCTCATTATCTGTCATATCCGCATATTCTTCGGGCTCTATAACACGGTAAACATAAGAGTGCATTTTGCCCCTGCGAACCTTATCACTCCAACGGGGCTGAGTGCCGTATCCGCCCTCAATACGGTAAATGACGATAGGCAGACCAAGCTTTCGCGCCAGAGAAGCAATGGCAGAACTCATATGCTCGGTCTTTCCGCTGTATGTTCGGTTGCCCTCGGGGGCGATAGCAAGGGTGCCGCCCTCTCTTGCAACTTTGATACAGTTAAGTATTGCCCTTACATCTGTAGTTTGCTTCTTTATCGGAATAGGTGCAACAAGCCAACGGATAAGTGAGGAGATCCATCCCTTAGAGAATATATCCTCAGTTGCAAGATAATAGACCGGTCCCTTAAATGCCATTCCTACAAAGAACTGATCGAAGGGGGTCTGATGATTGTATAGAATAAGATATGGGCGATCTTTTTGTTCTTTGAACTTGTCCACTTTGATGCCGTATTTCAGCACGGAGTAGGGCTTCAGAACGCATATCAGGATATTTCGTACTACACGGTGCCTGCGTCGGACCCATTTCTTTTTGTTTTTATTATTTTTCATAAGCACTCTCTAAAAAAATATATGTCAGTTTATTTTAACATAAATGTATATTATTTTACAAGAGGTACCAAAAAATATCTAAAAAAGAAATCCTAAAAAAACAAACAAATTATCAACTGAAAAATGTAAATAACTTACAAAAATACAGTTGAAATAAATGTATATTTGTGATATAATTATAACACTAAAATTATAGGAGGACGTATGAAAAAAATACTTGCGTTATTACTATGCGCGATTATGCTTATCGGTTCTGCAGCTGCAGTATCTGCAGGCGATTTTTCCCTTGAGCTAGGCTTTTTGAAGGATGATACCTTTAAACTTGGCGATGTTGACGGAAACGGTCTTGTCAACGCCCAGGATGCATTTTATATCAAGGCTTCCATAGTCGGCGTAGAAACAGGAATTGATATGATCCTTGATGCGGCAGACCTTGATGCCGATTCCAAGTGTGGTGCAGGTGACTCTTTCTGCATGAAGATGGTGCTTTCCGGTGCGAAGACAACAGACGATTTCGGAGATAGCATGCAGGTATACAAAATGACTATTGCCGGAACTGAGATAACACAGATGTCTATTGTTCTTCCCGAGGGTTCAACAGAGGACGATAATGTGTACTTTGCAAGCCTCAACCTCATGAAGTATGTTAGATATCTCACAGGATATGAACTTCCCATGTCCTATGGCGAGTCTACTACTGCAAAAGCAATATATTTCCATGATGTAGCACTTGATTCCGAGCTCGGTCAAACCCTTGGTATCGAGGGATACAGATATGATGTAACAGACGGTAATCTCAATATTTACGGTACATACCGTGGAAACATGTATGCTGTATTTGATATTCTTGAGGATTATCTCGGTATCAGATTTTATTCCAATTCAGAAACATTCGTATATAAGCAGAGAGTAGTTGATATTCCCGAGGGAGTCAGCGTTGAGAAGATTCCCGAGATCAACTTCCGTTATGCCCGTCATACTTTCGGAAGAAATCCCAAATGGCATTTCTTCCCCAATAAGCTTAACGGAAGCCAGCTTTCCGGCCATGATGAAATGTTCTATGGAACAAAGATCGGTCCTCTTTACAGTAATGCTCACTCTTTCCTTGAGTATTGGCAGATGGGTACAGGTACTATGCCCGATGAAAGCTACGGCAATATATCTCAGCGCTATCAGGCAAAGTTTGATTCCGGCGAAAAGAAGGACGAATACAAGTGGCAGCCCTGCGCAACAAATAATAATACATACAATACCCTTTTTGAAGGTATGCTCGACTGTAACAGAATGGTAATGAGCTGGGGCAGACCTACATTTATCGAAGAGGGACAGACACTGTTCTCCTTCTCCATTGCAGATAACCAGTATTACTGCACATGCCGTAACTGTTCTCTTATCACAAACGGTAAAAAGGATAACGTTAATACAGAGAAGAACGAGTATGTTCCTCCCGAGGGATATTCCGGACTTTACCTCCAGCTTTATAATAGGGCAACAGAGGATGCTCAAGCGTATTATCCCGGTGTGCGTCTCTACGGTATCGTATATGCAAAGGATTATCCTTCAACTATCAAGCCTCATAAGAATTTCATCATTCTTTACTGCGGTATCGGTTGTAACAACCATATCCTCGGCAAGGAGGAATGTTATGAATACGGTGGTCAGCTTAATAATATGAGTAATAAAGGCGACCTTGAGGCGCTTCCTTTCTGGGGCAATCTCTGTCGTGAAACAGGCGCTGAGCTTTGGTTCTGGATTTATCCGGTAACATATCACTACTATCTTTCAAGCTGTCCTAACGTAATAAATCTTTATTATAATATGAAGTGGCTCCATGAGGAAGCAAATGTAACAGGCTTCTTCTATGAGGGTGGCGGAACTACATATAACTTTGAAACACTTAAAGAATATGTTTCCGTTAAGTTCATGTGGGATCCCGATATGACCTATGAGGAGTGGACAGATATACTGAAGGAATATCTGTATATCAACTACGGCAACGGTGTAGATGAGCTTTACGAGTATATGCTTATGCAGACTGAGGCCGGAGATCAATGCGGAACCTGCTTTATCAATAACTTTGACCGTCCCGGAGATATGTATTCATATGAGTATCTTGCAGAAAACTATGAGTATATGAGAGGCCTTTTGGTAACTGCATATGAAAAGGCGAAAACAGACGATCAGAGAAGCAGAATACAGAATCTTCTTGTATGCTGTGACTTTATGGGACTTTCCTCAGTACATACTGATTGGTATGTAAACGGAAACAACAAGTCGCTTTATATGGAGCGTTATGACTGGATGTATAATTCCATCAAAAATAAGGGCATGAGAGTGTTCTCATCCGATCTTTATAAGCTTCCTTCAAAAATCGACTATGAAGAAAATCCCATGATCCAGATCTATGAGGAAGGATCAAGACGCGGAAACGTTTATCCGTAAAATAAAGAAAGGCTGTCGCAGATGCGACAGCCTTTTAAAATGAAAATTGGATTTTATTTAACCTTCAAATTCGGGTTTATCGAGGAGACGATATTGATATTTTGTAGGGGTCGACGTCTGTAGGAATGTTCCATTCCTACGATCGACCCGCTGCAAACGCAACAATATAGGTAAATGTTGGTTTGGTTCGCTTGCAGATAACGGGCGGATATGGAATTCGCCTCTACGGGTTAACCTTGCCGAAAAAACCGAATTTGAAAGATAAGGAATAAAGCTTAAATAATAGATAAAGAAATCCGCCACACGGCGGATTTCTTCAATAATTATTAATTTCAAAGGAATGCCAGCCCGTCTGAGGGAGCCACACTGTATCAACAAGCTTTTTCGTTATAGGATGAGGAAAGGCGAGGTGAAAACAGTGGAGAGCGAGGGAACAGTTGTCCTTTGCTCCGTATTTACCGTCTCCGACAAGGGGCATCTTACGGCTTGCAAACTGTACTCGTATCTGATGGGTTCTTCCTGTATGTAATGTGACCATAACAAGGGATAGTCCTTCTTTTTTTGCTATGGTTTCATAGTCAAGAAGCGCTTCTTTGACTCCTGCTCTCATTCTTTCAACAACATATGCTTTGTTTTTATGCTTGTCGTGGAAAAGCAGATCGCGCATGGTACCGCTCTTGGCATCGTCGGAATAAACTACGCATAAATACTGCTTGATCGATTTCTCATCGGATAGTGATGCCGTGAGCCTTCCTGCGGTTTTGGAATCCTTTGCATAGACCATAACTCCGCTTGTGGCCGTATCAAGCCTGTGAACACAGAATATCTCTCCTCCGCATTCTTTTTTCAGGAGAGTTATCATGTCCTCTCTTCCCGAAGGGTCGGGCTGAGAGGGGACTCCTGCAGGCTTTTGTGCAATCACAAGATATTTATCTTCAAATAAGATATTCATAAAGATACCTTTCAAAAAAGGCAGGATGGAAGTCCCTCCTGCCTTTTTATCATTTATTTAACAAGAACTCTGATTATTCCGTCAACAGCTTCGATGTCGGCAACCTGAGCGGCGGTAACCTCCTGTGCGCAATCGAAGAGTGCGCAAGCATAGTTACCCTTGGAGCGGGATGCCATGTGCTCGATGTTTACTCCGTCAGCGGAGAGAACGCTTGTAACCTTGGAAAGCATCTCGGGCTGATTCTTATGGAGAACAACAAGTCTTGTTGTTCCAGCATCGCGGGGCATTGAAACTGCAGGGAAGTTTACGCTGTTTGTGATATTACCGTTTTCAAGGTAATCAACGAGCTGATTTGCAGCCATGATAGCGCAGTTATCCTCAGACTCGGCAGTAGATGCGCCGAGGTGGGGGATTGTGATGATTCCGGGGCAGTTTATTGTTGCCTCTGTGGGGAAGTCTGTAACGTAGCTCTTAACCTTGCCGTCCTCGATAGCAGCCTTGATGTCCTCAGCATTAACGAGGTCTGCACGGGAGAGGTTGATGATGCGAACGCCGTCCTTCATAAGATTGAGGGTCTCAGCATTGATCATGTTCTTTGTTTCGGGAGTGGAGGGAACGTGAAGTGTGATGTAATCACAGGTCTTGAAGATCTCCTCATAGCTTGCCGCAGAGTGAACGTTGCGGTCAAGATTCCATGCAGCGTTAACTGTCATGAAGGGGTCGCAGCCGATAACGTTCATGCCGAGGTCGTCAGCCGCGTTTGCAACGAGACCGCCGATAGCACCGAGACCGATAACGCCCAGCTTCTTGCCCTTGATCTCACAGCCTGCAAAGGAGCTCTTGCCCTTTTCTACAGACTTTGCAACGTCAGTTTCAAGAGAGTTTGCCCACTTGATACCGCCAACGATATCACGGGAAGCGAGAAGGAGTGCTGCGATTGCAAGCTCCTTAACGCCGTTTGCATTAGCACCGGGAGTGTTGAATACTACGATACCTGCTTCAGCACACTTGTCGAGGGGGATGTTGTTAACGCCTGCACCTGCTCTGGCGATTGCCTGGAGGGAGGGCTCGAATGTCATTTCGTGCATGGAAGCGCTTCTTACCATAATGGCCTCAGCGCCCTCAGCATCGGTTGCTACGTTATATTTGTCCTTTGCGAAAATGTCAGTTCCGCAGGAAGCGATCTTATTGAGAAGTTTAATGTTTGTCATAGTGGTATACCTGATTTTTTAGTTTTATGCCTTGGGATTTTCCTCTGCGAATTTTTTCATGAATGCAATAAGTGCTTCAATACCCTCGTAGGGCATAGCATTGTAGATGGAAGCGCGCATACCGCCAACGGAGCGGTGGCCTTTAAGATTCTTGAGGCCTGCCTCGCCTGATTCTTTTGCAAACTTCTTATCGAGGTCTGCATCACCTGTAACGAATGTAACGTTCATCATAGAGCGGAATTCCTTCTTTACGGGTGCGATGTAATAATCCTGAGAATCAAGATAATCGTAAAGAAGCTTAGCCTTCTTTTCGTTGAGAGCCTTCATAGCTTCGAGACCGCCGAGAGACTCGATCCACTCGTAAACAAGCTTTGCGATGTAGATGGAGTAGCAGGGAGGTGTGTTGTACATAGAGCCGTTGTCGGCCATATTTTTCCAATCGAGCATTGCAGGTGTGTCGGGACGTGCATTGCCGATAAGATCCTCGCGTACAATTACAACTGTAACGCCTGCGGGAGCCATGTTCTTCTGGGCGCCTGCGTAGATCACGCCGAACTTGGGAACGTCAACAGGCTCGGAGATGATGCAGGATGACATATCCGCAACGAGAGGGATATCGCCTGTATCGGGGATGTAGTTGTACTTTGTTCCGTAAATTGTGTTGTTGAAGCAGATGTGAACATAATCTGCGTCGGGGCGGAAGGACTCGCGAGTCACTACGGGGATCTCGGAGAAATTCTGCTCCTTGGAGGATGCTACGGCTACAACGTCGCCGTACTTCTGAGCCTCCTTATAAGCCTTGGTGGAGAACTGACCTGAGAGAATGTAATCTGCTTTGCCGTTCTTCATAAGATTGAGGGGGACACATGCGAACTGTGTGGAAGCTCCGCCCTGCATGAAGAGTACCTTGTAATTATCGGGTATATTCATCAGAGCTCTGAGGCCAGCTTCAGCCGCAGTGATAATTTCTTCATAAACAGGTGAGCGATGGCTCATCTCCATTACGGACATTCCTGAGTCGCCGTAACATACGAGCTCCGCTGCCGCTTTTTCGAGCACGGGCATGGGGAGCATGGAGGGACCTGCTGAGAAATTGAATACTCTGTTCATAGTTGTCGTTCCTTTCTGTATGCATGTTGTTGAAAATGCATAAAATGATATTATTGATTATACACCTTGCAAGTTTTAATGTCAAGAATTTCATTTTGTGCCGATTGTAAATAAAGAGAGGGCATATTCATATAATTTGTACAAAGCCCTTGACATAAAAGGGGATAAAGGGTATAATAATATGAACTGTAATATCATGACGAACTGCGTCTATTTTGCAGTTTTGATGTTTTAAATTTGAAAATTATTATTATTTGGAGGCTATAATGGCAGTAAAATATCTTGAGGAAGCAGGAAGAGCATTTGCTTTTGCCGCAGAACCCGTAAACTACGAAAGATGCGATATCGGACACATCAATGACACTTACTTTGTTGACTGCGGAGAGGGAAATCCCCGTTATCTTCTCCAGAGAGTAAATACAACTATCTTCAAAGATCCCATAAAGCTTATGGCAAATATGAAGGGAGTTTGCTCTCATGTTGCAAAAAAGGTAGAGGCAGCAGGCGGTAATCCTGATCGTGAGGTAAGAAAGATCATCTTCACAAAGGATGGCGGAGACTATTTTGTAGACCCTGACGGATGCTACTGGAGATCATTCCTTGAGATCAATAATGTTGTATCCTACAACTCTCCCGACTCCCCCGAGCTTTTCTATAAGAGCGCAGTTGCATTCGGTAAGTTCTTCAACCAGCTTGCAGACTACCCCGCAGAGACTCTTTATGAGACTATTCCCAACTTCCATAACTCCGTAAGCCGTATGAACGACTTCAAGGCAGCTGTGGCTGAGGATAAGATGGGCCGCGCATGCGAGATGGGTCCCGAGATCGAGTTTGCACTTTCCAAGGAGCCTCTTTGCTCTTATATTCTTGACAGACTTGCTGATGGACGCTGCAAGCTCTGCGTAACACATAACGATACAAAGCTCAATAACGTTCTCATGGACGCTGAGACAGGTGAGGGTGTTTGCATTATCGACCTTGATACAGTAATGCCCGGTTCTGTTCTTTATGATTTCGGCGATGCTATCAGATTTGGTGCATCCAGCGCTGCTGAGGACGAAACAGACCTTGATAAGGTATATATGGATCTTGAAATGTTCGAGACATACGTAAAGGGATTTGTCGGCGAGCTTCACGACTCAATGACAGAGGATGAGATCCTTTCTCTCCCCATGGGTGCATACCTTATGACTCTTGAAACAGGTATCCGCTTCCTTGGCGACTACCTCAACGGCGACGTATATTTCCATACACGCTATGAAGGTCAGAATAAGGACCGCGCAAGAAACCAGCTCAAGCTCATCGCAGACATGGATGAGAAGATGCCCCAGATGCAGGAAATCGTAAAGAAGTATCTCTAATTCATATTGTGAGGGCAACACGCCCGGGGAGATCAGATGGGAGTAAGTTATCTCGATATGGCGGGTGCGGCATTTGATTTTGCCGCACCTCCCGTTGAATATAAAAGATGTAATGCAGGACTTATAAGCGATACCTTTTTTATTGATTGCGGAGTGGGAAACCCCGGCTATATCCTCCAGAAGATCAATACGGAGATATTCCCTGAGCCCGATAAGCTCATGGCGAATATCAAGGGAGTTTGTTCTCATATTGCGAAAAAAGTCGAAGAAGCAGGTGGAGACCCTCTCAGGGAGGTCAGAACAGTTGTAGGAACAAAGGATGGGAAAGATTATTTTGTAGATCCTGACGGATGCTACTGGAGAGCTTTCCTTGAGATTCCCGATGTTATATCTTATGACTATCCCGAGAGCTGTGACCTTTTCTATAAGAGTGCTGTGGCTTTCGGTAAATTTGCCAGCCAGCTTGCAGACTATCCCGCAGAGACCCTTTATGAAACCATTCCCAATTTTCACAACTCAAAGAGCCGAATGGATCAGTTCAAAGCGGCAGTCAGCGAGGATAAAATGGGAAGAGCAGGGGAGCTTGCTGAGGAAATCGCCTTTGCGCTTTCCAAGGAGCCTCTTTGTACATACATTACAGACGGTATTCGTGACGGGAAGTTCAGACTTTGCGTTACCCATAATGACACGAAGATAAATAATGTGCTTATGGACAAGCATACCGACGAGGGAATATGTGTTATCGATCTTGATATCGTAATGCCCGGAAGCATTCTTTATGATTTCGGAGATGCTATCCGCTTCGGAGCATCAACTGCAATGGAAGATGAGACAGATCTGTCAAAGGTCAGCCTTGATCTTGAGAAGTTCGATGTTTTTGTGAAGGGATTTCTCGGCGAACTCAGAGCTTCCATGACGGAGGATGAGGTCATGGGTCTTCCTATGGGCGCATATCTTATGACCCTCGAAACAGCTATACGTTTTCTTGGAGATTATCTCAACGGAGATGTATACTACCATATAGATTATCCGTTCCATAACCGCGACCGCGCAAGAAATCAGCTTGCTCTGCTTCGTGATATGGACAAAAAAATGGAAGAGATGAAGGTAATAGTTGCCAAATATCTCTGAAAAGCAAAAAATGAAAAGGAGTACGGTTAAGTGGAAAGAAATGAAAGCCAGTCAAGCCTTCAGGCTCTTCTCTTTGTTCTGAGAAGAAAGATAGTACTCATATTTGCAATCGGAGTTGCCGTTGCACTTGTGTTTGCTCTGGTAACAATGTTTTTGATAACACCTATCTATTCCTCAACAGCAAAGTTTTATGTAAATAATACGTCAGATCAGATGTCGAGTGTATCTTCGCAGGATATGAGCGCATCAAAAAGCCTTGCAGAATCATCTATCGTAATTGTAAAAAACAGTACGTCACTTTTGGAAAAGGTAGCAGAGGCATCAGGCGTTAATATAACTGCTTCAAAGCTCAAGAGCAGCATAACAGCAGGAACATATTCGGGAACAGAGGCGTTTTATATATCTGTAAGTCATAAAAATCCCGAGGATGCACATGCTCTTGCCAATGCGTTTTATGAGATAATTCCCACAGATATTCCCGAGATCATCAATAAGGGTGACGTATCCCAGATGGACCATCCGAGAAAGCCCGTTGAGCCCGATTCTCCCAGCTTGCTCATCAATACATTTATCGGCGGAATAATAGGCTTTGCTATAGCCTTTCTTGTGTTCTTCCTCAGAGAGGTTCTTGATAATACAATTTATACGGAAGAAGATGTTAAGGATAAGTTCGGATATCCCGTTGTAGGCCTTATTCCTTCCATCATAGTTGATCAGCCTGCAAAAAGCTCAGCCGGTATCGGATTTAAAAGGGAAAGGAGCAAAAATAAATGACAAATGAACCTGTAGTAAGCAGCTATAAAGGAAAGCTTTTGTCAGAGGCATCCTCCTTTGCTATCAATGAAGCATTTAAAATGCTCAGAACCAACCTTTTCTATACCTCAAAGGGCGAAAAATGTCCCGTATATGGTATAACCAGTACCTTTGCACATAGCGGAAAAAGTCTTCTTATTTCAAACCTTGCAGTATCTTTCGCACAGCTTGAAAAGAAAGTGCTTCTTATTGATTGCGACCTTCGCAGCTCCGTTATTCATAAGATATTTGAAATAGAAAAGGGCGAGGGTATCAGTGAGCTTCTCGCAAGTGCAGACAGCGGCGTAGATAAGTACGTAAAGAAAACAAAGTATCAGAATTTGTCTATTATAACAGCGGGAGGTACTCCTCCTAATCCTGCAGAGCTTCTCGCGGGAGCAAGAATGGGCAAGTTTATTGAGTTTATGAAACAGCACTTTGATGTTATTTTCATAGACCTTCCCCCCATAGGTATCGTAACCGATGCAGTTGTAATAAACGAGCTTGTAACAGGTTACCTTTATGTTGTAAGAAGCCGCGCTGATGATACAAAATCTCTCAGCCACGGCCTCTCCACCATGGAGCAGATGGATGCCAAAATCGTAGGACTTGTACTTAATGACGTTGATCCGAAATCCGGCGGATACGGACGCTACGGCAGATATGGCAAGTACGGAAAATACGGTAAGTATGGCAGATACGGAAAGAAATACGGTTACGGTTACGGATATGGCAACTATGGTTATGGCTACAGTCATTATGGCCATAAAGAAGATAAGGGTGAGTGAGCCCCAAATCCGGCAAATATAAAGGAGCCGACGTATGAAAAAAAGTGACTTTATCATAGATTTTCATGCACATATCCTTCCCGGTGCCGATCATGGATCAAAAAGTGTAAAAAACTCTGAGGAGCAGCTTTTTCTTCTTAAAAGCGCGGGTGTAAAATCAGTTGTTGCTACGCCCCATTTCTATCCGCAGAAGGATAGTGTTGATAGCTTCCTTGAAAGAAGAAGTGCCGCTGTAGGGGAGCTTTCCCGTATTGTTTCTGACGTTAATCCTAAGGTTTATCTCGGCGCAGAAGTTCTTGTCTGCCCGGGAATAGATCATATGCAAGATTTCGGACGGCTTTGCATTGAGGGAACGGATGTGATCCTGTTGGAAATGCCATTTTCCTCCTGGAATGATAGCCATATAGAGGCAGTTTCGAGGATATCACGTATGGGAATGACAGTTGTGATGGCGCATATAGACAGATATCCAACTGCCGATATTATAAGGCTTTGTAATGAATGTGATGTCCTTTATCAGATAAATGGTGAAACTCAGGCAACCTTTAAGGGACGCAAGAAGGTGAAATGGATCATTGAAAATCTTCCTGTGATTGCCGTTGGCAGCGATATCCACGGAGCGGATAAAAAGGCTGTTAAAAATCTTCTCAGCCTTGTGAAGCGCCTTGAAAAAGCAGGACTTGACGTTACAAGCGAAACACAGTATCTTCTTGAAAATGCAATTTCGATACAATAAATTCAATATTAGAAGAAAGCTGCTGCACATTGTGCAGCAGCTTTTTGCTTTGTTAAAATTTATAGTTGATCGGAAGACTATGATGCAAAAACAAATATTTTGATCTGTTTGGTTTCGCGTTTGCTAAATTTTACTTTCCCCATAAACATTGACAAGACAAGGCAAAAATGGTAAACTTACCTTGTATTATTTTGCTTTGCAAAAACGTTGTACGAAAAAAACAGACGACCTTCGCGCTATGCGCAAACAGAGGAAAGGAATAGGATTTATGAAGATAATCGATCCTGTAAAGAAGCACGGCATAGTTCACAGATACCCTACAGAGCATAACTGCTTCAGATATAATGCATGGCCTACAGTTTGTAAGGACGATCGCGGTATCCTTTATGCAACTGCATCAGGCCTCAGACTTTCCCACGTTGACCCCTGCGGTAAGAACGTAATGTGGGTCAGCTTTAACGACGGCGAAAGCTGGACTGCCCCCATTATCGTAAACGATTCCAATTTTGATGACCGCGATACAGGTATCCTCTACCTCGGTGAGGGCAAAATGCTTATGTCATGGTTCACAAGTGTGTATGAAAACCATCTTGACCATATGCAGGATCAGGATTGGATGCATCCCTCCGATAAGGCAATGATCAGCGGCTGGAGCGGATATTGGAAAACTCTTCCTCCCGAAAAGGCAAAGGAGGAGTGGGGAAGCTTTGTTAAGCTTTCCGATGATTACGGTGTAACATGGGGCGAGAACATCAGAGTTCCCGTAACAAGCCCCCACGGTCCCTGTGTTGCAAAGGACGGAACTATTTACTATCTCGGCAAAACAATGACCTATGAGCATCCCTACGGCCCCGACGTTGAGTGTTGGAAGAGCACTGATGGCGGAAAGAATTGGGAGTTCTGCGGAAAGGTTCCCGATTTTGAAAACCTTGCTCCCAATCAGGTGCACGAGCCTCATATCATCGAGCTTCCAAACGGACGCCTTCTCGGCGCTATCCGCGTAAACGGAAGACAGGAGGCACCCACAGATTCCACATATCTTACATATTCCGATGATAAGGGCGTAACATGGTCTACTCCTAAATGCATGGGAATCGACGGAATGCCCCCTCATTTCATGATCCATTCCTCAGGCGCTCTCATTCTCAGCTATAGCTGCAGAAACTGGGAAACTATGTCCGAGCGTGCAGTTGTCAGCTACGATAACGGCGAGACATGGTCCGAGGATTACGTTCTTGATGAGAGAATCAACAGAAATAAGCAGCACGATATGGGCTACCCCGCAACTGTTGAGCTTTCCGACGGCTCACTTCTCACCCTTTATTATCAGGCACTTCCCGATGACTGGCATACAAGTATTCTTTATACGAAATGGAGTTTAAACAAATGAAAATAATCAGACCCGAAGCCGAGCACGGCATAGTACACAGATATACAAACGATCATAATCCCTTCAAGTATAACGCATGGCCCTCTCTTGCTATGGGCGATAACGGCTGGCTTTATGCAGTAGCATCAGGCCTTCGTATGTCCCACGTTGACCACGCAGGAAAGAACATCATGTGGGTCAGCTTCAACGAGGGTAAGACATGGACTCCCCCTATCGTGGTATACGATTCAAGAATTGACGACCGCGACCCCGGAATCCTTAACCTCGGCGGCGGAAAGATGCTCATGTCCTGGTATACCGATAATTACGATAATTACCTCGATCATATGCAGGAGCAGACATGGCTCAACCCCGGCGATAAGGCAATGATGGATGGCTGGAGCAAGTATTGGCATACTCTCACAGACGAGGAGTATAACGAGGAGAAGGGCTCATACGTAAGCCTTTCCACAGATAACGGCGTAACATGGGGTGAAAGAGTAAGACTCAACGTTCATTCTCCTCACGGCCCCTGCCGCTGCAAGGATGGTACTCTCGTTTATATGGGCAAGAGATTCGAGCCTGATTATGCTTTCGATAACGATTTCGTTTGCTATACAAGTACAGATGACGGCGCAACATGGGAATATGCAGGTCAGGTTCCCATGGGCGAGGACTGCGACTACGGTCAGATGTACGAGGCTCACCAGATCGAGCTTCCTAACGGCAGAATCCTCGGCGGTATCCGCGTAAACGGCAGAAAGGATGCACCCTCCGATTCCGTATACGTAACATATTCCGATGATAAGGGTAAGACATGGAGCGTTCCCAAGTGCATCGGTGTTGACGGAATGCCTCCTCACTTTATGGTGCATTCTTCCGGTGCTGTTATCTGCAGCTATTCCTGCCGTACCTGGGGACAGATCTCCGAAAGAGCAGTGGTAAGCTACGATAACGGCGAAACATGGGAAGAGGATTATATCCTTAACGATAATATCAATTACGAGGGTCAGCGCGATATGGGCTACCCCGCAACAGTAGAGCTTCCCGACGGATCTCTCTATACAATTTATTATCAGGCCCTCCCCGAGGACTGGCACACCAGCATCCTTTCCACAAAGTGGAAATTGAATAAGTAATCTTAAAAACCGCAGGGGAAACCCTGCGGTTTTTTTTGAATAAGGTGATAGATATGGAAAACAAATTACCTGAGAGAAAAGCAACGCATCTCAAAAATTATGATTACAGCAAAACCGGCGTATATTTTGTAACGATATGTACGCAGGATAGAAAACGGATTTTGTCAAACATCGTAGGGGAGCCGCTTGCTGCTCCCGAGAACGAACGTCTTGATTTAAACGAAATTTCAGAGGCACAATCTTCATTTTCAAACAACTATAAATCAAGGTTAACCCCCATTGGCAAAATCGCAGAAGAACAGATCCTGAATTTAGAAAATCGATATAATAACGTAAAAATAAAGAATTACGTTATTATGCCCGACCATATTCATTTACTTATATTTTTACGCATGGAGTCGGGAGCAGCAAGCGGCTCCCCTACGCTGCATGATGTAGTTCGTGCATTTAAATCTTTGATGTCCCGTGAATGTAAAAAGAAATTTGGAATCGATAAAATGTTTCAACGTTCCTTTTCTGAGCACGTTATCCGCAATCGCGAGGATTACGAGGAGCATGTTAAATACATCCACGAAAATCCGATGCGGTGGTATTACAAAAATATGAATTTGGGAGAAAAGACTGATATTGAAATTTAGATTAATAGATTCAACCGACCCTTTCTGGCAAATTGCAAAGAATTATGCTGAGAATTGTTCGTGGAGAGCAGGTAAAAATCTCGCTTTTTTGATGGAAGAAAATCAGTTTTCAGATTGGGAGAAAGTGATTGTAGTAACTGAAAATGAAGATATATGCGGATTTTGTACGGTTCAAAAAAATGATTGTATTCCCGATGTTCCCTATACTCCGTATGTCAGTTACATTTTCGTTGATCAAAAATACAGAGGTAACCGTTTGAGTCAGTTGATGATCCAATACGCGGAACGGTATTTGAAGAACGTAGGATTTTCAGACATTTACCTTATTAGCGATCATGAAAATCTTTATGAAAAATACGGATTTGTTGTGATAGACAGAAAAGTAGCACCTTGGGGGAGTGTTGAGAAAATATATAGAAAAGAAATAAATATATCCGCTTATACAGAATAAGTTATTGTATCGGATAACGTAGGGACGACCAATGGTCGCCCCTACAATGTTTGGCGGTAAATTATGGGTCGTTGGATGCCTTTTTGCCGAGTTTTATCGCATAAACCAATAGTCAAAAGCACAAAATAAGGTATATATGTTTTGTTGGAAATAACGATATTGGAAATATATTGAAAAAAATACCGAAAAGCCTTGAAATCATTGATTTGTTACTATAAAATAGAGTTGGAATTATGCAATTTCTACAATGAAATAATAAATTTATATAATACGGAGGATTACCCCAATGGAAAACGGAAAAGTAAGAGTTGGTATTATCGGTTGCGGCGGTATTGCTAACGGTAAGCACCTTCCCGGTCTTAAGTCTGTACCTGAGGTAGAGATGGTTGCTTTCTGCGATATCATCGTTGAAAGAGCTGAGGCTGCTTGCAAGCAGTACGGTACTGCAGACGCTAAGTTCTATGAGAACTACAAGGACCTTCTCGCTGACGAATCTATCGACGTTGTACACGTTTGTACTCCCAACATTTCTCACAGCTTTATCACAGTTGATGCTCTTGAGGCAGGCAAGCACGTAATGTGCGAGAAGCCCATGGCTATCAACTCCGAAGAGGCTCTCAAGATGCTTGAGGCTGCTAAGAGAACAGGCAAGAAGCTCTCTATCGGCTATCAGAACCGTCAGAGACCCGATTCTCTCTATCTTAAGGATATCTGCGATCGCGGCGATCTCGGTGAGATCTATTATGCAAAGGCTCACGCTATCCGTCGTCGTTTCGTTCCCACATGGGGCGTATTCCTTAAGGAAGACGAGCAGGGCGGCGGTCCCCTCATCGATATCGGAACACACGCTCTCGACCTCACTCTCTGGACAATGAACAACTATAAGCCCAAGTACTGTGTTGGTACAACTTACCATAAGTTCCGTTACCAGACAAACACAGCTAACGCAGTTGGCGACTGGAACCCTGATGAGTTCACAGTTGAGGATTCTGCATTCGGCTTCGTTGTAATGGAAAACGGTGCTACTATCGTTCTCGAGTCTGCATGGGCGCTCAACTCTCTTGACGTAAGAGAGGCAAAGACAACTCTTTGCGGTACTCAGGGCGGTGCTGACATGGTTGACGGTCTCCGCATCAACGGCGTTGACAACAACAGAATGTTCACAAAGACTATCGAGCTTGGTGCAGGCGGCGTAGACTTCTACTCCGGTAACGCAGGTGGCGCTCCTCACGAGAGAGAGGCTTATCAGTGGATCCACTGCATCATCGACGATACAGAGCCCCTTGTACTTCCCGAGCAGGCATACGTTGTAACTCAGATCCTCGAGGGCATTTATGAAAGTGCCAAGACAGGTAAAGCGGTTTACTTCAACTGATAAAAAACTAATTCAGCACCCGTGTGCCCTCGGGTACACGGGTCTAACTTTTATTGAAAGGTTCTTTTGATTATGAAACTTTGCGTACTTGCAAACCTTTATGCAAACCTCACACTTGATGAGACCCTTGCAAAGCTCAAGGCTCTCGGCGTTGAGGCAGTTGAGATCGGTGCCGGCGGTTTCCCCGGCAAGGCTCATTGCGACCCCGAGAAGCTTCTCGCAGATGAGAAGGCTCTTCAGGAGTTCGTTGATACATTCAAGAAGTATGATATCGAGCTTGCTGCTTTTGCTTGCCACGGCAACGCAGTTCACCCCGATAAGGCTATCGCTGAGTCCTTCCATAAGGACTTTGTAAACGCAGTTCTTCTCGCAGAGAAGGTAGGCGTTGATACTATCATCACATTCTCCGGCTGTCCCGGCGGATGCGCAGAGGATAAGACACCCAACTGGGTAACTTGCCCCTGGCCCGATGACTTCCTTGGCGTTCTTGATTACCAGTGGAACGAGGTTCTCATTCCTTACTGGAAGGAGACTGCTGCATTTGCAGAGGCTCACGGCGTAACAAAGATCGCATTCGAGATGCACCCCGGCTTCTGTGTATACAACCCCGAGACTCTTATGAGACTCAGAAATGCAGTTAGCCCCGTTCTCGGTGCAAACTTCGACCCCTCTCACCTTGTATGGCAGGGCATCGATCCCGTAGCGGCTATCCGTTACCTTGGCGATGCTATCTATCACTTCCATGCTAAGGATAATAAGATCGACGATATTAACACAAGCGTAAACGGTGTTCTTGATACAAAGCACTACGGTGACGAGCTCAACCGCGCATGGGTATTCCGTGCAGTAGGTTACGGCCACGACCAGAAGTGGTGGAAGGACATCTGCTCCGCTCTTCGTCTTGTTGGTTACGATAAGGTTATGTCCATCGAGCACGAGGACAGCCTTATGTCCATCGACGAGGGTCTTTGCAAGGCAATCGAGTGCCTCGCACCCTGCATCATCCACGAGCCTAAGCCCACAACCATGGCTTGGGCGTGAAAAAAAGCACCCTTCGGGGTGCTTTTTTTTTAGCTAAATTCGCCTACCATAGGGGCCCCCGACGGCAAGGTCCTTGTCGTGGGGAATGGTCCGCGAGCTATGATCGGTTTTACTAAGTTAGAAGCGATCACATCATTGTTGTTCTGAGGGTATTCTAACGCACGATGTGCTCATAAATGATAAAAACCCGCCAAAGGCGGGTTTTTATCATTTACAACTGCATTTGCCACCACAATCACCGGTGTGATGAATCAGCGATCCTGCAGATGGAGGGCAGAATTCTCCGATAGGGAAGGCCATTGAATTGAAAAGTTTGCAGGGGTCATTATCTTTGGCTTCAACGCATTCCTTTTCGGGAACGCAGTATTCTGTTGCCTGTATGAGATACTGGGCGGGCCGCTCGATGCGAATGATGGAGAATAGTCCAAGAGTAACCACAAGTTTATCTCCATCAGAGTCACAGATAGAGCCGCCGTTTATCGTACAGCATACCGATTCGGGAATATCTTCACAGTAGCAACAGCAGCGGATCTTCTGAGGCGCGCAAACTACCTTGGAATCGAGAATAATGGGGTCAACTGTCTCGAGAACGGCAACGGGGAGATTTGAGCCCTTCTTGCAGCTGCAACGGTCTGAGGGAGGGCAAAATCCCGAGCACGGTGTGCCTGCTTCACTCTTGAATACCGAAACGTTTCCTTCACTACCAAAAAGGATTACCTTTTTTTCAACAACTGCGATGCCCTCGATCTCCTGAATATTTCCGGGGGAAACGCAAACCTCTGCAATAATGCGGATATATATTTTGATGTTAAGCTGATAGAAGCCGCGGTTAAAGGGAACAGGGTCAATGTCGATATAAGACCATACTATCCGTGCGCACTTTGCTCTCACCGCGCCTGCACGTTCGATAAGCTCCTGACCGTATTCCGTGAGAAACACGCGAACATCTTCAAAGCAGTCCTTGTCGCGGCAGGAATCGAGGATGCGGTATGTATCAATGCATACCATTTCTTTTGCCGAAGACTGACACTGTCTGTTTTCAGACATAAATAATACCTATCCTTTCTTTTGAAAGATCTTTGAAGGACTGTTATACCTTCAGTTTCATAGTATGCAAAGGATAGCTTTTTGACAATGGAGAAAGGAATGCACAGAGTATAAAGTTGATCTCTATGTTATTTTAAATCCTGGTTTATCGAGGAGACGATATTGAATTTGTAGGGGTCGACGTCCTCGGCGATCCGCTGCAAACGCAACGATATGGGTAAATGTTAGTTTGGTTCGCGTGCAGATGGGCAGGAGCAGCAAGCGGCTTCCCTACATAACCTCCCACGCAAAACCCGAATTTGAATAACCAAAGGCGGACGAGAGTCCGCCTTTCTTAATACCTATTAACTACAAATCGTTTAAATATCAGCTGAAATATGATCGGGAAAGTTTTCCGAGAGAAGGACAAAACCTTCAAGAATTGCGCGCACAGCCTCTTCAGCGGCAAATGGGAAGCTGATATCAGCATATTCAAATGATATGCTTACGTTTCCCTCGGAAAAATCACTTCGGTAGTTTTCAATTAGTCCCTTTTCGCGCGCTCCCGTCAGATATCTGTCGAGGGTATAGCAAAGGCAGGAAACCGCAGAGCAGAGAATATCTCTGCCGCACGAAGAATATCCCGTATGACCTTTGCATTCAAAAAGATAGGTATCATAATATTGTGTAAATGTTATCTGTGTCATAATACAGCTGAAGGAGTCCTTATAGTATTTGCAAGGCTTTTGTTTTCGCGTATAGCGGAAAGAGCCTCATCCTTTCCTTCAAAATCCATAAGAGAAAGAAGGATCTCCGCTTGCTTTGAATATTCGGGATTAAATGCCCCAAGCCTGTAAAGCTCAAGTGCAAGCTCATTAACAGATGCCTTGGAAAAAGCAGACTTTTTGTGAGCTCTGACTTTGATATCAAATACAGGGATCTTATCACTGAGAGGAGGGAAACAGCTTTTTTGTGCATACATAAACTCAATTGCAGAGTCTTCCCCCGTGATTCGAAAGCATCTGGGGATCTCATAAAACTGACTTATAAGGCAGATAGCGATAGAGCATATCTCCTCAAAGGCGCGATAGGAGCCGGAAATAGTATCTCTCGATGTCTTGCTTCCCGCTTCCTGGAGAGCAGCGATCGCTGCCGCCGCTGTGACACCTCCTGTAACGGAGCCCTGGGAAAAGTCGCGATTGCCGCTTGTTTCCTTCAACTCATCGATTTTATTGTTCAGTATGGAAACATAAATACCTGAGAGTGTGGGGGTGTTTATGGGCATGATCGAAGAATTGGGATCGCCGGAGCCCTGATAATGAACGAAGGGACGGGAAAAATCCGCAAATTCCTTTTCGTTAAGAGAACCGTCCGCTCTGACAAAGTATCTTCTTTCTGCCGCCATTTTTGCGTTTTTGATAATGGCTGAACCGAGAGTATCGATCTGCTCCTGAGTAGAGCGCATGGCATCAATGATGCCGAATCCGCAGGGAGAACCCTGAACGGGGTACAGCTTGTCGATAATAAAGGGATATTTACCGTGATTATAAAATCCGCTTTCGCGGTATACGGCATCATTTTCCGATGCATATAGAAGAATGCCGTTTGCAATCTTTGCAAAATGAACGATTTCCCTGCCGTTTACTGTCTTTTTGTAGTACCAGTCGATCAGATGAGTTTTGTTTGATGTGTCGACAGCGTCATCGTAAATATAATTTGAGGTATCGAATATGGGAGATGCAAGGCAATCTTCAAGCTGCGGATATTTGCTTTTCAGAATATCGTTATCCCAAAGCTCAACGTGGAATATGTTTCTTGAATCCTGAATGTTTGTGATTCCCGGTTCCCAAAAAAGATCAAGCAGATCAATGCGTCTGATATCAATGTTTCCAAGCCCTCCGTCAAAAGAACGGTTCCAGAAAACGCCGTAGCAGGCGCTTCCGCTTTTAAGCTTGTCATACCAGCATTCGGAGTATGTGTTTTCAAATTTGTTTTCCTCGAGAATGACGGGAAGAATGTCTGAAAGGAGCTTTGATGCGCTTATATCCCTTTCTTCCCTTGGCAGACAAGCAACGGTGGGAAGGTTGTCCATGGCGTCTGCGTGCTTGTTGATAATAGAATTGAAAAGCCATGCCGAAGGGGTTGTGCCTGCGTCAAAATTGTAGTGGCGCATTCTCCACCATTGCTCATTTTCAATGATCCTTGCCTCGAGAGATGCTTTTCCTGCCTTATAGCGCTGCAAAGTGGCGTATGCTTCTCTTGCGTGCTCGTTTTTGATAGGCTTTTGTTTTGCTTCGTCTTTGATTTTAAAAATACTCATAATGTCCTTTCTTTAGCCTTAAGGCGATAAATATGTGTAGTGTGGGTATAGGGTCTTATCGTTTAGAAGATTAAGAGGGTCGTCTGTCAAGGTGTCTGTATTGCCTGCATATTTCGGCTTCACGGGTCTGCTCATACAGAAGTAACGGAAGGAATCGGCAAAATGATCTTCTCCGTCAGTATCCAGATCTTCTGGGGAGTTTTCCGAATATGTGAGAAGGGGGAGAGTGCGAACCGCATCGCGGCATGTATTGAAAAAATATACCATGGGATATCCGTTTTCGTCAAAGGATAACCTGTAGTGGCATTGCATCCAGCCCGGGATACGCTTGTTGTCTCCCGGATAGAAGTGAACGAAATTGCGGTCAGCGGATTCAATGATGGCATCTCCGCGGGAAGCATCCCAGATGGAAGGGTCGGCAACTCCGGTAATGTTCTTTCCCCTGAGCCAGCGGTGCTCTGTTTCTATGCGGTGGATTTCTCGGAATATCCTGTCCGGATCCCATTTGACTCCTTCGTTTGGGGTGCCGTTACAGCCATACAGCTGTAAAATAAGATAGGCTCTGCCTTCATAGTCAATAGCCCACCAGTCGCAGGAGAAGGGCTTGGAGTAGCCGAAGTCAAAGCTTCTGTATATGATCCAGTCGCGGGGGATCTCAAAGGGATCGATAACGTGAGTGCTTTTTCTGTCATGGTAATGTTTTGGGTCATTTGAAAACTCTTCAAAAAACTGGCCCTCAAAAATATCCCAGTTTCCGTCAAGCCATGCGCTTTTCAGCTTTGGAGGCAAAGATTCAAGGGCCTTTATGTAATTCGGGTCATCTCGCATAAGGGCTTTATTGTCAGTCACAAGAGATCTTATAAAAAAGTAATCTTCGGGATTCTCTCCCGCTTTCATGGCACCGTCGATAAACAGTCTTTTCACCCAGCCGTGTCCGCGGCCGCCCGGGTTACATGTCAGATAGATACGCTTGGGGAAACTGTTAACGCCTCTGACGCATGCCTTGATCCTGTCGTACATCTCTTCTGTAAACTGAGTAGCTTCATCGATAAAGAGAATATCGCATTCCGTTCCTTGAAATTTGTCAAGGTCGCAAATGTTGCGGCAGTATCGGAATGATATGACAGACCCGCAATTAAATGTCATATCCTTTGATGTTTCTTTATATACGGCAACTCCCGCAAGAAGCTCTTTCATTGGGATAATATGGTTTTGCCGAAGCTCGGGATAAGTCCGGCGCACGATCATAATGTGTATTTTAGGATAGTTCAGTGCAAGGAGAGCCGCCTTGATACGAACGGCGAAGCTTTTTCCGCCGCCCCGTGCGCCGCCAAAGGCGATATAGCGGTGACGATCTCTCAGAAATTCCCTTTGCCTTTCAGAAGGCGAGGGAAGAGCAAGGGTCACTGTGCCCATTCCTTGCTGTCTCCTTCAAAGTAAACGGTGATATGATCCCCCGTCTTTTCATCACCGTCGGTGTTCAGCGCGCATATCAGCACGGAAAGCTCTTTTGCGGCACCTGTCAGCTCTTTTAGTTGTTTGATATCCCAATTACCTCCGCTGTCTATCTCCCCCTTCATAGACGATGCTATGGATTCGATTATTGAGGCGATGGTGTCAACTGCCCGAGTCAGCTTTTTTTCATTGCGCCTCATTCTTTTTTTCTTTGTCAAGCTTTTCCTCCTTTCTGACTGGTAAGATCATACATGTAAAAGCAGTACATTTCTCCCTCTGTTTGAATAGAATGTTAAGGGATGTGATTCAGATATAAAATTGAAGGAGAAAAAGAATGTGCATAGTAACAATGAAAACCATGACAAAAGCAATCAGAGGAAGGAATGCAGTAGAACGTGCGGGTATACAGTGCGAGATCGTGAGCCTTGACAAAACGCTTACAAAGAACGGATGTGCATACGGTATAAGCTTTCCTTGCTCGGATGTTGCGGAGGTCAAGGGCATACTTGGACTTGCAAATATAGGATACGGCGTAATGATTGGAGACAGCCGTGACTGATATATGCTATTTTGATAATGCCGCAACAACTTTCAGAAAACCTCCTGAGGTTGCAGAGGAGATGCGTAGGTGCATCCTTGAATATTGCGGAAATCCGGGCCGCGGCAGTCATACCCTTGCGCTGAAGGCATCGGAAAAGCTATATGAGGCAAGGGAGAGAGCAGCAAGACTGTTTGGCTGTCCGTGGTCTGACGGGGTTGTTTTTACTTTAAACGCAACCTATGCTCTGAATATGGCAATAAACGGAATGATCGAGGACGGTAGCCATGTTCTGATATCGGATCTTGAGCATAACAGCGTGCTTCGCCCGATAGAGTATTTGAGAAGTATAGGAAAGATCACTTACAGCATTTTTGAAACAGATGGGAACGTTTTGGATAATATAAAAAGCATGTTAAAAAGAGAAACAAAAGTTATAGTTTGTACCCATGCTTCAAATATTACAAACAGAGTTCTGCCTATTGAACGAATAGGCAGATTTGCAAAATCGAGAGGGATAAAGCTGATCGTTGATGGCTCTCAAAGCGCAGGTGCTCACAGAATAGATATGGAAAGAAGCGGGATATCTGCGCTGTGTATGGCGGGGCATAAGGGGCTCCTTGGCCCACAGGGCGTTGGAATAGCAATGTTTTCTTCGGATGAAGTGCCTCGTCCCTTTGTTCATGGTGGAAGCGGATCTCTTTCAAGGGAAGCCCATATGCCGGGAATTCTGCCCGACAGGCTTGAGGGAGGAACGATGCCTACCCCTGCCGTGGCAGGTCTGTGCGAAGGATTGAAATATATTGAAAAGCGCGGAACCTTTGATATATTCCAAAGAGAGGCCTTTCTTATGGAGAGGATCAGAGCGCATTTTATGAAAAGTGATAAAATTCTGACATACAGTAAGGGAAAGGGAAATATATGGCTCTTTTGTGTGAGGGGAGAAAGCTCGCAGAAAACATCTCAAAAGCTTTCTGAAATGGGAGTTTGCACCCGTCCGGGGCTTCATTGTGCTCCTCTTGCTCATAAAACTTTAAATACGCCAGAGGACGGTGCCGTAAGAGTAAGTGCAGGCCCGCTCACCTCTGAAAGAGAAGCTGAAATATTTGTCAGCGCCCTTGAAAAGCATCTGAAGAACTGAGAGAAAAGAAGAAAACCGCCTTTCGGCGGTTTTCTTCTTTTTGCCAAAAAATATTAATAATTTTTTGCCGAAAAATGATATTTTATTAAAACTGTTGTTGCAATAAGAGACGAAACATAGTATAATGTGGTAGATTGAAGATATTGTTTATTTTTTATTAGTGAGGGTACAAAATGAAGCTTCTGGAAGATAGAATAAGAAAAGACGGTAAGGTTTTTGAGGGAAATGTTCTTAAAGTAGACAGCTTTCTCAACCATCAGATAGACGTTCCCTTTATCCGCGAACTGGCTCTTGAATGGAAGCGCCTTTTTGAGGGTGAAGAGATAACAAAGATCCTCACAATAGAGGCATCCGGTATCGGTATTGCCTGTATTGCGGCGCCTGAGTTCGGCGTTCCCGTGGTATTCGCAAAAAAAACGAAGACCGTCAATATCTCAGCGGATGTTTACACCTCAAAAGTGGAATCCTTTACTCATAAGACTGTTTACGATATCATTGTTTCCAAGGAGTTTCTGAATGCAGGGGACAAGGTTCTCATCATTGATGACTTTTTGGCAAACGGTAAGGCTCTTGAGGGTCTTATCTCTCTTTGTGAGGATGCGGGCGCAGAGGTAAAGGGCATCGGCATTGCAGTTGAAAAGGCTTATCAGTGCGGCGGCGAGCTTATCAGAGGCAAGGGCTACAGGGTTGAATCTCTTGCAAGAGTTGCTTCTATGAGCGTTGACGGCGGCGTTGTATTTGCTGACTGATATGGTTTTAAGGGAGAAATCCCCTAAAATATACAATTAAATTTTTCGGAGGTATTAACCAATGAGCAGAAGAATTATGGCGCTTCTTCTCGCAGCTCTCATGGTTGTTTCCATGTTCGCATTTGCGGCATGCGGTAACAAGGGCGGCGACAACAAGGGCGACGACAACAAGGGTGATGACAAGGTTGAAGTTAAGGTAGGCTTCATCTTCCTTCACGACGAAAACTCCACATACGACAAGAACTTCATGGACGCTGCAAAGGCTGCATGCGAGGCTATGGGCGTTGAGTATGCACAGAAGACTCAGATCCCCGAGTCCACAAAGTGCTATGACGCAGCAGTAGAGCTTATCGAGGTTGATGGCTGTAACGTTATTTTCGCAGACAGCTTTGGCCACGAGTCCTTCCTTATGCAGGCTGCAGAGGAGTACAAGGACGTTCAGTTCTGCCACGCAACAGGTACACAGGCACACACAGCAGGTCTTGACAACTTCCACAATGCATTCGCATCTATCTACGAGGGTAGATTCCTTGCAGGTGTTGCTGCAGGCCTCAAGCTCAACGAGATGATCGACGCAGGCACAATCAAGGCTGAAGAAGCTAAGATGGGCTACGTTGGCGCATTCACATTCGCTGAGGTTATTTCCGGCTACACATCCTTCTATCTCGGTGCTAAGTCCGTTTGTCCCTCTGTAACTATGGACGTTAAGTTCACAGGTTCATGGTACGACGAGCAGCTCGAGAAGGAAGCAGCTCAGGCTCTTATCAACGGCGGTTGTGTTCTTATCAGCCAGCATGCAGACTCTATGGGCGCTCCCACAGCTTGTGAGAACGCAGGCGTTCCCAACGTTTCCTACAACGGCTCCACAGTAGCTGCTTGCCCCAACACATTTATCGTTTCCTCCAGAATCAACTGGGCTCCCTACTTCGAGCATATGATCAAGTGCGTTGAAGAGGGTAAGGCTATTGAGGCTGACTGGACAGGTACTATCAACACTGAGTCCGTTCTTCTCACAGACATCAACGATAAGGCTGCTGCTGAAGGCACTGCAGATAAGATCGCTGAAGTTAAGAAGGGTCTTCTTGACGGTACTATCCACGTATTTGATACAAAGAACTTCACAGTAGGCGGTGAGACTATCACTTCTTACATGGCAGACGTTGATACCGACGCAAACTTCGAGAAGGATACAGAGGTTATTGAGGACGGCATTTTCTATGAGTCCAAGCACCGTTCTGCTCCTTACTTCGATATCGAGATCGACGGTATCACTCTTCTTGACAGAAACTACGGCTAATACTAACGAAAAACTGTATAAGGCGGGGAAATCTTTCCTCGCCTTATCATGGTTTTTAAGAATGTGCCCGAAGTTCGGACATATTCTTAAAAGCTATGATAAAAAGGAGGCCAACTGTGACAAAACAGCCTGCTATTGAACTAAAAAATATAACCAAAAGATTTGGTAAGGTGGTAGCAAACAAGAACGTCAGCCTTACTGCATACCATGGGGAGATACTTTCTATTCTGGGTGAAAACGGAAGCGGAAAGACCACCCTCATGAATATGATCTCAGGTATCTATTTCCCCGATGAGGGTTCCATCAGCGTAAACGGAGAACAGGTAGTTATTGCATCCCCAAAGGATGCCTTTAATTACAGAATCGGTATGATCCATCAGCATTTCAAGCTTGTTGATGTGTTCTCTGCGGCAGAGAATATAGTTCTCGGTATTGAGGACGGCAAGTATAATCTGAAAAAATCCACAGAGGAGATAACACAGATCAGCGCTCAGTACGGTTTTGAACTTGATACCGAGAAAAAGGTATATACAATGTCCGTTTCCGAAAAGCAGACCGTTGAGATAATCAAGGTGCTTTACCGCGGCGCGGATATCCTTATTCTGGACGAGCCCACCGCCGTGCTTACTCCTCAGGAAACCACTAAGCTTTTTGATATTCTTCGCCGTATGCGTGACGACGGTAAGTGTATCATCATCATCACCCATAAGCTCCATGAGGTGCTTTCTCTTTCCGATAGAGTTGCTGTTCTCCGTAAGGGTGAATACGTGGGTACTGTAAACACCTCAGAGACAAGTGAATCTGAGCTTACAGAAATGATGGTTGGCAAAAAGATCGAGCTCAATATCAACAGAACAGACGTAAAGGATGCAACAGACAGACTTGAGGTCAAAAATCTGACTTGCACCGACCGTCAGGGCTCTGTTGTCCTTGATAACGTTTCATTTACTGCAAAGGGAGGAGAGATCCTCGGTATCGCAGGTATTGCGGGAAGCGGACAGAGAGAGCTTCTCGAGGCTATTGCGGGCCTCCAGCATATAAATGAGGGCGAGATCTATTATCATAATCCGGTACAGCCTAAGGTTGAAAATAACTACGGTGAGGAAAAAACAAAAGAGCTCCAGAGCCTTTATAATAAGTTCTGCAAGAAATTCAAGCTTGAGTATCTGGTCAATAAGATCGGAAAGTGGTTCTTCAATATTGTCGGTGTCTTTGGCATCCTCGGTGCAGCTATTCTCATAGCTCTCAAGGCTGTCAGCGGAGAGTTTGGAAATGCAGATGTTGTAGTTCCTCTTTTCCTTCTTCTCGGAAGTGTTCTTTCCTTTGTCTGGTCTTCTGTGAATAAGTCCAATGAGATAAAGATCAAGGAATGTATAGACAGACTTAACTATAGCAGCTGTAACCGCGCAGTTCAGCACGAAAGCAGCGTGGGAATGCTTATCCTTTATCTTTTCTTTAATCCCGTTTCCTTCTTTATCTATCTTTCGAACTTCATTTACGTAAAGAATAACCGCGAGGATTTCGAGATCGTAAGAGAACTGAAGCTTAAGCCCGATAGAAGCATAATCAAGGAGCAGAAGCCTGTGGAGAATCTCCGCGATCTTACTCCCATGCAGATCAGAGAGCTTGGTGTCCGTCTTTCCTTTGTTCCCGAGGACAGACTGGGTATGGGTCTTGTAGGTAATATGGATATCGTAGATAATATGATGCTCCGCAGCTATTCCAAGGGCCGTGGCGTGTTCCTCAAGAGAAAGGATCCCAAGGATCTTGCTCAGAAGATAATCAGTGATCTTGAGGTTGTAACCCCCGGCGCAACAACTCCCGTCCGCCGTCTTTCCGGCGGTAATGTTCAGAAGGTCCTTGTAGGCCGAGAGATCGCATCCTCCCCTAAGGTCCTTATGGTAGCTTATCCCGTAAGAGGACTTGATATCAACTCCTCTTATCTTATCTATAACCTTCTCAATGAGCAGAAAGAGAAGGGCGTTTGCATAATTTTCGTCGGAGAGGACCTTGATGTTCTTCTTGAGCTTTGTGACCGAATCATGGTAATCGGCTCGGGACGTATCACAGGCATGGTTGACGGTAGAACTGCAACTAAGGAAGAGATCGGTCTTCTTATGACAAAGTCTAAAAAAGAAGGAAAGGAGTAAAGAGATGACTAAAAGTGTGCACCAAAAAGCTCATCGCGAGCCTCTCGTCCATATCGCAAAGCGCGATGATATGGTATGGTGGAAGGCTTGGATAATCAGAGTCGTAACTATTCTTTTGTCAGTGCTTTTCGTTGGCTTTCTCTCAATGCTCCTGACAGAGAAGAGCCTCTTCGAAACTTTTGAAATAATGTATCGAGGAGTGTTCGGCAGAATCGAAACAGGATCCACTGTAATGCTCTGGAAATATCTCCAGGAGATAGCTATCCTTCTTTGCCTTGCACTTGCTCTTACCCCCGCATTTAAGATGAAGTTCTGGAACTGCGGCGCAGAGGGTCAGGCCCTTATGGGCGGCTTTGCGGCAATGATCTGTATGATCGAGCTTGGCGGCAAGGTTCCTGACGGACTTCTTCTTGTCATCATCGCCGTTGCAAGTATTCTTGCAGGTGCATTCTGGGGCTTTGTTCCCGCTGTTTTCAAGGCATTCTTTAATACAAACGAGACCTTGTTCACCCTGATGATGAACTATATCGCCACTCAGATCATCGCATATTATGTATATATCAAGGGCGGCGGATCAAATATTATCCAGCCTGTAGAGCACGGTAATTTCCCCGTTGTAGACGGAAACCGCTATCTTGTAAATATCGTGATAGTAGCTGTTCTCACAGTTCTTATGTACGTTTATCTTAAGTACTCAAAGCACGGATATGAGATCAGCGTTGTAGGTGAGAGCCAGAATACAGCCCGTTATATCGGCGTAAACGTTAAGAAGATAATAATCAGAACCATGCTTATATCAGGTGCTGTCTGCGGTATTGCAGGTATGCTTCTTGTTGCCGGTACAGACCATACTATTAATACAAAGACCGTTGGCGGCCAGGGCTTCACTGCGATTATGATCTCATGGCTCGGTCAGTTCAATCCCTTTATTATGGTAATTATGACGGCTATCGTCATTTTCCTGAGACTGGGTACTGCAAAGGTTGCGGATACCTGCTATCTCAATGCGTCCTTTGCGGATATTGCGGTAGGTGTGGTTATCCTTTGCGTTGTAGGATGCGAGTTCTTCATCCGCTATAGCTTTAAGCTTCGTCATAAGAAAAAGGAGGAAAGAGCATGAGCATTGTAGTACAGTTTATATGCAGAGCAATAATGCTGGGTGTTCCCCTTCTTTACGGCTCAACCGGTGAGATAATTACTGAGAAGTCCGGACATCTTAATCTGGGTATTCCCGGTATTATGTATACCGGTGCTATCGGCGGCGTTATCGGCGCATTTCTTTATGAGCAGGCCTGCTCAAATGATGTTGCTAATATGAACGCATTTCTCAGCATTATGATCCCTTTTCTTTGCGCTATTCTCGGAAGCGTTCTTATGGGTCTTATCTATAGCTTCCTCACAGTAACTCTCAGAGCAAATCAGAACGTTACGGGTCTTGCTATCACAACCTTCGGTATCGGTCTCGGTAACTTCTTCGGTGGATCGCTTATCAAGCTTACAGACAGCGATATGCCTTCCATCGCTCTTTCAAAAACAAGCCAGTTCTTCTGCGCAAAGCTCCCCTTTGCAGACGATCTCGGTTGGTTTGGAGATATTTTCCTTTCACATGATTTTCTTACCTATCTTGCAATTATCATAGCAGTTGGCGCGTCCTTGGTACTTAACCGTACTCGCGTGGGACTTAATCTCCGCTCCGTGGGTGAGAATCCCGCAACGGCAGATGCGGCAGGTATAAACGTAACTGCTTATAAGTATATTGCAACTATGATAGGAAGCGCGGTTGCAGGTCTCGGCGGACTTCAGTATGTAATGGCATATGCAAACGGCGTTTGGTCAAATAATGCCTTCGGAGACCGCGGCTGGATGGCGATTGCTCTTGTAATTTTCGCCCTCTGGAAGCCTTCAATGGCAATCGTTGGCTCATTTGTATTCGGTGCCCTTTGTAACGCCAATAACTATATCCACGGTCTTGGCGCTGAAACTCAGGAGCTTTTCAAGATGCTCCCCTACGTGGTAACAATAATAGTCCTCGTATTCACAAGTATGAGAAAAAAGAGAGAGCATCAGCCTCCTGAAAGTCTGGGCCTCACTTATTTCCGCGAGGAGAGATAAACAAAAAACTCCCTGCAAAATTTGCAGGGAGTTTTTTGAGATAAGGGATAAAATAGAAAAAGAACAAAACCTTCCGTTTTTGCATTTATATTGAAACTTAAGAAGGTTTCTGCTAAAATATATTTGAGGTGATAAAATGCAAAACAGAATAATCAAGGATATTTCCGATTTTATATTTTTAGAAGATGAGTTGCAAAAAGCAGACATTATCTTTCTTCCCGGTGGCGGACACGCAGAAGTCCCCGAAAAGGGAGCAGAGGTATATCTCAAGGGCTATGCGCCAATAATTATGCCCTCCGGAAAGAAGGCTATCGATAAAGAAGGCCCCCTTGTGATACACACAAAGTCAGATATCTATAACGGGAATTATGAAACGGAGAGCGACTTCTATAAGGATGTTCTTGTAAAGTGCGGAGTGCCCGAGGATGCTGTCGTGTGTGAGAACAGAGCTACGTATACTAAGCTGAATGCGGTTTATTCAAGAAAACTTACGGATAAGATGGGCCTTGAAGTAAAAAAGGCCATAATATGCTGTAAGTCATTCCATGCCCGTCGATGTCTTATGTACTATACCTATGCTTTTCCGGAAACGGAGTTTATTATAGTCCCCACAGATGTGGACGGTATTGAGAAGAACACGTGGCATCTTGACGGTGCGGCAACGAAGAGAGTAATGTCAGAGCTCAGAAAAGCAGGTGGCCAGCTTTGCGACGAAATGGACGAGTTTCTCGGCCATTCCAAGGGATGATTTTGCCAATGAAGTGAAGGTCATAACCTGGAAATTGCCATTGGTGCTCTGCATAAAGAAGGAAGAGGTTCTTCCATAAAATTAAAAAATCAATAAATGATAAAAACCGCCTTCGGGCGGTTTTTTCATTCAAACGTGTAACAAAACCGTTGGCTTTTGCATTAAATTCCGTTTCACATTACGTGCATATGTGTGGACGTGCAATTCATTGCAGGGGCGACTGTTTAATGTAGTGTATGTTTGTAAGCGGAGTGATTTTCAATCCTTTTCAAGGTTTTCTGCATAGTATCTCTCATCTCCCTCATATAATGAAAAGTAAACGGAGGTGGGACAATGAATGTGCAGATAAAAAGTCATGAGAGGGGATTTGCAAAGGATAAGAGATACGGGCGTATCGAATACAGCTATGACGGGCTCAGTGCAAGAGAGGCAACCGAAAATGCAGAGAAATACGGTAAAAATATACTTACAAGAAAAAAACAGGCCGGGTTCTTTCGCCAGCTTCTCAAAAGTTTCAACGATCCTATAATCAAAATACTTATAGGTGCGTTGATAATCAATGCCCTGGCAAGCCTCGGAAAGATAAACTGGGCCGAAAGCCTCGGAATAGTAGCAGCAATACTCATAGCCACCCTTGTGTCAACCGTTTCCGAGTATAGCTCTTCTTTGGCATATAGCCGCCTTTGCGATGGGGCGGCCAAAGGAAAATGTATTGTCAGACGAGGAGGCAGAGAAATGGAGATATCCCCGTCTGAGATAGTAGTTGGCGACAGAGTTATACTTGTACAGGGCATGAGTATTCCTGCAGACGGAGTTCTTGTTTTGGGAGAAGTATTTTGTGATCAGTCTGTCCTGACGGGGGAAAGCTTGGATGTGAAAAAGGTGCCTTGCAACACTTGCTTTTCAGATATCGGAAAGACAGAGTTTGAGCTTTCAAGTCCTTCTCAGGTGTTTGGCGGAACTGCTGTTGTCAAAGGCGGCGGCGAGATGGTGGTCCTTCGTGTGGGAGACGATACATTCATGGGCCAGATTGCAGGAAGCCTTGCGGATTCAGGTAGACCCGGCCCATTGAAGCATAGGCTTTCCGCTCTTGCAAAGTCTATCGGCTTTATGGGATACATTGGCGCATTTATGATAGCTTTTGCCTATCTTTTCAATTCCTTTTTCATAGCATCAGGTATGGATATGGTTCTGGTACGGGAGCGATTTGCTGACAGACCCTTTCTCATTTCCGAAATTCTCAGAGCTGTCACCGTCGCCGTTTCCGTTGTGGTCGTGGCAGTCCCCGAGGGTCTTCCAATGATGATAACTGTGGTCCTTTCCTCCAATATGAAAAAGATGATGCGTGGAGGCGTCCTTGTCCGAAAGCTTGTAGGCATTGAAACGGCGGGAAATCTGAACGTGCTTTTTACAGATAAAACCGGCACTCTCACAACGGGAAAAATGAGCGTTACAGACGTGTGGGGCATCGGGTGGAGAGGAAACTCGGAAAACAAGAAAACTGTGCCGAATAAAGAGAGCATTTCCCATTGCATAGGAGCCTGTTGCTCTGTCAATTCCGGTGCTACGGAAAAGGCCCTCTGCACATTCCTCCAAAGTAAAGTAAAAACAACTGAGCGTATTCCCTTTGATTCAAAAAACAAATTCTCCGCAGGACTTACAGACAGAGGAGTGTCTTATTTTGTTGGTGCGCCTGAGGTCCTCATGAGTGCTTGCTCATGCTATATGGGAGACGGCGGCGAGATATGCGGTCTCGACAGCATGGCAATAAGAGATATCGAAGATACTCAGAAGGATTTTTCCGATAAGGCCTGTCGCGTTCTATGCCTTGCAATGGGAGATGAAAAATCATTTTTTTCTGCAAAGCAAGGAGCTATATGCGGCCTTTGCTTTATAGCTCTTGCGGCTATAAGAGACCCCGTCAGAAAAGATGTGCGAAGAGCCGTAAACGATTGCCATACTGCGGGAATACAGGTCGTTATGGTAACCGGAGATAACCCTCATACCGCAAGAGCGGTTGCTATGGAGACGGGGATAATCAATGGGGAAACGAATGAGATATTGACTGCGGAGAAGCTCCACACAATGACGGATGAAGAGGTAAAAGCATCTCTTTCGAAGGTTGCTGTGGTTTCCAGAGCTCTGCCCTCAGATAAGATAAGGCTTGTTCGCCTTTCGGAAGAAATGGGCAAAACTGTGGGCATGACGGGGGATGGAATAAACGATGCTCCTGCTCTTAAGGCGGCAGATGTGGGCTTTGCAATGGGCGGCGGTACGGACGTAGCCAAGGAAGCGGGTGATGTTGTAATAACAGATAATTCCTTTGTTTCAATTACTCGTGCAGTTCTTTACGGCAGAACCATATTCAGAAGCATTCGGAAATTCGTGGTCTTTCAGCTTTTGATGAATCTTTCAGCCATGGGAATATCACTCATCGGCCCGTTTATAGGTATAAACAGCCCGGTGACGGTGATCCAGATGCTCTGGGTCAATATAATTATGGATACCCTCGGCGGCCTTGCCTTTGCGGGAGAGCCTGCTATGAGAGCGTATATGAAAACGGAAAGCCTTTCCAGAGATGAAAAAATAATATCAGGCAGTATGCTTTCTCAGATACTTATAACCGGTGGATATACTTTGTTTCTCGGTATCTGGTTTTTAAAAAGCAGATTTGTAAGGGGGCTTTTCGGTGGCAGCGAGCTTTATTTTCTGACGGCATTTTTCGCAATGTTTATTTTCTGCGGAATATTCAATTCCTTCAATGCGAGAACGGAGTGTATAAATATTTTCTCCTGCATTGCGGGCAATAAGCCCTTCGTTTTTATAATGACCCTTGTTGCAGCAGTACAGCTTCTCATAATCTATTTCGGCGGCGAGGTATTCCGTTGTACCCCCCTCGAGCCATTGCATCTGTTCTACTGTGCCCTCATCGCTCTAACGGTCATCCCCGCGGATATGATAAGGAAAATATTGCAAAAGGGCATTTCGAAAAAATAATACTTAAAAGAAAAAAACTTGCAGATAAAATCTGCAAGTTTTTTCTTAATTTTCAAACTGACTGTTGTAAAGCTTTGCGTAAAATCCGCCCCTTGAAAGGAGCTCCTTGTGGCTTCCCGTTTCAATAATGCGACCCTTGTCCATAACGAGGATAAGGTCTGCATCGCGGATCGTGGAAAGTCTATGGGCAACGATAAAGGATGTGCGTCCCTTCATCATTTTTGCAAAGGCATCCTGAATCTTCATTTCAGTTCTTGTATCAATGGAGCTTGTGGCCTCATCAAGAATAAGCATGGGAGGCATGGTAAGCATTATTCTTGCAATGCAGAGAAGCTGGCGCTGTCCTCCTGAAAGACCTGTGTTGGGGCCGATAACGGTATCATATCCCTTTGGCAGTCTCTTTATAAAGCCATGGGCGTGGGCGGCCTTGGCTGCTTCAATGATCTCTTCCTTTGTAGCTTCGGGGCGACCCATTGCAATGTTTTCATAAACGGTGCCGCGGCGAATGACAGTATCCTGAAGGACCATGCCGTAATTTTTGCGAAGACTCTTTCTTTTGAGAAGTGGCAGCGGCTGTCCGTCAACCTTCACACATCCGCGGTCTACGTCGTAAAAACGCATAAGAAGGTTTATAAGGGTAGTCTTTCCGCATCCCGTGGGGCCAACGATTGCAACTCTCATTCCCTTTGAGACGTGAAGATCAAGGTTTTCGATAAGCTTTTTATCGGGGCTGTAGGAAAAGCTTACTCCCTCAAAGCAAACGTCTCCTATAGCTTCGCCTATTTCTATATCTCCGTCGGCGCATTCTTCTTCTTCATCGATAAGCTCAAAAACTCGCTCTGCGCAGGCAAAGGAGCTCTGGAGCTCTGCAATAACGCCCGTGATTTCGTTAAAGGGCTTGGCATACTGAGTTGCATAGGAAAGAAGGCAGGAAAGTCCGCCTACTGTCAGCGCCGCAGAAGGGCCCATAACAGCCAGAGCGCCCACAAGGGCAACTACTGCATAAATAATATTATAGATAATTCTCGTTGTGGGATTGACGAGGGAAGAAAAAAACGTGGCTTTAAGAGAAGCATCGCAGAGTCGCTCGTTAAGAGTGCAGAAGCGCTTTGCGGTCTCTTCTTCAACGCCGAAGGCACGAACTGTTTTCTGATTTGAGGTCATCTCATCAAGAAAAGCTGTCTGTTCGCCCCGTGCTCCGGCCTGTGCCTTGAACATTGAGTGGGTGCTTTTTGCAATAAACTTTGCAAGGAGAAGGGAAAGAGGAGTGAGCAGGATCACGATGGCCGCGATCTTCCAATTAATGGCTATCATAAAACCAACAGTGCCAACAACGGTGATAACTCCCGTGAAGAGCTGAGTAAAGCTCATAAGAAGTCCGTCTGCAAACTGGTCAACATCGCTTATCATTCTGCTTAGAGTATCACCCGCAGGGTGGCTGTCAAGATAAGAAAGAGGCAGTCGATGCAGCTTTTCAGCGGCGGCGTTTCTGATATCACGGGAAACGCCGTAGGTGATGCGGTTGTTTATAACCGTCATTATCCAGTTGGTAAGAGCGGTAAGGGCGATAACTGCGCCCGCCAGCGTGAATACGGAAATGAGGGTATTGAAATCAACCTTGCCTTTTCCGATCATCGTATCCACCGCGTTACCGAAAAGGGTAGGCAGATAAAGGGTCAGGGCAACTGAGATGCCCGCAAATAAAACGGAGAGGAAAATGAGAAATTTTCTCTTTCCAAGATATTTCATTATTCTGGAAAGGGTGCCTTTTTTGATTTTTTTCATCGAGCATCCCCTCCTTTTGTAAACTGAGAATCGTAGATCTCGCGGTAAACGGGACAGCTTTCGAGAAGGTCCTCATGCTGACCTATGCCTACGGCCTGTCCGTCATCAAGAACGATTATTTTATCGGCATGCATAATGGAGGATGTGCGTTGGGAGACGATAAAGGTGCAGGGGGAATAAGAGAGGGACTTGATAGCTTTTCTCATGGCACTGTCTGTTGCAAAATCAAGCGCAGAGGAAGAGTCGTCAAGGATAAGAACATGGGCCTGTCTGACCAGTGCGCGGGCAACACAAAGACGTTGGCGCTGGCCGCCGGAGAAGTTTTTTCCTCCTTCTTCAACGGGACAGTCAAGTCCTCCTTTTTCAAGGATGAAATCCTCGGCTTGAGCGGCTCTGAGAGCGCTGTACATTTCTTCATCTGTGGCATCGCGCTTTCCCCAGAGAAGGTTTTCACGAACCGTTCCCTTAAAAAGAACAGCTTTTTGAGGCACTATGGCAATCTTTGAGAGAAGCTCTTCGCGGCTTTGTCTCAGAACGTCATGTCCGAAAAGGGCAACTGTGCCTTTTTCTGGCGTATAGAAACCGCAGATAAGATTCACGAGTGATGTCTTTCCGCTTCCGGTGCCGCCGATGATACCGACAGTCTCTCCGGCATTGCAGGAGAAGGATATATTCTCAAGGGCGGGATCAGCATCTTTGGTGTATCTTAGAGTAACGTTCTCAAAGGTGACAAGTCCGTCGAAAGTTTTGTCCGAGCCTTCAGGAAGTGCTTCATCCTCTGCATAGAGAACAGCCTCGACTCGGTCTGCACAGGCGACGGCCTTCAGCATGTTTACGATAACATTTGCAAACTTTATAAGCTCAATAAGAATCTGAGACATATAGTTGAAAAGTGCAACAACTGCGCCCACCTTTATGACTCCACTGTCAACTCTCACAGCTCCCGTCCAAAGAAGGGCAACTGTTGCCGCATTGATTATGACGTATGTAACGGGGTTCATAAGAGCGGAAAATCTGCCCGCCAGTTTCTGGAGAGAATAGAGTGCGCGGTTTTCGGAGATGAACTTTTCCTTTTCGGTTTCCTCGGCACAAAATGCTCGTATAACTCTTGCTCCGCGGATATTTTCCTCAGAGAGCGAGAGAACTCCCTCAAGCTTTTTCTGAACCTTCTTATAAAGAGGAACGGTTATGACTGTAACCGCAAGTACTACTGCCGCAAGGACGGGAATAACAATAACGAACCAAACGGCACTTTCGGGGTCAACGGTAAAGGCCATGATAGCAGCGCCGAAAACGATAAAGGGAGAGCGAAGAACAAGGCGTAATACCAGATTTACGCCGTTTTGCATGGCGTTGGTATCGCTTGTGAGACGGGTCAGCAGTGCGCTTTCGCCCTGGGAGTCGATCTGAGAGTAGGAAAGCTTTTGAAGCTTTTGAAAAAGCGCCTGTCTTATATCCGTTGCAAATCCGACGGCAGCTTTTGCGCAGAAAAACTGGGCAATAACGGAGAAAATGAGACCAAGTATTCCAAGGCCTATCATAAGAAGTCCGTTATTGATAACAATCCCCTTGTCACCTCCGCCGATACCAATGTCAATGATAGCAGCAACAACGAGAGGGATAAAAAGCTCAAAGGTAGCCTCAATGAGCTTAAAAAGAGGGCCGAGAACTACCTCTTTCTTGTATTTTTTTAAGTATTTTAAAGATTTTTTCATGGAATATCCTTTATATGGTTGATGGTGTAATTATATACCATTATTGCCGTTAAAGTCAAGTTAGAGACAATGTGGTTTCAAACTCCCCGATAAAACTAAATTTACAACCGACCGTCATACTGTATGTTCTCCGAAAACATATACTATCATGTAGAAATATTAACAAATGAAAAGTATAATGTAGAATATGGAAATTAAATATAATATCATCAGATCAAAAAGAAAAACTGTGGGTATAGCTGTAAAGGAAGGCGCGGTCACAGTTCGGGCCCCTTATGGCATTTCGGATAAAGAGATCAAAAAGATAGTAGAAAAACATTCAGCATGGATCGAGAAAAAGCTTGAAGATAGTTTGGAAAGAAAAAAAGAGGAGCTTTCCGAGAGTGATATCAGATATCTTCGGTCTCTCAGTGAAATAGTTTTGATTCAAAAGACTTGGCGTTATGCAGCTCTTTTGGGACTTAGGCCCGGGAAGGTAAGAATAAGCACTGCCAAAAGCCGTTTCGGCTCCTGTTCCAATAAGGGGAGCATATCACTTTCCTTGTATGTTATGATGTATCCGGAGGCGGCCCAGGATCTTGTAATAATTCATGAACTTTGCCATCTTCGCCATATGAATCATTCAAAGGAGTTTTACGGACTGCTTTCAAGCTTTCTCCCTGACCATAAGGCGCGAAAAAAGCTTCTTTGCGCCAAATACCGTATGAGTATAGGAGAAGTAAAAAGAAAATACGGAGAGATTAATTGATAAAAATAAAAAAATCTCGTAAATTTCAAAGAAAAAAGTAAAAAAGTAATTTTTTGCGTATATTATAGTACAACAAGTGTGTTGAAGGAGGGATAGCTGATATGACAGTTGCCGAGCTTTTCTGCGAACGTGAAAAGCAGACACTCTCGCCTTATGCTTTTCTGACATCGGATACAAAGGGAAGAGATTATGCCTATACCCCTTGTCAGAACAGAACAGAGTTCCAGAGGGACCGAGATAAGATCATTCATTCCAAGGCGTTCCGAAGATTGATGCACAAAACACAGGTTTTCCTTTTTCCTGTGGACGAGCATTACCGCACCCGTCTCACTCATACACTGGAGGTTGCACAGATCGCCCGTATCATTTGCCGCGCGCTGATGCTCAATGAGGATCTTTGCGAGGCGGCGGCTCTTGGGCACGATCTTGGGCATACTCCCTTCGGTCATGCGGGAGAGACTGTGATGCAGGAGTGCTTTGATTCTTCCTTTACCCATTACAAACAGTCTGTTCGTGTTGTGGAGCGTCTCGAAAATGACGGAGCTGGTCTTAACCTTACCGTTGAAGTCAGAGACGGAATACTTAATCACGCAGGCGACAATAAAGCATCCACCCTTGAAGGACGTATTATCAAATTTGCAGACCGTATCGCCTACATCAATCATGATATTGATGATGCATGTCGTGCAGGAATACTTACTATTGATGATATTCCGAAAGATATAATATCTGTTGTCGGAAAAGGCCATAGCCAGCGCATCAATACGATGGTAACTTCAGTTATTGACGGAAGCCGCGATAAGCCTGATATACAGATGACCGCAGAGGTGGGAGAGGCAATGCTTGAACTTAGAAGCTTCCTTTTTGATGCGGTATATAAAAACCCAATTGCCAAGGGCGAGGAGAAAAAAGCTAAGAGCATGCTCCGTGATCTTTATGAGTATTTTGTTTTCCGCCCTGAGGAAATGCCTGAGCTTTATTATTATAATACTGAGTTTGAGCCTGTCGGTCGTTGCGTATGTGATTATATCTCCAGCATGACAGACAGATACGCAATTGATATTTTCAGAAAGCTGTTTATGCCTACGGTCTGGCAGAAGGATTGATAATTTATAGTGTTTTTGTGAGGGATATGTTGTTATGATACCGGCAAATGTTATAGAAGACCTGAAATTTCGAAATAATATAGAGGATGTAATATCATCTTATGTGACCCTGTCCCGATCAGGGTCCAATCTGAAGGGGCTGTGTCCGTTTCATAGCGAGAAAACACCGTCCTTTACAGTCTATTCGGGAGACGGACATTTTTACTGCTTCGGTTGCGGCGCGGGTGGAGATGTTGTCAGCTTTGTAATGAGGATGGAAAATCTTGATTACAGATCAGCTCTTGAGTTTCTTGCTCAGAGATGCGGCATAAGCCTGCCGGACGAGGATCAACGGGAACGCGGCGGTGTCAGCCGAAATCGCGTTCTTGAAATGAATAAGGCAGCGGCGCGTTTCTTTCATAAAATGCTTATGCAGAGCGAGGAGGGCGCCGCGGGAAGAGAGTATTTCGCTCGTCGTAAACTCTCGGGTGCAACTATAAAGCACTTTGGCCTTGGATATGCTCCAAACAGCTACGATGCTTTAAAAAAGCACCTACGCGAAAAAGGCTTTACAGATGAAGAAATGGTTGCAGGCTACCTGTGCCAGAGAAGCCGAAAGAATGAAAATAACACCTATGACTGCTTCAGGGGCAGAGTGATGTTTCCCATCATCGATGTTTCGGGAAATGTCGTCGCCTTCGGAGGAAGAGTTCTTGATGACTCCCAACCCAAATATCTCAACTCATCGGATACTCCGGCGTTTAAAAAATCAAGAAATCTCTTTGCGCTGAATTATGCAAAAAATTCAAAGGATGATTATCTTATCCTTTGCGAGGGATATATGGATGTTATCGCATTACATGCAGCAGGTTTTACAAGCGCTGTTGCAACTCTCGGTACTGCAATAACACCTGAGCAGGCAAGGATAATGAAAAAATATACGGATAAGGTCGTCATATGCTACGATAGTGACGAGGCTGGGCAAAAAGCAGCAGATAAAGCCATGCGCCTGCTTTCCGAGGTAGATATCTCGGTGAGAGTCATCCGTATTCCGGGAGCAAAGGACCCCGATGAATTTATAAAGTCAAATGCTCCTTACGGTGCTGTGCGCTTCCGTGAGGTTATAGAAAATGCTAAAACTCCTTTTGACTATAAGATATTTCAAACACTGTCGAAATATAATATTTCCGATGCGGATTCAAAGGTAAGGGCGGCAAAGGAGCTTTGCTATGCTATTTCCGAAATCTCTTCAAAGGTTGAACAGGATATTTATATCAGAAAAACAGCAACCGCCCTGGAGATAGATGCCGCGGGGATAAAAGCGGATGTTCAGAATATCATCAGAAGGAAAACGGCAACACAGAAAAAAAAGAACAGGGAAGAGCTTATCCGTAATACCGCAAGGCTCGGAGACCGTGTGGACCCAGATTTTGCAAAGGAAAAGCGATCAGGAGTTCTTGAAGCGGCAGTGCTTGGTCTGCTTTTGTACAGACATGAGTATATCAAGCTTGACTGTGAAAGATCTCTGCTGAATCCCGAAATGTTCTTCTCTGAGCTGAATCGTAGATTTTATGTAAAAATACGTGAGCTTTACGAAAGCGGCGGATTTGAGTTCGGTATGCTTTCAGACAGCTTTTCTCAGGATGAGATATCAAAGGCTGTAGAAATGATATCCAAAAGAAGGGTGCTTTCAAACAATTCCGAAAGCGCATTTCTTGATGCCGTATCGGAGCTGAAAAAAGAATCCGATAAGATTCGCGGACGCAGCAGCGGAGAGGATATTGCTGATGTTCTTGCAAGAAGAAGAAAAGAAAAGAAATAAATAAAAAGCCAAGTTGGCATGAAAGGATAAATATGGAACAGGAAAAGAAACAGTTTGATATCAAGACCCTTATTGAAAAGGGCAAGGCTAAGGGCTCTCTTTCCAATTCTGAGATCATGGAGGCTCTTGAGTTTGCAGATTTCGATATCGATCAGATCGAAAAGGTTTACGATCAGCTTGAGGCAAATGGTATCGAGGTAGCTGCATATGAGGAAAATGCGGCAGAGATCGAGGAGATCGAAACTGAGGTAGGTCAGCTTGAAAGCGCAGAGGATATGGAAAAGGTCCTCCAGCAGGAAGGTCTTGTTATCGATGACCCTGTAAGAATGTATCTTAAGGAGATCGGTAAGGTTGCTCTTCTTGATGCAGACAAGGAGTTTGAGATTTCTGAAAGAATGGCAAACGGTGATGAGGCCGCAAAGCAGATGCTTATTGAAGCAAACCTCCGTCTTGTTGTAAGTATTGCAAAGAGATACGTAGGTAAGGGCATGTTCTTCCTTGATCTTATTCAGGAGGGTAACCTTGGTCTTATGAAGGCTGTTGAGAAATTTGACTATACAAAGGGATATAAGTTCTCAACATATGCAACATGGTGGATCCGCCAGGCTATTACCCGTGCGATCGCAGACCAGGCAAGAACTATCCGTATCCCCGTTCATATGGTAGAAACGATACATAAGGTATCACGCTATCAGAGACAGCTTCTTCAGGAGCTTGGTCACGAAGCAACGGCAGATGAGGTAGCAGAGAAGATCGGCATGTCTCCCGAGAAGGTTCGCGAGATCATGAAGATTGCTCAGGATCCCGTATCCCTTGAAACACCTATCGGTGAGGAGGAAGACTCTCACCTTGGCGACTTTATTCCCGATGACGATAGCCCCGCTCCTCAGGATGCTGCTTCCTATGCAATGCTTCGCGAGCAGATCAGAGAGGTTCTTCATACTCTGACCCCCAGAGAAGAGCAGGTGCTTAAGCTTCGCTACGGTCTTGAGGATGGACGTACCCATACTCTTGAGGAAGTAGGTAAGAAGTTTAATATCACCCGTGAGCGTATCCGTCAGATCGAGGCAAAGGCTCTTAGAAAGCTTCGGCATCCAAGCCGCTCAAAGAGGCTTAAGGACTTTCTTGATGTCTGATATCGTCTGAATTTGTAGCGTACGGAAACGACTAATTGTTAAAAAATTGTGGCTGACTTGATAAATAACAGTATTGCTTTTTGGTGTGTTTGACAGATTTTTTTCTATTTGTCACAAAAAAGCATATTTCAATCAAGTGTATTGTCACAAAACAAAAATAAAAATGTGTAAAAGTTATGCCTTTGACATGGTCAAAACGCCCAACTAAGGACAAATTGAACTTGACATAAACGTAACTTTGATGTAAAATATTAATGTTAATGATGCGTGATTACGCTTATAGGAGGTTCTCCAAATGAAAAAGAAGCTCGTATGTATCCTGCTTTGCGCTGTAATGCTCGTTGGCTGTATAATGAGCACCGGTTGCTCAATTGCCGGCGGCAATACCATATCTTCGGATACAACAGGATCAGAGGAAGCAGAGGTTAGCCGTACAAGTATTACTCTCAGCCTCTGGGTTCCCACAAACGAAAACACAACTGAAGAAGCTCTCTACATGGTAGAAGAAGCTATCAACAGAGTAACTCAGACCGAGTTTGATACAGCTATTAAGCTTTACGGTATTCCCGACAGTGAATACGAAAAGGTTATGAGAGAGCGTATCGAAACTATTGAGACCCGTATCGAGAAGGAAGAGCAGGACGCAATTAAGCTCAGACAGGAACAGATCGAGGCGGCTCAGAAGGGCGAGACTCTCGCAGCTCAGACAACAGAGTATATCAACCCCAATATGGACGGTGATTACAGCCTTGTTGTAAGAGGTGCTACAGGATATACAAACATTGAAAGAAACCAGCTTGATATTTTCCTCATTCGCGGAGAAGAGGATTATAAGTACTATGCTGAGAATTTCTATATCAAGGATCTTAACGAAGAGCTTTCCGGATCTTCCAAGGTTCTCAGAAACTATATTTACCCCGATTTCTTCACAGCAGCAACCCTTGACGGAAGCATTTACGGCGTTCCCAATAACCACGCTGTTGGCGAGTATACATACTTCCTTGTAAATAAGGATATCGTTGAGAAGGAATATCTCGATCCCGCAAGACTTACAAGCCTTGCTGACTGTGAGAGCCTTATCGAGGATATCGCAGAGTATCATCCCGAGATCGAAAAGAACAATATCGTATACGGTGAGTATAGCCCCAGCTACTACCAGTATTGGTCCGGTAACGGCGGCGGAGATGCAGAGTTTTCTGTTCTCGCTTCCCGTGTTCTCTACAGCTCCAAGCCTGAGAACGTAACATTCGATAATATCTTCTCTTACAACAACTTCACATCCAACTACTATCTCTATAAGCTCTTCAAGGAGAAGGGATACGTTAATACCTCCGCTACTGTTCCTGAGAACTTCGGTGTAGGTTATATCACATGTACAGCTGACGAGATCGCAAAGTACGCTGATGATTATCATATCAACGTATTCAAGAGACCCGAAGGCGAAAAGGAAGACTATCTCCAGAGCATGTTCGCTGTTTGTGAGTTCACAAAGAGCACATCCCGTGCAATGGAAATTATCACACTTCTCAACACAGATACAGAGCTTCGTACTATTCTTCAGTACGGTGCAGAGGGAACTCATTGGAAGTATGATGAGGAAAATGCAGACATTATCGTTCCCATCGTTCATGACGATCCTATCTATACATACAAGATGGATCTCTTTGATACCGGTAATGTATACATGACATATCCCGACTATAAAGTAGATCTCACTTATTGGGATTCTGCAAAGAATCAGAACATTGATTCTTATCTTCCCACAACATATAGCTTTGACTATGTAAATGAGTTTAACCAGGACAACTTCAAGAAGCTTGATGCACTCAGCGCTGCTATCTTTAAGGAAATGCAGTCCTGCACAGCAGAAGAGTTCAAGGCGAATATCGCATCCTGGAAGCTCAGAGTAGATAATGAGCCTGCATTCCAGAAGCTTACATATATCCCCGCTGATTCTGATACTAATAAGGGCAGAACAGAGGAGAATGGCTGGTATGCAGAAGGTTCTCTTGCAAATCAGTGGCAGGATTACTGCATCAGCATCTACGGTGAGGAATTCCTTAACTGGTAAGATAATAAAAAGACCTCCGATTTCGGAGGTCTTTTTTGTGTTATAAATTAGGATGAAAAGTGAAGACAACAAAAAAGGCTATGAGATAGTACTCAAAGCCTTTTTTGATTATTTTGTTAACTTTCTGGGGTGAGTTTATTAAGTAATAATCTCAATTGCAAAAAGACTCTTTTTGTTTTTAAAGAAAGCAGATAAACTTACGCAGTAACTATCTTGCTGGCGTCGCCAAGGTCGAGAAGCTTGACGGCATCCTCGCGCATCTTGTATTTGAGAATCTTTCCCGCTGCATTCATGGGGAAGGAGTCAACAAATGCAACGTAGCGGGGAACCTTGTGCTTTGCCATGTGATCAAGAACATATTTCTTGATCTCTTCCTCGCTTGAAGATTCGCCTTCCTTGAGGATAACGCAGGCCATGATCTCCTCGCCGTATGCCTTGTCGGGAACGCCGATGACCTGAACATCCTTTACCTTGGGATGAGTGTAAATAAAGTCCTCGATCTCCTTGGGGTAGATGTTCTCGCCGCCGCGGATAATCATGTCCTTGATACGACCTGTAACCTTGTAATTTCCATCGGGAAGTCTGCGGCAAAGGTCTCCCGTGTGGAGCCAGCCGTCCTTATCGATGGCAGCGGCAGTAGCCTCGGGCATCTTGTAGTAGCCCTTCATAATGTTATAACCGCGGGCAACGAACTCGCCGTCGCAGTTATCAGGCAGATCTTCGCCGGTCTCAGGATCAACTATCTTACACTCGACTCCGAAGATAGGACCGCCAACGGTGTTAACTCGGGTCTCAATTGTGTCTGTTGTCTTTGACATTGTGGTTGCGGGAGAGGCCTCTGTCTGTCCGTAGGTGATACAGATATCCTTCATATGCATCTCGTTGATAACCTGCTCCATAACCTTAACGGGGCAGGGGCTTCCTGCCATGATACCTGTTCTCATGTGGGAGAAATCAGTATTCTTGAACTCGGGATGGCCGAGCATAGCGATAAACATCGTGGGAACGCCGTGGAATGCTGTGATCTTTTCTTTTGTGATGCAGGCAAGTCCCTTTGAGGGGGAGAAAGCGGGAATGGGGCTCATTGTAACGCCGTGAGTAACGGAAGCGGTCATTGCAAGAACCATTCCGAAGCAGTGGAACATGGGAACCTGAATCATCATTCTGTCAGCAGTGGAAAGATCCATACAGTCGCCGATAGCCTTACCGTTGTTGACAACGTTGTAGTGTGTGAGCATAACGCCCTTGGGGAATCCTGTGGTGCCGGAGGTGTACTGCATATTGCAAACGTCGTGCTTGTCGATCATTGCGCTGCGACGGTAGACCTCTTCGATGGGAACATCCTTTCCTGCGTTCCAAGCCTCTTCCCAGTTCCAGCAGCCGGGCTGAGTAGATTCGCAGGTAATGATATTACGAAGGAAGGGAAGCTTTCTGAAATGAAGGGGAGCGCCCTTCTTTGCATCCTTAAGCTCAGGGAGCAGATCGTTGATGATCTTAATGTAGTCGGAGTCCTTGTAAGCGTCGCACATAACGAGTGTGTGGGTGTCGGACTGACGGAGCAGATACTCAAGCTCATGGATCTTGTATGCTGTGTTAACGGTAACGAGAACTGCGCCGATCTTAACTGTTGCCCAGAAGGTGATGTACCATGCAGGGATGTTGGTAGCCCAGATAGCAACGTGATCTCCGGGGCGGACGCCCATTGCGATAAGAGAACGTGCAAAGCTGTCGACGTCGTCGCGGAATTCTCTGTATGTGCGGGTGTAGTCAAGGGTTGTGAATCGGAATGCATACTGGTCGGGGAATTCTTCGCAGATGCGGTCAAGTATCTGCGGGAATGTGTAATCTATGAGCGTTTCTTTGGGCCAGATATATTGTCCTTTGCCATCAAGGGAGGTCTGAAGTCTTCCGCCTTGTCTTGCAAATCCGGTGAACTGACTCATATAGTTTATAAAATGAGGGAATACGATGCCGGAGGACTGGAGATCAGGCATGTACTTTTTAAGCCACTCGAGAGAAACGTAGCCCTCGTAGTTGATGGAGCGGAGAGCCATCATAAAGTCCTCGATAGGAAGATCTCCTTCGCCCATCATTCTGTATTCAACACTTTCTCCGTTCATAACGGAGTCCTTGATATGGGTGTACTTGATATAAGCGCCAAGGTTCTGAATAGTCTGGGCTGCACTTTCACCTGCAAATCTGTAGGGGTGGTGAACGTCCCAGAGAGCCGCTACATAGTCACTTGCAACAGAGTTGAGAACCTCCGCAAGTCTCTTTGTATCGGTGTAAACGCCGTTTGTCTCAACGAGAAGAGTAACGCCTGCTGCTTCTGCGTGGGGAGCGAGGATCTTGAGAGTCTCAATTACCGCGTTGTCGTCAAAATCGGTTGTAGGCTCGGCGGTAAGATCACCGAGAATTCGGATATATGATGCAGAAAGCTTTTCTGCAAGGGCGATATATTCAAGAAGCTCACGAACGGTGTCTTCTCTTTTTTCTTCGAATCGGAGAGCACAGCCTGAGGAGAGACAGGGGATCTCGAGTCCAAGCTTTTTGAGATGAGCTACGGTGGAATCGATCTTCTGAGGGCTGAAGGGTTCTGCATGAACGGAGAAAATGTTGTCGCCAAGACCTCTCAGTTCAATGCCGTTAAAGCCAAAGTCCTTTGCCATAGCATAAATATCGGACCAGGAAAAATCGGGACAGCCAAGGGTTGAAAATGCCAGTTTCATAGTGTTTTTGCCTTTCTTTGGTGGTGTGGTTTGGCAGGAGAAATAAAAAAGCCTTCGCTCTCCTGCAAATGCAAGAGACGAAAGCAACACTTCCGCGGTACCACTCTTGTTGGCATATAAAATGCCCACTTTGGGATACATACATATCCGAGCCTAAGATAACGGAGGCGACCGGTCAAGCCTACTGCAGTTCAGCCGACAGCTCAGGGGTGAGTAGCATCAGTTGCAGTTGTGCCTTGCACCAAACGGCACATCTCTGAAAAAGCAACATTGAAGCGTGATCCCCGTCACAGCTTTGGTGGTATTTTAGCACAAGGACATTTTAAAGTCAATACTTTTTATAAAAAATGCCAAATAAAAATGGCTTATTTACTGTACAATCGGGATAGTTTGTGATACAATATACGTATCACATTATATGGAAGGAACGGATTATTATGTTCAAACCAATCCCAATCATTTTTGATACTGATATCGGAAGCGATATTGACGATACATGGGCGCTTGCCATGGCACTGAAGAGCCCTGAGCTTGATATCAGGATGGTTTCCGTAAACGGATTTGGTACAGAGTATCAGGCTCGCCTTGCGGCAAAATTCCTCACAGTCTGCGGAAGAGATGATATCATAGTTGCAAAGGGCAGACCGACAGATATGGATCCCCGCTATCAGGAGGCATGGATCGGAGACTTTGATCTTGCAAGCTATCCCAACTATAAGGAAAACGCGGCGCAGGCCATAGTAGACTATATTATGGATTCTGATGAAGAGATCACAGTTCTTGTTATCGGCGCATCTACAAATATGGCAGATGCTTATGCGATCGATCCCAGAATTGCAAAGAAGTGCAAGATCATTGCTATCGGCGGCGTTATTTATAACGGACACTGCGTTGGCTGGTATCCTCCCCTCGGATCTGACTGGAACGTTAAGTGTGATAAGGATTCATGGAATGCGGCGCTTGTGAATTCAGATATCCCCGTAGAGCTTCTTCCCCTTGATGTAACGGGCAATCTCTTTCTTGATGCAGAAGCATTCGGAAGAATCCGCGCATGCAGTGATAAGGATCCCATAATCAAAGCTCTTTGTGAAAATGTTGATCTTTGGGCAAAGGAGATCGAGTGGAATAACGGTGGCGGTTCAAGTGCTCTCTTCGATACAGTCGGCGTATATGCATGCTTTACAAAGGAGAACCTTAAGTATCAGGTTCTTCCCATTTATGCAAATGATGCTTCTCAGACCCTTATAGACCCCGAACGAGGTAAAGAAATGAACGTTGCTCTTAAATGGGGCGACAAAGAAAAGTTCAAGAGATTCCTTACTTCTCGCCTTTGCGGAGAAATATAAGAAAATGCCCCGAAAGGGGCATTTTCAATGAATCAAATCCCATAAGGGCTCTATGAAATATGCTTGGCGTATGGGGATTTGCTTTACTTCATATTCTTTATATGTCATACAAAGAGAACGAGGCTGTCATTGACAGCCTCGTTTATTTTTAGTTAAGTATTCCGTTGAGGATCGCATTTACAGCCATATCAGTTTCTGCAAGGGCAGTATCGATGTTTGTTTTATCAACCTCGAAGAAGAGAAGATTATAGCCGAGAATATAAGAGAGAAGACACTTTGCCTTGAATTCAAGGTTTTCGTTCTTGATCTCTCCGTTGTTTGCTGCAGCTGCGAGCCACTCTGTGAACATCTTGAGCCACATACTGCGTGTATAGGAGTTAGCTTCTATTCTGCTGGAAGCGAATATACGCTTGTAAGCTTCAGTATTATTGTATGCCAAGTCGCATACGAAAATATAAAGGGCAGAAATATTTTCCTTGAGACTCTTTGTGGGGTCCATAAGGTCGGAAACAGTTTTATAAACCTCTTCGTCAAGCTGCTGGTCAAGGCAGTTGATGATATCCTGCTTGTCTCGAAAATGATAGTAAATTACACCGGTTGAGTATCCGATTCTTTCACCAATTCTGCGGACTGTTACCTCGCTGTAACCGTCTTCTATGCAGATTGCAAGGGCGGCATCAATGATCATCTTCTTGATTGCCTCGTTGCGTTCCTGTTCATGCTTGCGCGCCATACAGGCTCACCTCCACGGTGGATAAGAAAAATCCAAATTTCTATATTATTTTGCAATATTTACTCGGATTTGTCAACAATTCCAAATCAATAATCTTGTTATAAGAAATTGGGCAAAATCAACTTTGGCAAAAAGCACAAAAATAACTTGAAAATCAGAAGAAATATGGTATAATTGATGTATACCAAAGAAAGGTCGGTGGGGATATGAAGATAGTAATTGCACCCGATTCCTTTAAAGGAACCCTTGATGCTGAAAGGATCTGCAGAATAATCAGATATGCCGCAAGGCGCGCATATCCCGATTGCACAGTCACAGAGCTTCCCATCGCCGATGGCGGAGAGGGAACTGTGGCTCTCCTGACAAAGGTTCTTAAGGGAAAAATAGAAACAACAGTAGTCGAGGGTCCGTTTGCAAAGCCTGTAAAAGTATCCATCGGCTTTATTGATAAAGGAAATACTGCCATTATTGAGAGTGCGCAGGCAATAGGGTTGCCTCTGGCAGGTAAAAGAGCAAACCCGGAGCGGACATCAAGCTTCGGAGTTGGCCAGATGATATCTTATGCCACATCGCGAGGGGCGAAAAAGATAATCCTTGCCCTCGGCGGAAGCTGTACAAACGATCTCGGTGCAGGAATGCTTAGTGCCATGGGTGTGCAGTTTGTAGATATATGCGGTAATCATTTTGTTCCCGTTGGCGGAAATCTTGAGCGAGTTGAGTCTATTGAGTTCAATCAGGCATTTTCAAAGTACAGAGGGATAGATTTTGTACTTATGTGTGATGTAAAAAATCCCCTTCTCGGAGATGAAGGTTGCGCGAGAGTCTTCAGTCCTCAAAAAGGAGCGACTCCCGAGGGGGTGGAGCATCTTGAAAGAGGTGCAGAGAAGATTGTAGCGGTGATCCGGAGAGTAACGGGAAAGGATGAAAGTAAAGCTGAAGGGGCCGGTGCCGCCGGCGGAATAGGATATGGCGCTATGTCCTTTCTTCGTGCCGAATTTGAGAGAGGGATCGATGTGGTTCTTTCTCTGTATAATTTTGAGAAGCATATTGAAGATGCGGATGTTATTATAACAGGAGAAGGAAAGCTTGACAGTCAAAGCTTTATGGGAAAAGCGGTAGGAGGAGTTATTGAAAGATCTGTCGGAAAAACAGTAACGGTATTCTGTGGCATTAACGGCACGGAATCCTTGCCTGATGGCGTTACGGCCATTTGTGTCAGTGAGGAGATGGGTGTTGAGTATGCCATGGAAAATGCCGTCGAATGCCTCCAGAAGGCCGCAGACGGGTATTTTGCAAAGGTGCGAGGACATTAGGAGAATAGCAGAAGCTTTTTTTGAAAAAGTCCCCATGCCTTCAAAAAAACCTTATAAAAGGATGTTAAAATAAGATAGGCGTGCATTGTAAGTTCGATTGAAACTGTTAAATCAATACATAATAAGTACAATATAAATACCATGAGAAAATTTAATATCATAGAAAAAACCTCCGATTCTTCGGAGGTTTTTTCTGTTGAAAATCATTTAAAAACTTCTTCCGCCGCCACCGTGGGACCTGCCTGACGATGAGCGATGCGTAGATGAGCCCGAACTTTTTTCAGGATTTTTTATTTTTGTAACTGTGGAGTAAAGGTAGAGATCCTTAGATGTAGTAATCTTCATGCTGGATTTTTCGACGTATCGGGCTGCAGCGTTGTTTGCTCTGACAGATTTGAGCTGACCTTTCATAATGCCTGTAACTATAAGTGCAATAATAATACCGATTCCGATGGATATCAATGCAGTAAAGAAATAATTGGGCGGATATCCGTTAACCTCGCCGTTTATGTAAAATTCGCACTGCTCGCAGAAGGTCTTGAACGCATCTCTGTAGTAACCCTCCTGCATATCAAATTCAATCAGATCGAATATTGTTTCAATATTCAAATCGTTTATAGCATTGATGCAAAGTCCCGCTGTTGATATCCACATAGATCTGTTTTCCGGATCCATACAAACGAGTAGGATAACGCCGTCATCGGAAAAGCCGTGAGTATCGTAATAGTCGTCGGCATATTCCATCGTGCTTTTATCCTCGGTTGTGGGAACAGTAACGATAACCACATCAACTCCGAGGGAGGTGCTGATTCTGTTTAGTTCCGAAGTTATCTCGCTGCTTTCTTCTTTTGTCAGTATTTGTGCACCATCCCAAAGTCTTAGCGGATCTTCTGCTGCTGTTACGCACAAGGGAAGGGCAAGCGTAAGAAGGATAGCGAATAAAAGTGAAATAATTTTCTTTTTCATAATATCCTCCTTACAGTAAGTTAAAGAGCATCAAGGCTAAGAAGATAGCTGCCGCAGCAATACCCCAAATACCGAAAAGCCATTTTTTAAAGGCTTTTTTATCAAGAGGAAGATCTCCGGCGAACTTTCCTGTTTGTCCGTTCATTGCAAAGGTGTAATTCTTGCCATCGTAAGAGGTATTGAGAAGCCAAACGGGATAAAGAGCATAGCGTGCCGTTGAGTTTTTCAGATTTATACTGCTGTGGGTAGGAGTCACAGAGGTATATCCCGAAATAGTTTCTGAAAAAGCATCCTCAGTGGTTCTTTTGATTCTTTCATTTGCACGTCCTATGCTTTCATCGCTCGAAACATCATATTTGTCGGCCAAAAAGCCTGAAAGATAAGCCGTCTGAAAATCAACTGCCTCGGAGAGATCAAAAGGCTCAATGGATTCCATAAGCGTGTCATCGATTTTTGAAGAACCGTCAACTGGAACAGCCCTGAAATTCAGTCCTCCGCCGCGTGTGATACTATAGAAGCTGGTTTTGGTGTAACTGTATTTGCTGTCACTCCATACCCTCACTTTAGTTGCACGGTAGTTGAGATGTGCATCTGCATCAGCATCAAAAAGCCAGAAGGGAATATAAACTCCCTTGATCTCGTCAAGGTGGTTCTTATCCTTAAAGGCCTTGGGGAGAAGCTTCTTATTCATATAATGCTTTTTTAAAGAGTCAATAGCGGCCTTTTTGTCAAGCTTGAAGGGAATAACCAGATCGGGCTTCAGATTCCCTGCAAACTGCCCCATAATTATGACGGGATTTGAGCAAAAAGGGCAACTCGTAGCTCCCAGTGTTTCATCTCCGATGATTTCACCGCCGCAGGAGTTACAACGGTAGAAGCGAAGGCCCTCTTCTTCTCCTTCTGTCCATTCCTTACCTGCATGAGTGTTCCAGCTCATGTCGTCAGGTTTGCGGCTTTTCAATTCCTCATCATAGGAGCGAAGTGTCTCGGGCTCAAATTCCGTATCGCAGTAGGGGCATTTCATCTTTTGTGCGGTGCTGTCAAACTCAATAGCACCGTCACAGCAAGGACACTTATATTGAAGTATCTGTGTCATTGGATTCTCCTTGTAGGTTATATGAGATCGCCGTCGTCAAATCTGTCTCCGCATTCCATACAGAACTTTGGAGGATTGTGTGGATCATCAGGCTCCCAGCCGCACTTATCGCAGCGATAGAGGGGAGCTCCTGCAGGCTTCTTTGCACCACACTCTGAGCAGAACTTTCCGCGGTTAACAGTTCCGCAAGAGCAGGTCCACCCCTCAGCGGAGGGCTTTTTTGCGCCACATTCGGTGCAGAACTTGCCTGTTGCGGTAGCACCGCATGAGCATTTCCAGCCGTTTTGTTCAGTTTCAGCCTTGGCAACCTGCTGAGCGCCCATTCCGTAGAATTGCTGGGCTGCATTGAAGCCACCGCCCATTGCGCCTCCTGCCATGCCCATGCCGATAAATCCGTTCATGGCGCCTGCGGTATTTCCTGCGGCAGTTTCCATGGCATTTGCGGTTGCGGTAGTCATTCTTCCGGCCATCATAAATGGATTTGAACCGTATGAAGCGGAGTCTTCCATCTCATTTATCTTCTTCATATCCTCATCGGTGAGGGTGATGGGATTGATGGCGATCTTTTCAACAGTGATTCCGCGGCTTTCTACCCATTCTGCCTTAAGGGCTTCGTTCATAGCTGCTTTAAGCTCGTTTACCTTTGCAGGGATCTGAGCCGGACGAAGCTCAAGCTCTGCAAGGGCTCCGAAAGCGGGCTGAAGAGCTGATATAAACTCAGTTTTCAGCTGATCGTCAATCATGTCGCGGGTGTATTCATATTCTACATTTCCGCAGACCTTTGTATAGAAAATAAGGGGATCTGTGATGGTGTAAGAATACATACCGTTGCAGCGAACACTTACGGTGCGGCTCATTCCGATACGTTTATTCATAACTTCAAAGATAATAGGGCTGGGAGTTCCGAACTTGTTTCCGATTATCTCTTTGGTGTTGAAATAATAGACCCTCTGATCTTTTGCGGTATCTCCGCCGTATGTGAAACGCTTTCCTATGGTCTTAAATGTTGCGAGAATATTTTCGCCAAGGTTTCCCGAAAAAACGGAGGGCTCAGTTGAAGCATCGAAGGTATATTCGCCGGGCTCGGCACAAACCTCAACTATTTTGCCTTGCTCAACTATCATCATGCACTGTCCGTCGGCAACGGCAATTCCGGAGCCGCTTGTGATGATGTTATTTTCTGCCTTTGTATTTGATGAACGGGAGCTTGTTCTTTTTTGTCCTTTTCTTACAAGCACGTCTGCGGGAAGAGCGTCACAATAAAAAAACTCTTTCCACTGGTCTGCAAGGGTTCCGCCTATAGCTCCGATTCCTGCTTTAATAAGTCCCATTATGTGTGTTCCTTTCTGTAATTATTGATCATAAATATTGGTGAAATTATGATAAATGAGGCGAAAGTATATGCTTTCGCCTCACAGTATCAGTTCTCTTCAAATCCTTTTTCAAAGATAAGCTCAAGTCTCTCGGTCTCGCCGATGAGATATAAGTACGCAAAAACACATTCAAGGCCGGTCGCGCGGCTGTATTGTGCGTGGGTTGCGCTTTTGGGGGAGGAGTGAGTATGATTTCTTCCTCTTTTGAAGATATCCAGCTCCTGCTCTGTAAAAATATCCATCAACTTTTCTGAGGCGCGAGCCTGGCTGACAGCGGTAACGTATTCGCGGGCACGTGTTTGTATGTTACCTTTTTTATCGAGTATGAGCTTTTTTCTTACCATTATCTCAAGAACTGAATCTCCGAGATATGCGAGAGATGCTATGGGTAGCTGATTTGCTTCGTGACAGGTCATATTAAATCTTCCTCTTGATGTATCTTGTGACTATCTTTTGCCAAGGATTCATGCCGGAATAAACGGATGCTATGATATCCTCCAGATAAGTAGCGCATGAGCTGAGTTCCTCATAAGTGAGTCCGTGGCCGAATTCTTCCTTTTGCATTGCGTAGACAACATCGCGAACGTCAACGGTAGAAAGATCGCCGTAGTCCTCGTGCATACGAAGAGCAAACTCGCCGGGCAGCTCGCCTACCTGAGGCTGACAGCCGATGGTGGAGTATATCTCAAGTATCCAGTCATTTATGCTTCTTGCAAGAGCATGTTTGTCTGTCTCGGGAGCATAGTATGCATCGATGTTTTTTGCTGTATCGATAACAGCGTATCGCGCTTCCATAAATTCGATGGTGCGCTTTCTGATAAATCTGATGATGAGCCAGATAAGAAGCGCAAATGCAGCAATACCAAGACCGATGAAGATAATGCGAACAAACCACTCAAGATCTGATACTTCCTCTTTCACCTCAAAGTCGTCGTCGGGGATAATATCCTCATCCTCATCCTCGTCTTCGATGCCGAAGGGAGGCTTGGGTGTGTTTTCTTCTTCTTCCTCGGGAATGTAATCCTCTTCGGGAGCGATTGTATCACTGTTGGGGTCATACATATCGTCGCAGAGCTGGCCGGGAGTGACTTCATACTGCATCCAGCCCATATCCTCGAAGTACACCTCGATCCAGGCGTGAGCCTGAGTTCCGTAAACATCGGTACGGTATTTCGTTCCGTTTGAGCCGAGGGGCTCAAAGTCAGTTGCCACATAGCCTTCGGCATAGCGGCAGGGAATATCCATCTCACGAAGGAGAGCAACTGCACTTGATGCGAAGTGTGTGCAGTAACCCTGTTTTACGTCAAGGAGGAAGGATTCGATAACAGGTTTTGCCTGGCCTTTTATAAGATCCTTGTTAGGGGTCTCTGTGTAATAAAACTCATCGCTTCTGAAATAATCTACTATTGCCATGACTGCTTCATGGGCAGAGAGTACCCCGTCGCCACCGTTCTCTGTTTCTTTGGCTATGGCATCTGCCTTGAGTGTTTCGGCAACTCCGGCAATTCTTTCGTTTTCAGATTTTTTTGTGTATGTATCAAGAACGTATTCGTAGTACTTGTCTTCTGTGTCAGCGCTCTTGATAAATGCTTCCTTCTCTTCGGCAGACATGGAAAAATAAAATCTGTCAACGATGCTTGTTCCCTGATACTCAAGTCCTTTTTCCATCAGTTGCATCTCGTAGTTGTAAAGGATGCTGTCGGCGTCGGGACCTGTGGCGTAGGGGGCATTTCTGATGGTATCAAGGGAGAGCTTGTAGTATTCGAGAGAAGCGTCAATACTTGTTTTTGTATCTGCGCGATTCAGTGCCGTAATGAAGGAGACGGTACTGTAGCCTCTTCCGTAGCGATAATAGAAGGAGGAGTATGTTCCTTCATAATAGTTCTGGTATTTGTACGGTGCAGGCAAGATATCGGTGTAGGTGAGAATACCTGCATCGGTGTTCATGTGGGCGGGGACAAACAGAAGAAGGCTTGATCCGCGAACTCGCCATACGTCTATCTGCTGCACGGTAAAACCGTATTTTGAGAAATTCTTATAGGTGTTTGCATCTGTGATGACAGCAGAAGAAGGGTATACATATTTGTAATAGTCGGTCTTGATGCTGTCGGGAGTAAAGTCGGTGCCGAACTGATCTCTGTAGGAGTGAACCTGATCATATGTTGCGCTGATCCATGTGTTTTCCTGCCAGTTAAAGTCTGTAGCAACCCAGCTTCTGAGGTAAACGTTGCCGGTTCCCTTGGCATCTACGGTGAACATTTTTTTGTCCTCGAGCTCCAGCGGATCAAAGCTGAGAGTTCTTGGTGCAAGAGTGTTGACACCGTAAACATAAGGATCGTCAAGATCGACGTCACTTCCTCTGAGATATGCGGTAACGTAAGCGCGGGTAGCCTGAACACGGCTGTTGATAGGCTTGATAACAGCAAAGGGGCTGTCAACTATGGCGAGAGGGAGCCATACAGCAAGAAAGGCGATAAGAGCAACGCCAAAGCCTGTGTAGCCGCCTGCCATGGATATCTTGCGGCGGCGCTTGTCAAAGGTTTTCTTTTCAAGACGTCTTGTTTTTGCGTCTGCTTTTTGCTTGAGCTTTTTTTCAGTGTCAGCCGAAAGAAGCTGGGAAAGTTTTTCTGTGGCTGCAGCTCTTGCCAAAGAATCCTTTTTTGCTTTTTTGATCTCCTTTTTTGCCTCTTTTATAAGAAGAGACTTTTCCTTTTTTGCTTTTTTTGCGTTTTTCTTTTCCAGCTTTTTTTCAGCCTTCAAAGTAAGCTTTTGATTTTTTCTCGTTTCCTTTTGGTTTTTGAAAACGGCACGCTTAGCGGCTCTTGCTTTCGAGAGAGGAATGTCCGCATCTATTGCCTTGTCAAAAACTCGTTCCGCCTCATCGCGAAGGGCTTTTTTTTCTGCTTTCTTTTTCAGCTTCTTTTCAATCTTTTCCTTTTTCTTTTCAGATCTCAGCTTCCTTTTGAGCAGTATGCTTTCAGCTTTTCCGCCGTAGCGATAATCGTAAACATTAAGAGCAAGAACCGCGCATATAAATACGAGCATAAACGCGATGCCTGAGTTGCCCTCGGCAATATTGTACGTAAGGATAGGTGCAAATACTGCGCTTATGAGAATAATTATAGGGAGCACTCTGGTTTTTCTCTGAACACAGAAATAAAGAATAAAGCCTAAAAGCGTAGCAAGGAGAAACGTGCCGCCGAAGCGGTATGGATCAGATATGGCAGAACCCGCAGTAGAGTAGTCATATCCGTCGTTTATCATAAAGTTTCCGATGGAGTAATATCCTATGGAGGATACGGTATAAAGCGCATAGTTGTAGATTCGAAGAGCGCTTTTTACTGTGAAGTCAATAGGATTGCCGTAGGCTATAGCTGTGATGGCAGCATATATGCCCGTGTAAGCAAAGGGGGTAATGAGGGCGGGAATCTTACCCAGAGATGCGGCAGCGCTTGCGATGGCGACGGGGATGCTAAGAAGTGCGATGTATCCGGGAGTCACCGCTGTTGCCTGCCAGTAATCAGAGGTTGTAAGACCTGCGGCGCCGCAAATAAATGATGTTATACCGAAAACGCCGATATAAAGGATAAGGGTTCGGAGAAAAAGACCGACGTACTGCCAAAGGGGGGACATATTGTCTGCAGGTGAGTAGTAAACGTTAACAGGCTTTCTTTCCTTGGGCTTTGTGTTTTTGTTGCCTCTTTTGAAAAGAGACAAAATCTTTGGTTTTTTCATTGTTATGATTATACCTTTTAAGGTTTTATCTCCTTTCAGATGTTGTCGCTGTTTATAAGAACGGTGCGTCCGTCATTTTGAGTCATTTCTCTTACGTCTGTCATGGAGATACCGTTGTGACGGAGTCTCATTCTCTGAGAAGCGGCAAATTCAAGTCGCTCCAATTTATCGAGATACTTGTCATGAGGATTGAAGAGCATGATCTCAGTAACGCATCCGGTTCCTGCTCCTCCGAACATGGAGGGAACAGCGCAGTAACGGGAAACTGAGGCCGGGTCGATATTTGCGGTAACGATACGGATAGTAACGTTAACAGCCTCGCCTATAATACCGGTAAGATCTGTGATTATTTTTTCGGAGGGCATAACCGGTGCTGATGCAAAACGCAGATACGTATCATCAAACTCTCCCATATCGGAAAGGTCAACGCAGTACATACCTTTTTCGCTTCTTGAATCATACCAGACAACAGTACATTTATTGCCGCGGCGAATTTCTGAGTTCATTGCGGCAACGGCGATCTCAACAACGCCGTCTGCGCAGTATTCGGGAAGCTCGTCTTCAAATTCTGCCTTGACAATACCGCCCCATGCGCGTCTGGCCTCGTAGAGCTCATCTTCTGTAGCGGCAGCGGCGCTGTTGCCAACGATGTTTGAAAGCTTTGCAATCATCTCGTCAGCTGAGGGGCCGTCCTTTTCAAAGATCTTATCGATCTCATCTTTTTTTGCCTTTTTGGACTTGCCGCTTGTTTCGCGGATAAGTGCATCTATCATATCGATAGTTTCGATATCCTTAGCAGTATTTCCTCTTGCGCGGCGGCGTCTGTATTTGTGAGCTCGCTTATTTTCTTTAAATCCTTTGGAAAGTGAACTGAGCTTTTCTTTGAGAGTGGTTTTTTCGCTGTTATCGTCCTCGTTGTCGGTGCTCTTGTTTGCTTTTGTAAGTTTTTTAAGCTTCTTTCTTGCCTCCTCGCGTAAAACCTCAGGGCAGGGAGAGGGGGCGGCAAGATCAACGAAAATATATGTGTGTCGATCGTCGTTAGTGTTGTAGTCCTTGACCTGAAGCTCCTCGGATTTGGAGGAAAGCTTCCAGTGAACAGCTTTTAGAGAGTCGCCCAATCTGTATTCTCGGATGTTTGAAACCTCGGATTTGTCGCGGGAGTCCAGGGTGCGAACATAGGGAGAGGGGATATCGGAAACAGCACTTTCGTTATCTTTTTCAAACTCAAGCTTTCTCGGATATACTGTAACGTTTGAAAAGTTATTGATATCGACTCGCATTTTGAAAATTCTCAATGGGTCACATATATAAAGCTCGTGAACTCCGATCTCATAAAGGCCTCTGTAACGAAAAGAAACAGTATTCTTTACGCTATAGCCTCCGAATGGAGTGAGTGAAAGCATGAGGCGCTGGTGAAGACAGCGAACGCCGTCGTCACGCGGCTTTGACATAATAGCTTCAACGAAGGGGTAAGGCAGAGGAGAACCGTTGATAACTCTTATCTCGTATTCAACGGGAGCGAGCTTCTCGGTCTGATTTGTGTCTGTCATAACATAGACCTGTATAGCCGCTCTGCCAAGAAGCATGATAAAGAAGGACAAAGGGGCTGCTATGATCATAAACCAGAAAAATACACTTGATATCTGGTTTCTCAAAAGCTGAGTCATGAGCAAAGCATAGCAGTATAGCAGAAAGTAAAGGAGCGCGCCCCACTGAAGCTTTATGAGGGGCTCCTTCTTTGTTTTATTGTAGTCAGCCATGGGAGGTCCTTATCTGTTGGTTCTGTAGGGAACTTCAACTGTTCTTGCTATCTCGGAGAGAACGTCGGAGGCAGATTTCTTTTCAAGCCTTGCTTCCTGACTGAGCATGATCCTGTGGGCAACACAAGGAGCATAAAGTGCGGAAACATCCTCAGCAAGTACGTAGTCGCGTCCGCGGATAAAGGCATAAGCCTGAGAAAGTTTCATAAGAGCAAGGGAAGCTCTGGGGGAAGCTCCGAGAGTAACCTTGTCGGAATTTCTTGTCTCGCCGACTAAGGTAACGATAAACTTGGCAATCTCTGCAGAAACTTTTACCTCCGAAACCATACGGCGAAGCTCAGTGAGGCTTTCTGCGTTGGTTACGGGTTTAACAAGAGTGAGAGGGTTAACGGTCTTTCTGTCGGAGATAAGGGTGATCTCTTCCATAAGGTTGGGGTATCCCATAGAGAGGCGGAGCACGAAACGGTCAAGCTGAGCCTCGGGCAGGGGATATGTGCCGATATATCCTGTGGGGTTCTGGGTTGCGATAACCATGAAGGGCTGGGGCATCTTGTATGTAACGCCGTCAACGGTAACAGCGCCTTCTTCCATTGCCTCGAGAAGGGCGGACTGAGTCTTGGGAGAGGCGCGGTTGATCTCGTCTGCCAGGAGTATGTTTGTCATAATAAGACCGCTTTTGAACTCAAACTCTTCCTTGGAGCGGTTATAGATGTTAAAACCGGTAATGTCGGATGCCATAACATCGGGGGTGAACTGGGCGCGGTTGAACTTAAGACCTGCAGCCTTTGAGAGCGCTGCCGCGAGTGTGGTTTTACCAACACCGGGAACGTCCTCGATGAGAACGTGTCCGCCTGCAAGCATTGCTGTGACAAGCATAACTATTTCCGTATGCTTACCGATGACTACTTTTTCAACTTCGGATATAAGATCCTGAATAAGTTGATTTGCCTTTTCGGCTTTTTCTGCAATATCGTGTGAATAATCGAATTTCATAAGGATAAATGCCTCCTGAATATAATATATTAAGTAAATTTTAGCATAAATTGCATATCATATCAATAATTTGAATGATAAATTTGTTCAGTATACAAAAATATTTACAAATTCACTTGACATATTGCGGAATAAATGTATAATAAGAAACAAGAATAGGAATCATTCCTAAAAATGAAAGGAGGCTGGTTATGACAGTTCAAAAAATGGCAGTTATTAATGCTCTGAAAAAAGCAGGAAAGACTCATCCTACAGCCGAAACAGTATATATTTTGGCGAAGCAGGATTTGCCGACGATCGCCCTCGGAACTGTATACAGAAATCTTTCAAAAATGGCAGATGAGGGAGAGATCGTGCGTATTCCCGTGCCTGATGCGCCGGACAGGTTTGATGCAGATATTTGTGACCATATGCACATACTGTGCGTAAAATGCGGTAAAATATATGATGTGGATGAAAAGGATGTCAAGGTTGAGATAAGGTGTCTTCCGGAGGGCGCGGAGCTTGTTCACTTTGATGTCATGGCAAAATGTATATGTGCCGATTGTAAGGCTGTATAATAAACTAATAAAATTTCGGAGGAACAAAAATGGAACTTAAAGGATCAAGAACAGAACAGAATCTCATGGCAGCGTTTGCGGGTGAGTCTCAGGCAAGAAATAAGTACACCTACTATGCATCCAAGGCTAAAAAGGAAGGCTATAATCATATCGCGGCTCTCTTTGAGGAAACAGCGAATAACGAGAAAGAGCATGCTAAAATTTGGTTCAAGCTTCTCCATGACGGTATAGGAACTACTGCTGAAAATCTTAAGGATGCTGCAGCAGGAGAAAACTATGAGTGGACAGATATGTACGCTGAGTTTGCACGTGTTGCAAAGGAAGAGGGATTTGATCATATCGCATTTCTTTTTGAGGGCGTAGCGGCAATTGAGAAGGAACATGAGGAAAGATATCTCAAACTTCTTGAAAACGTAGAGGGCGGTGTTGTGTTCTCCCGCGACGGTGATGCTGTTTGGAAATGCATGAACTGCGGTCATATCGTAATAGGAAAGCAGGCTCCCGAGACCTGTCCCGTGTGCGCTCATCCCAAGTCATATTTCTGCATCAAGGAAGAAAACTATTAATATTAAGGGCTCCGTCGGAGCCCTTTTTTGTCGCATAAAGTCATAAAACCGTAATAAATTGTTTACTTATATCTCCTTAAAAGAGAGCTGGGGGTGTGATAATATATCCGTATAAATGATGAAGGAGGATGCCTGCTGATATGCTGAAATTAAGATTGCTGACGGCCTTGATGGCGGGAGCGTTGTTTCTCGTCGGTTGCTCTGCGGTTGAAAAACAGATATACGATGTTGCTTCTGATATGGAAAACATGCCGGTAGGCATAGAGCATGAGGGGGCAATGTACTCTAACGGAGAGTATGTTCTCGAGATCATCAGAACGGATAAAAACAGACCTGAAAACACATATAACGTGATATTATTTTCTGCTAAAAGCGGAGACCAGAAGTTTTTTGCAACAGTAACCGGAAAGATTGAAAACGGAGTTTGTGCTTCAGATATTGATGAAAATAAAGCTATTGAAATAGAAAAAATGGAGTCGGACAGCTTTTCGGTTTCGTATACATATAACGGAAAAAACGTTGCATCGGCCAGCGGAATCTATAAATCCATGGAAGAGAATTGGACTCCTCTGAGCGCTGAAAAAAAGGCATATATAAAGGCTGGTGTTTATCGTAACGGTGAGTATCGCTTGTCTGTATATGAAAGTGGTGAAGTTTTACGGTTTATAATCACAAATGCTGATGGAAAAATAGTGTTTGAAGGTACTGCGAATGAACCCGGAAATGCTTCATCCGTAACTGTAAATTATGATGGTGTTGCGGTTGAGATTGCCGCAGGACTGAACGAAGGAAAGCTATTTCTTGAGATAGCGGGCTATAGTTCCAAATATGAATGTCGCTACAGCGGAATATTTGAAGCTGTGGAAAAATGACCTTGGGAAGCAAATGTCCCAAGGTCATTTTTATAAAAAAAGCTTTACAATTTGTAAAGTTTGGGATAAAATAGAAGGGATGAATGGATAAATCAGTAACTTAAACATCAAAAAGAGGTTTTAGGCAATTATGGAATATCAAAGACTGTATGCGAAGATCGATCTTGATGCTATAGGTAAAAACGTAGAAGGTGTAAGAAGCCGCATCCCTTGCGCTACGGGCATTATGGCGATAATTAAGGCGGATGCCTATGGGCATGGATCCGTGGCTGTTGCGCAGTATCTTGCCAATAAGGTCGAATGGTTTGGCGTTGCTGCCGTCGATGAGGCGGTTGAGCTTAGAAAGGCAGGAGTAGAAAAAAACATACTCATACTTGGATGTGCGGATCACAGGGAATATGAGATCGCTTTAAGACATGGAATAACATTGGCTATAACGAGTTATGCAGATGCCGAAAAGCTGTCATTCCTTGCGCGACAGATGAATTTGACTGCAAATGTGCATATCAAGGTCGATACCGGAATGTCAAGAATTGGTTTTCAGGCAAATGACGAAAACGCTTTTGAGGTAAAAAAGATATCAGAACTCGATAATATTTGTATCGGAGGTGCGTTTACTCATTTTGCGATTGCCGACTCAAAAGATAAAACATCCGCGCTTGAGCAGCGAGATAAATACGATAGATTTATAGAAAAATGCAGGGAAATAGGGGTAGAAATTCCCCTCTGCCACGTTAATAACAGTGCTGGAACAATGGAGCTTGATAAGTATTATGATATTGTAAGAATGGGAATAATGCTTTACGGTCTTTATCCTTCCGAGGAGATGGATAAAAGCTATATTTTGCATCCTGCAATGGAACTTATAGGCCATGTTTCCTTTGTAAAGACGCTTGAAAAGGGAAGAGGCGTCGGCTATGGTCATACATATATAACTGATAGAGAAACCAGAGTGGCAACTGTTCGCTGTGGGTATGCAGACGGCTATCCGAGAGCGCTTTCCTCCAATGCTCAAGTGCTTGTAAAAGGCAAGAGATGTAACGTTATCGGCAGGGTTTGTATGGATCAGGTTATGATAGATGTTAGTAATGTTGATGATGTTAATCCCGGTGATGAAGTCGTGCTTTTTGGCAGAATGGAGGACGAATTTGTGCCTGTTGAGGAGTTGGCACAGAGGGCTTTTTCCTTTAATTATGAGTTTGTTTGCGGTATTGCCAGAAGAGTACCGAGGGTCTATTTTGAAAACGGAAAATATGTAAAAACAGTATCGTATCTTGATTGATGCGTCAGAGAAAAAAGCGCCTGAAATATGGCGCTTTTTTTCTCCCATGGAGCATAAATATTTTTCATATATAATAATGAAAGAAACTGTTTTTTTGTCGATTTTGGGGCGTTTATGTAAATAATACAAAAGAATCCATTATAACAATGCTATTTTGTGCACTATTTGTTTTCCTAATTTCCAAATACCCTTGACTTTTTGGTACTGATACTGTATACTTTATACGTAATATTTTAACTTGGAGGTTAAAAATGAAGAAAATTATTTCTTTTCTTCTTCTCGCGGCACTTCTCGTAGGTTGCATTGTTCCTGCAGTAGTAGTTTCTGCAGCTGATGCAACTCTCGCAGTTGAGTCTGTTGAGAAGATCCAGGGAACCGGCACAACTGTGGCTCCCGCGCTCACAATTGCTAATAACCCCGGTATTTCCTCTCTTTCCGTAGTAGTATACTACGACAAGAATGAGCTTGCACAGGGCGATACAAGCACTGCTTTCGAGGGTGCTCTCGCAAGTGAAGCTGATTCCGCTGTAAACGGCGAGCTCGCTGGTACAAACGCAAAGGTTAGCAAGCACATTCCTTCTAATCTTCGTTCTTCCAGCAAGGCATTCATCATTGACCTCTGCGGTGCATACAATGAGGAAACAGAGACTACAGACACTATCACTGCTGATGGCGTACTCGTAAACATTCCTCTTGAGATCATTGCAGGTGCTACAGGTGCATATACATACACTGTAGTAGTAGCTGAGGCATATGATGCTGAAGGTAACGAACTTGAGATTGCTAGCGCATCTGCTACAATCACACTTGCTGCTGACCCCCTCGTAGGTATCTACGATGAGTTCACAGTATTCACAAATCCCGCTGACACAGATGTTACTATCGGAACAACATCTATCGATGTAGATATCCGTTTCGACTGCAACCCCGGTCTCTGGGCAACACGTATTTACGTTACTTACTCCGATGCACTCACACTTGCTGGTGCTGACGGTGCAGCAAAGGTAGATAACTCCTACGCTATCTACACAGAGAAGGCTGATATCAACCTTGGTATCGCAGACCTTCCCCTTTCCGATGATCGTATCGTTGCAGACTTCAAGGAAGTAATTGCAGCACAGGGCATCGAAACTGAGGGCTATCAGTCCACAACAGTTTACTTCGAGCCTGCAGAGTATGACAAGGTTGTTTCCAGCAATGGCGTTCTTTGCACACTCCACTTCGATATCGCTTCCGATGTAGAGGTTGGCGATGTTCTTGACATCAAGCTTTACTACAATGAAGCAGCTGACTTCCTTTGGGCAGGTACAGACCCCGAAACAAACAAGCCTATCTTCAAGTCCTACGCACCCACAACTATCGGCTCCACTCTCACAATCGTTGAGAAGGTTTGCGCACACGAGAACACAACAGACTCTCATCTTGATGCAACTTGCGGCACAGCAGGTTATGACAAGGTAACTTGTGATGATTGTGGTGCAATTCTTAGCGATGTTGAGATTCCTGCTACAGGCGCTCACACAGAGGGCACACCCGTAGTTGTAGAGCCTACTTGCGGCGCAGCTGGTTCCTCCACTGTAAGCTGCTCTGTATGTAACGTTGAGCTCTCCAAGGAAGAGATTCCCGCAACAGGTGCTCACACTCCCGGCGCTGAGGCTACATGCCAGGCTCCTCAGACATGTACAGTATGTGGTACAGAGCTTGCTGGTAAGACAGCTTGCACAGAGGGCGAGCCTGTAATCACTCCCGCTACTTGTGATGAAGACGGTAAGAATGTATGGAACTGTACAGTATGTGGTGAGTTCATCCGTGAGGAGATCCTCCCCGCTACAGGTCACATCACTCTCCAGCCCGGCAACATCAAGATCACAGTTCCCACATGTACAACTGACGGTTACACAGAGAGAACATGTGATGTTTGTGGTGACGTAACAGTTGGTGACGTTGTTCCCGCATACGGCCACACAATCGCTGAAGACAACGAGGGTACTGTAACTAAGGAAGCTACTTGCGGCGCAGAAGGCGAACTCACATTCTACTGTGATGATTGCTATGAGGTTGCTAAGGTAGAAGTTATCCCTGTTAAGACTACTCACAACCTTGAGTATGTTGCAGCAGTTGAGGCTTCTTGCCACCAGACAGGTAACAACGAGTACTGGTTCTGCGTAGACTGTGATGCAGTTTACACTGATGCAGAGGGCAAGTATCTCTCCAACAGACTTAACGTAATCATTCCCGCTCTCAATGAGCTTGCATATGTTCCCGCTGCTGAGGCTTGCCACGTAGACGGTACATATGAGTACTGGTTCTGCCCTGAGTGTGATGCTGTATTTGCAGATGCTGCAGGTATCCAGCTCACAAACAGACTCAACCTTACAATCCCTGCTGATTGTGACCTCGTTCACATTGAGGCAGTTGAGCCTTGCCATGCAAATGGTACATATGAGTACTGGTTCTGCCCTGAGTGTGACGCTGTATTCGCTGATGAGGCTGGTACAATGCGCACAAACAGAATGAACCTCACAATCCCTGCTGATGCAGAGGCTAAGCATGTTGAGGCAGTTGCTGCAACATGTACAGAAAACGGCTGTGCTGAGTACTGGTACTGCGAGGAGTGCGATACATTCTTCGCTGACGCTGAGTGCAAGTACAACGTTGCATACCTCAGCCTTACAATTCCTGCAACAGGCCACGACTATAAGGATGGCGCTTGCACAATCTGTGGCGATAAGGAAAATGCTGAGGACGATGAAAACAAGGCTCCCGTAACAGGCGACAACTTTGTATGGATCGTAGTTGCTCTTGCAGTTGTTCTTGTTGCTGGTACAGCAATCGTATTCATCAGACGTAGAAGATCCAACTAATTGTTAGATTTATACGACAATAAGTAATTTCGGCGGACAGCTTCGGCTGTCCGCCTTCTTTTATGAAAAATTCCTTAGAAAAAATTAAAAGAGGTTCAGCTACCTTATCGATAGCTGAACCTCTTTTAATTTTTATTCTGCGTTTTCAACTTTCTTAAGCTTAATTGTAGGAGCAGAACCTTTTTCTATGCAGCGCTTTGTTATACGAACTTCGCAAACATCATCTCTTGAGGGGATATCATACATGATCTGGGTCATATGCTCCTCGATAATAGAGCGAAGACCGCGTGCTCCCGTGTTACGTTCCAGAGCGAGTTTTGCAATAGCAACAAGTGCTTCATTGTCAAATACAAGTTTAACGCCATCGAGCTCAAAAAGCTTTGTATATTGCTTTGTGAGGGAGTTCTTTGGGTCTTTTAGTATTTTTACGAGGGCAGACTCGTCAAGATTTTCAAGTCCTACAATTACGGGCAAACGGCCAACAAGCTCAGGAATCAGACCGAACTTTACTATATCATGCGCACTTACGTCCTTGAATATAGCTTCGCTCTTCTTTTGATCCTTTGTCTTGACCTCGCCTCCAAATCCCAGGGTGGACTTGCCTTTTCTCTCTTCGATTATCTGGTCCAGAGTATCAAATGCGCCGCCGCAGATAAAGAGAATATTTTCAGTGTTGATCTGAATAAATTCCTGATTGGGATGTTTTCTGCCTCCCTGAGGCGGTACATTTGCAACAGTGCCCTCAAGAATCTTGAGGAGTGCCTGCTGAACACCCTCGCCGGAAACATCTCTTGTAATGGAGCGGTTTTCGCTTCTTCTTGAGATCTTATCGATTTCATCAATGTATATAATACCGTGTTCGGCTGCTTCTATGTCAAAATCTGCCGCCTGGATGAGTCTGAGAAGGATGTTTTCAACGTCCTCGCCTACATAGCCTGCTTCTGTAAGAGTGGTGGCGTCAGCAATAGCAAAGGGAACCTTAAGTGTTTTTGCAAGGGTCTGAGCAAGGTATGTTTTACCTACGCCTGTGGGGCCGATAAGGAGAACATTGCTCTTCTGGAGTTCAACCTCTTCATCCTCTGCGGATTTTCCCTTGGCATCCTTATAAAGAAGGCGCTTGTAGTGATTGTATACGGCAACTGAGAGACTGATCTTAGCCTTATCCTGACCTATAATGTAGCGGTCAAGGGTTTCCTTGATCTCTCTGGGTTTCGGGAGGTTGTCAGAGCTCAGAGTGAAATTGCCGGACTCCTCATGTGTGTGATCGTAGATTATTTCATTGCAAATATCGATACAGTTATCACATATATAATGCCCTGTAGGGGAGGGGATCAGAAACATCACCTGATTTTCAGTTCTGTTGCAGAACGAACAGTGACGCTGATTTTCATTGTTGTTAATAGCCATAATTATCTCCGAAGGGAATTATCTTTTTTCAATAACCTTATCTACAAGACCGTACTCGCAAGCTTCGAAAGCGGAGAGGAAGTTATCGCGGTCTGTGTCGCGCTCAATAACTTCAAGGGGCTTGCCTGTATTTTTTGCGAGGATCTCGTTAAGACGCTGTCTTGTTCTGAGAATATGGTCAGCATGAATCTTGATATCGGAAGCCTGACCCTGCATACCGCCGAGGGGCTGATGGATCATAATTTCGCTGTTGGGAAGAGCAAATCTCTTTCCGGGAGCACCGCTGGAAAGAAGGAATGCACCCATGGAAGCTGCCATGCCGATACAAGTTGTGGAAACATCGCATTTGATGAAATTCATAGTATCGTAGATAGCAAGACCTGCGGAAACGCTACCTCCGGGACTGTTGATATAAAGGCAGATATCCTTATCGGGATCCTGAGCTTCGAGGAAGAGAAGCTGTGCAACAACAAGAGATGCAGTAACATCATTTACCTCGTCAGCAAGGAATACAATACGGTCATTGAGAAGACGGGAATAGATATCATAAGCGCGTTCGCCACGGCTGGTCTGTTCTATGACGGTAGGTACAAGTGCCATAATAGTATTTTCCTTTCTAATTTTGTAATTGTTTATCAAAAAAAGATTTAAATTTGCCAAAAATCACAATCACCGCTGCCCTTATGGCAGCGGTAACTGTAGTAAACTTATTCTTCTGTAGCAACTGCCTCTTCGGCACGAGCTTCCTCT
>JAZTXZ010000108.1:0-4303 GCA_045636685.1 Candidatus Avispirillum sp. | reverse complement strand
TACCGTTGTGTCCTGTGCGGTAGTGACATCCTCAGTGGTGTCGGGGGATTCTTTGGTTGCATCCTTGCATCCTGTTGTAACCAGTGCTGCAGCCGCAATGAGCACCATACAAAGAATGAGAAGAGCAAGTCTTTTAAGATTTGTTTTTTTCATTTCTTTCAATCCTTTTTTAGAAAATATTTTGTTTTTCTTCCCATTTACCGGCACTCGCGGAATTAACAGGGACATTTTATCGGAAAGTATTTCGACTTTGCGCACTCTTTTCACCTTCTCGGTCTCCCAATGGCTTGTCCCCGAATTGCGGCTTCGGGTAGAAAGGAGCTTTTCGCGCATCACGGCGGCGGGCCCGTGCAGGAATCACACCTGCTTCCATTCCGTTGTCACGATTATAGCACCTTTTTGTTATACTATCAATAAGATTTTATTAAGATTCATTAAACAGTATTGAATTATGACAATTCAGTTGTATAATGTACCTGTCAGATAAAGAAAGGACTTGCATATCGCAGATAATCTATATGAATATCTTAAAAGAATTTTTCGGTATCGGAGGATATCAAAGGCCTGCTGAGGGATATATGTCGTCGGAACATCTGATTTTCGTTTCCTCGCTGACTCTTGTTATGATCCTTTGCGCTGTTATCTTTGCCCTTAAAAACAGGGAAAGCAATGCAAAAGCGAAAAACCGTATTCTCATAGTTTCGGCAATACTTATAGATTCAATTGAGCTTTTCAAAATAATCATCTTTTCTGTACGGGGCGGAGATCCGTGGAGTTTCGTATATAATCTTCCTTTGTTCCTCTGCAGTATTCAGCTTATCACTATTCCTATTGCCGCTTTTTCAAAGGGCAGGATAAAGGAAGCCTCACTTGATTTTATTGCCATATTCGGCCTTCTCGGCGCTATTCTCGGCACATACTTTGCCGGCAACAACTACTCGGTATACCCCGTAATTTCCATTGACAACATGGCCTCGGGATTTACTCACTGCATTGCGGGATTTGTTTCTATTTACGTACTTATCACAGGAGCGGCAAAAATGAAAAAGGAAAATATTCCCGTAACCCTAGCTGTTCTCGGAAGTTTTTGCATTGCGGCTTATATTGCAAATATATATACCGACTGCAACTATATGTTCCTCTCCCGCGGCGACGGCACACCTTATGACATAGCCTTCAACCTTGTAGGCGGCAATCCTGTCCTTTATCCCCTATTCGTTATTGCACTTTTCGTAGTTTACATATTCGCTTTTTATTTCATTTATCATATGGTAAAGTTTAAGCTTAGAAAGTGATAATTTGGAGTTTATCAGCATCCCTCCGGGAGGGATCCTTTCCATTCAATCTCCGATTTACTGTTTCGTTTTAACAAAAAAGCTGCCGCACTTTGAAAAGTGCGGCAGCTTTTTATCATTTTTCTATTACAAAGCTCTTCTTATTTCCCTTTTCGCCGTAGATGACCTCTAACATTACGGGGACGTCGGATTCCACTGTGATCTTGGGTGCTTCATTCTCGTTCTCACGGGATTCGCACATAAGAGAGAGTGTTCCCTCTGTGCCAAAGGGGTATTTTTCAATACCGTGGCGCTCTGTAAGGTTTACGTGCCATGTTATCTTATTATTCGCAGCATCAGGCTTGATGCCGAAAACGTACTCGAACATTATGGAAATGGGGCCGAGTCCCGACCAGCCTACGAAATTGGGGCGGGAGTTATCGCCTCTCCACGGCTTTCCGTTGTTTACAAACTCGGGAGCATAGTTTTCAAAGAGAGTGTCTGTCTCCTTGAACACCTCAACTGTTGAATAGAGATATTCCTTTCCTATCTCGTGGGAAAGGTCGAACTTCTCATAAGTATCAAGTCCCTTAAGCACCATATAGGTTGTGGGGGGCCATACTCCGCCGTTCCAGTAGTCACCCTCGGGGGAGTATTCCTCCATATCGCGGGAAAGCGCTGGAACACGGTTGGGTGTCTTGAACTCGTTTTCATCCTCAAGATGGGCGATAAGCCGATCGGCGCGCTCGCCCTCTGCACACTTTGCAAGAAGTCCCCAGTATGCGCCGATATGCTTGACACCGCTGAACTTTCCGCCGCGCCAGAGGTCATAGTAAAAGCCTGACTCCTCGTCCCACAGCTTTTCGTTGATGACTTTAAGAAGCATATCTCTTTCTTCAGTCAGCTCGGGGATAAACTCTTCTTTGCCAACTATCTTTGCCATCTCGATGAGGATATTACAGTTATTCAGCTCCTGCATGCAGGCATCCACCCATATAGAGTGGCCGTGGCTGTACATTGTATGATAGACCTTGTCTACTCTGCGAATGTTGTCCATTCCGCAGCCCCAGCCTGTGGAAAAATATGTTCCGTCGGGCCAGGTGTGGAACTCACGCATCCAGCGGTGGTATGCCATAAGGGGCATAAATACCTCGGAAAGGCGAACCTTATCACCGAAATTGAGATAGTATTCCCATTCGCACCAGGTCATAATATCGGGGCCTGTTGCAGAGGGATCGTGGCGGGTGAAGTGGTCCTTGCCTGTCCATTCCTCGATCTCGCGGCAGATAAAGCCATCTATATGCTGATGGGAATAGAAGTTATCAAGAGTTTTCTGAAATTTGAAGATGCGGTCTGCATATTTGCCGAACATGAGCATAAAGGAGGAATCCCACATAAAGATACAGCCGTTGAAGGCGGTGTCGATAAAGTTTGAAACAAAGCCTGTATTCGGCACCAGCTTCAATACGTTTTTGAATCCTATCTCCCACGCCCTCCAATAGCAATTTATGTAGTCCTCATGTCCGTCCCAATGGGGCACGGGAAGTCTGTCCTTTGCATCCTCAAAGGTAGGCACGGGAACATCCTCGGGACACGCCTTCCTTTTTATAAAAACGTTTTCCTCAACGAGGGGATTTTCCGCGTGGGTAAACTCCGCATTCTGCTTGAAAAAATCAAGACCGTAATAATCAATATATTCCATACGTTTATTCCTCAATATTTCCTTTGTTCTTCCATTTATCCTGCTCGTACCAAGCTTCACCCAAATAATCATTCCATACTATTTCGACAGCTCCGTACTCAATTTTTATCTCAAAAAACATGGTGTCTTTACCAAAGGCCTCCATTATGAGATAGTGATCTCCAGCTGTTATGCTATTTATAGATATCCCTTTTTCTGCATCAAGCATAAAGTTTTTAAATGCACGGTCATCGTTTATTGAAATCGTCGGCATATCGATTTTTGTTCCATCGGGATAAATCATTGAACACTCAGGAAACTTGAAATACATTACACGGGCTTGGCTAAGCTCCATTATTACAGTATCAGCCTCCATATCACAATCGAAAGGATTGAATACAGTACCCTTATGAACATTCAATCGTTTGATTGTAAATATCAGATCATTTCCTTCTGATCTGACTTTTGCAAACGAATCATGAAATGAAAAATCATTAGGATTATTTGAAAACATTTCTGTCATATTATCTATACTTCTCTGCCTCTCCCTGTGCAAGGGTGTCGCAACGCTCGTTATAAGGGTGGCCTGCGTGACCCTTTACCCATACGAATTCAATTTCGTGGCGGTCGCACTGTGTGAGAAGCTCGTCCCAAAGTTCGGGATTGAGAGCGGGAGATTTATCAGCCTTTTTCCAGCCTCTCGCCTTCCATCCCTTTGCCCATCCCTTGGAGATTCCGTCAACAACGTATTTGGAATCGCTTGTGAGAACAACCTGACAAGGCTCCTTCAAAGCCTTCAGCGCATTGATGGTCGCAAGGAGCTCCATGCGGTTATTTGTAGTCTCTGCCTCTCCGCCGCATATCTCCTTTTCCTTACCGTTATATACAAGCACCGCCGCCCATCCCCCGGGACCTGGGTTTTTCTTGCATGAGCCGTCGGTGTAGATCTCTACCTTTTTCATAATTCACCTTTTATACTATTCTTTCTTTTATAATACCATCTCAAAGGATTATCTCGGATGTATTTCAAATGTTCTTCGTAATCCTCACGGTTTCTGATAACGTGATCTCTTGAACGCGATTGCCAGATATTATAGCCATATTCTTTATTGCAAAAACGTTTAAAAGTTGAAATGAACCGTGACAGCGTTGATTTTTGTATTGTAGGGACCGACGTCCTCGACGGTCCATTCTCCATGCTTTCCTTTATAAATATAAGAAAATGGATGTGGTCAGGCATTATCACATAGGATTTTACAACGATATTATCGTAAAAATCATTCATTTGGTTTATAATTTTATCTGCTATTTTACCGCATGGCAATAATTCTACGTGTATCTCATTAGG
>JAZTXZ010000107.1:0-8983 GCA_045636685.1 Candidatus Avispirillum sp. | reverse complement strand
AAAAAGCTCCGCAAAAAACTTTAAAAAAGAGTTCACTAAAGATAACTTTAGTGCACTCTTTTAAGCCCTTGCAAGGCTTTTCTACAGAGAAACAACATCTCCTCTCGATAAAACCAAATTATGTATATTCCTTTTTGAAGTTTTTTGAAGTCCAGAAACTTTTTTACAAAAAAGTTTCTGCGTCCCCGTTTCCTCCCCCATAAACCCGAATTTATCTATCTTTTTTGCTTTGACCCATTTTGGTGTTTTCAAAGGATCGGGTATTTCGCTCACAGGTATTATCACACAAATCCCCTGCAACGACCGAGGATTCGGACGTTGCAGGGGATTTATCATATTTTCATCTATCTTTTTTATTTAAAGGAAGGGGCATCGAAATTTGTGTTTTTTTCCGGGTCCTCCTTGGGGGATGGCTCGGACAGACTGAAATACATTTTTGCCGCTTTTGTGGTGCCGAAATCACGGTTTGATCCCGTATCCTGAACCTTATTGAACGCCTCTCGGAACATTGCGTTATGGGCTTCCTCTCGGTTCAAAAGGAAATCAATAGTTTCTCTTACCTTTTTGTCCTCGATCTGTCTATACAGATATTCATATACAACCTTGGCCCTCTGCTCCGAAGCTATATTTGAAAGAATATCTGCGCAAAGATCCCCCGTCACAGTAACATAATCTCCTGTCCATGAATATCCGGACGCATTGATAAGTCCGGGAGAAAGACCTAAAAGCACATGAGTCTGGATCTCTCCTGCGGGCACTTTTGAAGCGTCTACATCGTGACCGTTCAAAAGATTGATAGTCTGGGCAACCATCTCCATATGAGACAGCTCCTCGGCAGCAATATCCAAAAACAGATCCTTTATCTCCTGATCCTTAATTCGAAAGCTTTGAGACATATACTGCATTGCTGCCTTCAGCTCTCCGTTTCCACCGCCAAGCTGCTCCTGAAGCAGCGCAGCATACTGAGGGTTCGGACGCTCCACCGCCACGGGATTAAAAAGCATTTTTTCATGTTTAAACAGAATAATCAGCTCCTTTCTGTATATTGATTTTTTCCGCTTTTCATACTTTTTATTCTTTTCATTTCCGACCATTTGCATAATCATGTTAATTTTGGTAAAAAGTATCTTGACATAAAAAAGGAAATAATGTAAAATATTTGAGGTAAAAGGGAGTAGTCTGCAGCGCAAGCTGTGGTACAGTTCGTCATCACGAAGAAATTCCGGGCTGTACCCAAGACCGCCTGGTTTTGTCACAAGACTTTTACTGCATTTTCTTGTGCAGTAATTGTCTTTTTTTATTGCGCAAAACTATATGAAATAAGGTTTTTTATGCAGATCACTCTCAGCATCCTTGCTCTCATCGTAGGCTTCGGCCTGCTTATCAAGGGAGCAGACTTTTTCGTTGACGGCTCTTCATCCATTGCCCGTCATATCGGTATCCCCGGCTTCGTTATCGGTCTTACGGTAGTTGCCATGGGCACAAGCGCCCCTGAGGCCGCCGTCAGTATTACGGCAAGCGCACAGGGCTCGAACGAGATCGCAATCGGCAATATCGTTGGCTCCAATATCTTCAACCTTCTGGTTGTTGCGGGATTCTGCGCTGTTATGAAGCCCTATAAGATCGAACCCGTTATGCTTTACCGCGATTTTCCCATTAACATCGGCCTCTCTGCCCTCCTTATCCCCATGATGTATATGGGCATGCAGCTCGGCCTTATTGACGGCATCGTTCTTCTCATCGGCATTGTCGCGTATGTGGCATTCGTTATTTTCAGTGCTATGAAAAATCGCCAATGCTCTGATGACTACGATACAAAAAAGCTTTCCGTTCCCATAAGCCTTCTCTGCATGGCCGGCGGACTTGCCGCAGTTATCGTCGGAGGCAAGCTGGTAGTTGATAACGCAACATATATTGCAACAGTGCTTGGCTGGTCTGAGACATTTATCGGCCTTACCATCGTAGCCATAGGCACAAGCCTTCCCGAGCTTGTTACCAGCATCGTTGCTGCAAAGAAAGGCGAAAGCGGACTTGCTCTCGGAAATGTTATCGGCTCCAATATTTTCAATATCCTCTTTATCCTCGGTATGTCCTCCGTTATCAGCCCTATCCCCGTAAGCGGCGATGCACTGATCAACGCCATCATACTTCTCGTTATTACTGCAGCGGTCTACATCCCCTGCATTATTAAAAAAGGCATGGGCAGAATTGTCGGTGCTGTCAGCGTTATCGCTTATATTGGCTACACCGCCTATCTCCTCCTGACCACAATCTGATCTGAAAGGATTTACTCGCTATGGCTATGTTCTTAAACGTTCTTCTGCTGCTCGTAGGATTTGTCCTCCTCATCAAAGGTGCCGACTTCTTTGTTGACGGCTCTTCATCTATTGCACGACACATCGGTATCCCCGCCTTCGTAGTCGGACTTACCATCGTTGCCATGGGCACAAGCGCCCCCGAAGCCGCTGTCAGTATCACTGCAGGTATCGCAGGGTCTAACGAGCTGGCTGTAAGCAACGTTATCGGCTCTAACATGTTCAACCTTCTTGTAGTTGCAGGTGCCTGCGCTATCATCAAGCCCTATAAGGTTGAGCCCGTTATGCTCAAGCGAGATTTTCCTGTTAACGTAATCATAACCGCTCTTCTTATTATAATGATGGCCATCGGCAACGTTCTCGGCTATCTTAACGGTATCGTTCTTCTCGTCGGCATCGTTACCTATGTTCTTTTTGTAGTTCTCAAGGCCGTAAAGGAAAGAGAGCACAACGAGGACGAAGAGATCAAAAAAATCCCTGTATGGCTCAGCATTATTCTTATTATCATCGGTCTCGCAATGATCATCTTCGGCGGAGATCTGGTTGTTGATAAAGCAAGCGCCATTGCAAAAGAGCTTGGCTGGTCTGAAACATTTATCGGACTTACCATCGTAGCCATCGGTACAAGCCTTCCCGAGCTTGTTACAAGTATCGTTGCCGCAAAGAAGGGCGAAAGCGGACTTGCTCTCGGAAACGTTATCGGTTCCAATATCTTCAACATCCTCTTTATTCTTGGCCTTTCCTCATCCATTACCGCCATCCCCGTTGATAAAGCGGCAATCATCAACGCTATTATAGTCTTTGCTGTAACAACAGCAGTTTATATCGCCTGCCTCATTAAAAAGGGCATGGGCCGTCTCGTCGGCATAGTATGCGTTCTCGGATATGTAGGGTATACCGTATATCTCCTTCTTACAACTGTATAAAACAGAAAAGGCTGTTGCGATCGCAACAGCCTTTTCTTATTTTTCAGGAAAAATCACAGGGGGCTTAAAAAGCCCCCTGTATCATTTTATTGCTTTATTCCTCAGTCTCTTCGATCTCATCAACTATCTCAACAGGCTCGTAGTCATCTGCGACAGCCATATCAGCAGACTTGAAGTAGGGGCCGAATTCATCGCTTCCCGTATGAACATAAGTCTTGGAATAATCCTCCGTAAAAACTATAAAGTTTTTAAATTCCTTCACGTTTTCCGGATTAAATACCTTGCCGTTCTCAACCCTGCAAAGAATATTTTCGCCATTAAGAAGAACGAAGCAAGGGCCCTCAAATCCCTCTGCAAAGGCCTCCTCGGCATCTTCATCGATATAGCAATCTGTTTTCTGGAAGCTGAATGCATGCCACAGATAGTTTCTGAACATCAGCTTAGGAAGGCAAAAGGACTTCGCATCATAAACTGTCATATCAGGGGCAAAAGCTGAAAGCCATTTCAGCATATATTCCTTCACGGGCACATCGTCAACGAAGCTTATCTCGCCAAAGGCACCTGCAAGCTTTTCCTTAACCTCCGCAATCTGTGCAGCTGTTGCTTTTTTTACAAACATATTTTATCTGTTCCCTTTCCTGTTTTTCATTCTTCCTCGGAAACGGCAAAGCTATAGGTTTCATCGCCTACCGCCACGCCGGTTGATGCATTTACCTTGATATAATTTTCCGCATCCTCAGCCAGATACCAGAAGCCTCTCTTATCTCCCGCAAGATAAACAGACTCGCCCTCGCTTGTTATCATTACATAACATTTTGCGCTCTGCCCGTCTATTTCTCCCGCTGTTGCAGAATGTATCTCAACGGACTTTCCCGTAATTACTTCTGCAAGAACCTGCGCAGACTTACACTCTCCGAGATAATCTCCAAAAACGATGTTTCCGTCCTCTGCAAGAACCTCGCGATAAAAGCCGAAGCAGCCCTTATCCATATACCAGCGACCGTCTGCTGTGTATGTAATATAGGCAACAGTTTTTGCGACCGTATTTGCGACAAATGCATCACATGTCTCTCCCTCAATAGTTGCCTTTCCAGATGCGGGACTAACAGAAACAACTGAATCATCAAAGGTTGTCGCTATGGTGACAGCAGTTTTCTGAGGCTCGGAAACTATGCTCTCTACAAGATCAAGTCCGCAGTTTTCGTTAAACTCATATTTTTTTGTAACTATTCCGAAAGGCGCCATATCCCATACACCGATAACATATCCCGTATTTTCCTCAATTACGGGATCGGTTATTTCGCTATATATACGGCAGGGAGCAAATCTTCCGGTTTTTTCGCTCCAGAGGAAAAGATTATATCTGGTTCCCTCCTCGCTCTCGGAATATATGACTCTGATATCGCAGTTTCCGTCGCCGTTGATATCCTCTTTTTCTATGCGCTCAACAGCATCAGCAACACTTGTATCATATTCAATAGTCTGAAGAACATTACCACTGCCGGCATTATCCCAGAGGGTAATGCTACCCTTATCAAAGGCATACAGAACTCTGGTTTTTTCATTTACATAGAAGGCGCCTTCATATTCGATGGTGTTTCGCCAGTCGGTATTCCCGGTGGTAACCGCGGGCTCATCATCCGTAGTGCAAGAAGCCAATATAAAAAGTGCGAAAAGCACAAGTAAGACAGAAATTATCTTTTTCATAACAACCTCAAAATCGTATTTAAAAAGCGAAGCCTACGGCTTCGCTTTTTTCAGTTTCGCTTATTCTTCATCGATGCTGCAAGAGGGAACGAAGTCCTCATCGCAGTCGCAAAGGGGATCGAAATCTTCGCCGAAGCAAGCATCTTCACATCCATCACAGTCTCCGCAGTCAATAGAGACCTTGAAATACTTCTTGAAGAGCTTGTAAAGTACTGCAACGATAGCAACGATTGCGATCGCAACAGCTACGGAAATGAGTATTATCTTGACAACACTCGTGCGCTTTTCTTCCTTCATCAATATCATTCCTTTCATAAACAGCCTTCGGCTGAAAATTCTTTATTCACAGTAAGGTACACCTACTGTTTTCAGTATATCATAAAAATTGCAAATTGCAATAGCCGAAGCTGAATTTTATACAAAAAATCAGTTGGGTTTATAGATTTTATTAACTATTCTGTATATTCCCACGGTGGTCTTTCTGCCAAGCTTTGTGGGGAAATGAGTGAATGCGGAAAGAGAACTGTAGCGCATTTTCCTGTATGTTCTCAAGTCCTTCGCCTTCAGATACGCCCAAAGCTCCCTCTGCTTTTCAACACTCTCACGGTCTCCTTTTATGGAAAGGAAAACATTACATATACTTATTAAGACAGAAAGCTCATGGAGCATATATCTGTACAGCCGCTTGCTTTTTTTCTCGATTTCATTGAGGTCGTGGCTATCTATGACCATCTTTGTTACAAGTATCTGCTGATCGATACGCTTTATTACATTCTTTTCATTTACCGATTGCTCATCGCTTCCAACATAATACAGATAAAGATCGGAATCGATATAATATATTCTTTCCACAAAAGGAAACGGTTCATACATATAAAGATTATCTACATAAAAGGTATGCTTCGGAAGTTCGATTCCCGTATCGCGCACAAGCTGAGTCCTGTAGATAACAGAATGCATCATCAGATATTTCGAAGGGCCGAATGGCTTTGTATCATCCCAGGTACAAACCTTTTCATTCGGGAAAACGTAGCTGTAGCTCATGGGTCTGCGCTCGCCGGTATCTACTCTCACATATACGTAATTACATACGTACATATCGATGCTGCAACCCGAAGTCTCGTTACGGCGTATCTTATCAAGTACTTTAATAAGCTCATCTGTATCAAGCCTGTCATCTGAGTCTACAACCTTGAAATATTTGCCGCGGGCGTTTCTGATACCTTGATTGACGCCCTCTCCGTGACCGCCGTTTTCCTGATGGATAACTCGGACAATATCGGGGTACTTTTCGGCATATATATCTGCAACCTCTCCGGTATTATCCTTTGAGCCGTCGTTTACTATTATGATCTCTATATCGTTTCCGGCAGGAAGAATAGACTCTATGCAGTTATGCATAAAAGCCGCCGAATTGTAGCTGGGAACGGTAAAAGTTATCAACTTTTCCATAGCAAAACGCCTCCTTGAGTTATTACTGAATAATTATATATTCAAAATATAGGTAATGCAAGTGTTTTTTGTAAACACTACTTGTCACAAAGGTAATTATAAGTTAAAATATAATTAATAACTGATTAATGCTAAAGGAAACGAATATATGTCTAAAGTCAGCTGGAAAGGCGGAGCTCTTCTTGCTCCCGTGCCTCCCGTTCTCGTTACCGTCAGCGACGGAGAAAGAGATAATGTTTTCACCGTTGCCTGGACGGGACTTATAAATACCATTCCTCCGAAAACCTATATCTCCGTGCGTCCTTCTAGATACTCCTACGAAATATTGAAAGCAAACGGAGAGTTTGCCCTTAATCTCACGCCTGCCTCACTTGTGAAAGCATGTGACTGGTGCGGCATACACACAGGCAGAAAAAACGATAAATTCAAAAAGTGGAACCTTACAAAAGTTCCCGCATCGAATATTTCTGTTCCTCTCATTGATGAGTGCCCTCTTTCTCTCGAATGCAAGGTATTTGACGTTATAGAATTTGAAACTCATCATATGTTCCTTGCTGATATAGTGGGCGTTACGGTAGATGAAAGTCTGCTTGACTCCACCGGGAAGCTTTGTCTTGATCGCGCAGGTCTTTGTGCTTTTGCCCACGGAGAGTATTTTGAGCTTGGAAAAAGTCTTGGCAAATTCGGCTTTTCCGTTAAGAAAAAGAAAAAGCATAAAGCTCAAAAAGGACCGAAAAAGTAATAATAAAAAAGTGCAGCCCCTTGGCTGCACTTTTTTATTATCGGAAATTACTTATTGATAACGTTAACGTCCATCTTGCTGTAGGGAATCTCGATGCCTTCGCGATCGAATGCCTTCTTAACGTTTTCATTCATTGTAAACGCGATGGTCCAGTAATCAGAAGCCTCGCACCAGATACGGATACGATATCTGATCGCACTTGCATCATGGGATACTACCATTACCTCAATGGGAGTCTTATCGTTAAGCTTCATTGCCTCGGGAATAGCCTTTGCAGTATCAAGTATGATTGCCTTAACCTTGTCGATATCGCACTCGTATGCAGCTGTATACTCAAGGTCAACGCGGCGTGTCTTCTCTGCAGAGTAGTTCACGAGAGTCTGGCTTGTGAGAACGCTGTTGGGGATAACTACCTTCTTATTATCGGGAGTTGCAAGAGTTGTGTGGAAGATTCCGATGGAATCAACACTGCCCGTCTGACCTGCACAGTCGATAAAATCACCGTATGCGAAGGGGCGGAAGATGATGATCATAATTCCGCTTGCGATGTTGGAAAGACCGCCCTGAAGAGCAAGACCGATAGCAACACCGGCACTGGCAACGAGAGCTACCATGGAAGACATGGGAACACCAAGGTATGCCGCAATAGTGATAAGGATAATTGCCTTGAGAGCGATGCTGAGGAAGCTTGTGAGGAAGCTTCTTACGGAATCATCGATTTTGGAGAGCCACTTGCCCTTTCTCATTTTCTTTATAAGAACGTTTACAAGCTTGAATCCAACAAGGAAGATAACGAGAGAAATGAGAAGCTTGATTCCCGTGCTTGTTACAAAGCTGAGGATAGAATGAATTGTCTGAGAGCTAAAAACTCTGTTAAAAAATTCTGCCATTGTTATGTACCTTTCTTTTTTTATTTACTTAATTATAATAGTTTATCTGCTCTTTGTAAAGAGGATAACAAATAATTAACAAAATGAAAGTTGTTCCGTTTCTTCGCCTGTAGCAAGATTGAAAAGGCGCAGACCCTTCTTTGATGCATATTTATACGTATATGCCGTGCCGCCGCGGCGGCTTTTCAGATATGCTACGCAAACGGAGGAATGATCTGCCATCCAGCGGTTTCTTTCGTGCATACAGCCCTCAGTATAAAACTGCTGCATATACTCAACGCTGTCTGCCTCTCCTAGTATTCTCTTATACTCGGAAAGATCTCCCAGGTCATCCCATTTCATAGTCTGATCGTAGCAAGGAAGAGCAAGGATGAGCTTCACATGCGGAAACTTGCTTTTGAAGGACAGAACACAGTTTGCAGCCTCCGTATCAAATCCCAGAGCTCCTCCACAGATAAAGCTATCGTATCCCTGAAGAATAAGTGAGCAAACGGTTGAATACAGATCATGACGCAGATCTGCCATAGCGCTATTTTCGATTTTCCTGTGACCTGTAAAAAAAACAGTCTTTTCTCTTTCCATTTCCGCCTCCTTATCCTTTTTTATTATTCTACATCTCAATGGAAGTATTGTCAAGAATATATACGGCACAGACCGGTATGCATCAGCGCAGATACGGAAATAAAAAAGGAATCTGCCTGCAGATATTCCCAACATAATTTTTCCCTTATTAATTCAAAAAGGTGCTGTTGCATATGCAACGGCACCTTTTTTGAGTATTACTTCGCGTAGTGAACTGCGCGGCTTTCTCTAATGATATTGACCTTGATCTGGCCGGGATATTCGAGCTCGTCCTCGATCTTCTTAACAATGTCTCTTGCAATGAGAGGCATCTTATCATCGGAAACGATCTCGGGCTTGACCATGATACGAACCTCACGGCCTGCCTGG
>JAZTXZ010000106.1:0-18745 GCA_045636685.1 Candidatus Avispirillum sp. | reverse complement strand
ATACTCCATCACGCCCCCTTCGGTGTTTCCAGTACGGTAAGTGTAGGCTCTACCTTCTGGTTTGAATTACCTGTTCTTTCTGAAGAAGATCAGAACTAAAATCAATCGTTTCCGATATAATCAAGAATGCCGTTTGCCACTCCGGTGGCAAAAAGCCAAGGATCATTTGCCATAAGCGCGCTATCTGCGGGATTTGTTATAAATCCGAGCTCGATAAGGGTTGCAGGCATATTGGTCCTTCTCAGAACATACAAGGTCGGTCTCGAAAACACACCCCTGTTTTCAAGTCCCGTAACTGCAGAAAGCTCCCTTAGAATGCTCTCTGCAAGCTCCTCGGCAACACCGCCGCGACGAAAAACATACGCTTCGCTGCCGCTTGCCGACTCTATATCCGATGCATTTGCATGAAGACTTACAAAATAATCGGCCCCCCATGTATTTGCATCATTTACCCTTGCGGCAAGGGATGATGCATTTGAGGTCCCAAGCTGTGTTTCAGGTGTGGTCCTTGAAAGACGAACTTCCTGTCCTGCGGCACTGAGCAGGGCTGCAGTTTCAACTCCGATCTCATAAACGAGATCCTGTTCACGGTAGCCATTGGCCTCGGCACCCGCATTTGGGTTTACAGGGTTATGCCCCTGATCTATGTATATTTTTGCCATTGATACCCACCTCGTCATCACCTTTTGCGCAAAAAATTGTATTTACGTGCAAAATGCCGTATTTTTCACGCAGAATACCGTTTTCGGCTAATTCCAATGACAGTATATGTCTCTTTCGGAGAAATGACATGAAAGAAATTCAAAAAATTTTAAGCAGAGTGCGCCTTGCAGTCGAAAAATATGATATGATAGAAGAAGGGGACAAAATTGCCGTAGGTGTTTCCGGCGGCAAGGACTCTCTTGTTCTTCTTCTTGCCCTGTCAGAGTTAAGAAAATTTTTGCCGCGAAGCTTTGATATCGTGGCAATAACTGTTGACATGGGATTTGATACCTGTGAAACAGCTTACAGCGAAAAATGTACTCACGATGAAATACGCGCCCTTTGCGAAAGTCTCGGAGTTACCTATATCGTGAAGGAAACAGAGCTTGCACATATCATTTTTGACGTGCGAAAGGAATCGAACCCCTGCTCTCTTTGCTCCAGAATGCGCCGCGGAATACTCCATGATTGCGCAAAAGAAGCAGGCTGCAATAAGGTCGCCCTCGGCCATCACTACGATGATGCCGTTGAGACCTTTATGCTGAATCTTTTCTTTGAAGGAAGGGTCGGTTGCTTCTCACCGGTTACGCTCCTTTCAAAAAAAGAGCTTATTCTCATTCGCCCTCTCGTTCTCACTGAGGAAAAAATGATAAAGCATTTCGCTGCCAAGGTGTCTCTTCCCGTTGAAAAAAGTCCCTGCCCTGAAGATGAGCATACTGAAAGAGAAAACATGAAGCAGTATCTTTATGAATTTGACCGCAAGCATCGCGGCCTTTACCGCCGTATTCTCGGCGCCCTTGAGCGCGGAGGAATCGATGGTTGGCATGAATAATTATTTTGAGGTGTATATGAATCTTTCAAAAAAAACAGCAGCATTTGTAATAGCCTTTGCTGTCTTCACAACCGCTTTTCTTATAAATATAAGCGCTGATTCCGCTCTCCCTCCCCTGACAGGAGAAGAGGGATTTGAGGAATGGATCGACATTATCCCCGGAGATATAAACTTTGATGGCACCATAAACAGCATCGACTCCAACTATATGAAGAGATGCCTCTCAGGACTTCACTCACCGAATTTAGATGAAAGGGCTGCGGGAGATATAAACGGCGACGGATCTGTCGACATTATGGACGCAAACTATCTCAAACGAATGCTTTCAGGTACCGCCTGATTTCTAAAGCATATACTAAGCACATATAAAACAATCTTCACAAAGGAAGTAATCTACCATGAATCGCTTATTTATAAAGCTCGTTTCTGCAATCATAGTAATTTCACTTTTGTTATCATTTGCCCCCTTTGCGGTAAGTGCAAAAGATACTGACATTTTCTACGGTAAAAGCCGCCTTGCTCTCATGGAAAGAGGCAGTGCTTACGTTGAAGCCTATGAAAGAATCTACGATACCATAGAAAACAGAGGCAGCACAGCAGACCTGCAAGACCTTGAGTTGACAGAGGATGAGCTTAAGTGTATTTTCTCCGCTTACAGTAATGACCCTACGGGACATTTCTGGATTTCAAGATATTCATATTCTTACTGGTCCCCTGAAAAGGTCATCTCCTTTATGCCCGTATACAATGATCTTGCCGGAAAAAACAATGAAGAATTTGAATATAACCGCAAAGTCTTCAACGATGCGGCAAATGAGATCATCAAAAAAGCAGGAATTAAAAAGAACATGACCGAATTTGAAAAAGAACATCTTATCCACGATGTCCTTATCGGTCAAACTCAATATGTCAATTCCGAATATTCGCATAGTTCCTACGGTGCACTGGTAAATCATGAGGCGGTTTGCGACGGATACTCAAAAGCTTTCCAGTATCTCATGAGACTTTGCGGCATTCAGGCACATATGGTTTCAGGATATGCAAACGGAGGAGCGCACGCATGGAACCTCGTACGTATAGACGGAAACTACTATTATGCCGACATCACATGGGACGATCCCCTCGGCGGAGATGAGGATGAGGAAGACTTCTTCCACAGCTATTTCAACGTTACTTCAAATTACCTAAAGAATGACCACGTATGGCAGGAGCCTCTTTACGGTCTTCCCGATTGCACAAGCTCTTCTGCCAATCTTTACACCGTTGATCCCCAGCGAACAGTTGACTGCAACTGCAACCTCGTTACTATTGCATCTCTTTTCCATAACGGCCATGCCTATATCCATATTGCAGACAATGCCTCTCAGTTCTGTTCCTGGTTTTTCCAAAACAGCTATGCAATAGCAGAGCTGGCAGGATACGATACCACTAAGCCACTGCGGGTATCTTATACTAACATGAACGACGAATACCGACTCAGCATCAAGGGCACACTTCTTCCCACAGATAATGACCCAGACGAAGGTACCCCCACAGATCCCGTCAGAGGAGATATAGACGGAGACAATAAGGTAACAGCCATTGATGCAAACTTTATGAAGAGAATCATCTCCGGATCCCATAGTCCCTCCGATTCAGAATATATAGCATGTGATATCAACGAGGACGATGCTGTCGATGTACGAGATGCAAACCTTATTAAAAGACTCCTTGCAGGAATTATGTGATGAATAATACAACAGAACAAAATATTTTCAAAGACCAGCTCGCTGAATTTCTGATGGAAAACTCCCCTGAGGATATTAAGTCCTTCATAGGCGAACTTCAGATCCTGATGTCCTACTACAAGTGTGCTATGCACGAAATAGAGGCAAAATTCAAGGTGCTGAATGAACAGTTTTCTCTTCAGCATGAAAGAAACCCCATAGAAAGCATTAAAACGCGACTCAAGTCCTTTGACAGTATCAGAGAAAAGCTTGAGAGAAAGGGATATCCTCTCACCGCCCAGTCTATATGGGACAATCTCAACGATGTTGCAGGCATACGCATTGTTTGCAGCTTTATTGACGATATCCATATGCTGGCATACTGCCTGATCTCTCAGGACGACGTGAAGCTTATAGAGATCAAGGACTACATAAACGAGCCTAAGAAAAACGGATACAGAAGCCTTCACCTGATAGTTGAGGTTCCTATCTTCCTTTGCGATGATAAGCGTCTTGTTCGCGCAGAGGTTCAGCTCCGCACCATAGCAATGGAATCCTGGGCAAAACTCGAGCATAGAATGAGATATAAGAAAAACCTCTCGGAGGATATACTCGCACAAACCCATGATGAGCTTTGGGAATGCGCAGAGATCTCAAATCAGCTTGACCGAAAAATGCAGGCAATCAGAAACATTATTGAAAAGTAAACAGTAAAAAAAGGGCTGTCGCAATGCGACAGCCCTTTTTTTACTGTTTACTTTAATTTATGAAGTACCGTTTCAAAATCGATACCGTACCAGCGATGATCTTTATTATTCACAGTTTCAAGCACTGCCGAAGCGCAGAAATCCACAGCCATGGTCAATGCCTTGTTTATATCCATCCCGGAGGCTATTGCGCCAACCGCAACAGATGCAAAAACATCCCCCGATCCGTGAAGCGGGAAATCTGTATATACTCTGTCTGCAAAATATGAAAATTCCTCTCCGGACTCACGGTCATATTTAACAATACCAAGCTTTCCCTCCTCGGGACTGATACCTGTAATAACAGCATTTTTAACACCTATATCCGTCAGACGTCTTGCCATATCCATAGCTTCACTGAGGGTAACGTTCTCACGGTAGGATTCTCCGAGAAGACAAAATGCCTCGGTGAGATTCGGTACTATCACATCTGCAACCGAGCAAAGCTTTTTCATATGATCGGGATACGTTTCATCAAAGCCTGTATAAAGCTTTCCGAAATCACCCATAACAGGGTCTACAAAAAGCATCTTTCCCTCGCCGCCGAAATCCCTCGCAAGACTCCTTGCAATATCTACCTGACGGCTTGAGGCAAGATAACCGGTATAGATCATATCAAAATCAATGTCCTCACGCTTCCACACATCTGTGACTGCGGTAATATTGTCTGTCAGATCAACAATATTGAAATTTTCAAATGCCGTATGTGTAGAAAGAATCGCCGTTGGCAACACAGCGCACTCGCATCCCATGGCACTGATAATAGGCATTGCCACAGAAAGTGAACACTTTCCCACACAGGAAATATCCTGCATCGTTACAATTCTTTTCATAAATATTCCTAAAAATTAATAATTTCCAAATGCTCAAGAACAGTCTTTATACCGATAAGTATAAGTATTACACCGCCTGTGATCTCGGATGCCTTTTTATACTTTGCTCCGAACAGGCCGCCGATCTTTACACCAAAAACGCAAAATGCAAAGGTTACAACACCGATAATTCCAACAGAAAGGAATACATTGATCCCCTTTCCCGCATCTGCCATAGCCATCGCTATGCCGACAACGAGAGCATCTATACTTGTTGCAATTGCGGGAGCGATCATATCCTTTGCCTTGACAGAGCAGTCACATTCCTCATCATCACCGCCAAATACTGCTTCTCTTATCATATTGATACCGATAAGAAGAAGAAGCGCAAGAGCTACCCAGTGATCAACAGCCTCAATATATGCCTGAAAACGGCTGCCGAGAAAATATCCGATAAGGGGCATAAGGGCCTGAAAACCACCAAACCAAACACCTACGATGCAGGCATTCTTAAATCTGATCTTTCCCATAGCAAGTCCCTTGCATATAGATACCGCAAAAGCATCCATAGATAGTCCCACTGCAAGTATTATAATTTCAACAAGTCCCATTTTTTACCTCTTGAATCCGCTTTCTGAAAGAAACTCATCACACAAGTCACCGGCAGTGCGAACACATCCGTCCCTATCTGCAATCAGACGGATACAGCCGGAATAACGTCTAAACCATGTTATCTGACGTTTTGCATATCTTCTCGATGACTGCTGCACCTCAGCAACACATTCGGAAAGATCTGCTCCTTTTTCAAAATAAGGAACAAACTCCTTATATCCTATTGCCTGAAAGGCAGGTTTATCCGCTGAAAGAAGTCCTTTTTCAAAAAGCTCCCTTACCTCATCGAGAAGTCCTGCCTCCATCATAAGATGCACGCGCTTATCTATTCTCGAGTAAAGAAGATCCCTGTCTGAAAACTCTATGACAGCCATATACACTTCATAGGGCAACTCTGTTTCCTTTGAACGGCGATCCCACTCTGTTTTTGTTATACCGGTAGTCTCATATATCTCAAGTGCGCGGATAACGCGGCGAACATTGTTCATATGAATCGAATCCGCTGCCTCAGGGTCTACCTCTCTCAGCCTGTTATGAAGTGCCTCTGCACCTTCTTTTTCTGCAAATGCAGAAAGTCTTTCACGAACAGCATCATCCTTCCCGCTTTGAGCCATATCGGAAACTGACAGAGTGCTGTCAAGGTAAAGACCGGTTCCTCCGCAAAATACGGGAACCTTACCCCTTGCGGCAACATCTTCTATTATAGCCCTTGCCCTTTGGGCATAATCTGCGCAGGAAAATTCGTCCGTTGGATCACAGACACCTACCATATGATGAACGACACCGTCCATCTCATCGTGGGTAGGAGCCGCGGTGCCTATCTCCATGCCGCGATACACTTGCATAGAGTCATTGGAGATGACCTCACCGCCAACCCTTTTTGCGATCTCTATAGCAAGTGCAGTCTTGCCCGAGGCTGTGGGGCCTGCCACTGCAATTATCTTAGTTTTCAAAAGCTACCTCTTAAAGAATAATCATACTGTCACCGAAGGAGAAGAAACGGTATTCTTCCTTAACGGCTGTTTCATATGCAGAAAGCATTCTCTCTCTGCCTGCAAATGCAGATACAAGCATAAGAAGGGTACTTTCCGGAAGATGGAAATTTGTAATAAGAGCATCGATTATCTTGAACTTGTATCCGGGATAGATAAATATTCCCGTATCTGCGCTGCAAGAATGAAGGATGCCGTTATCGTCTGCCGCACTTTCAAGAGTTCTGCAGGATGTTGTACCTACGGCGATTACTCTGCCGCCTGCGGCTTTTCTCTCATTTATCTCACGTGCCGCCTCTTCTGTTACTCTGATATACTCGGAGTGCATCTCATGATCTGTGATCTTCTCCTCCTTGACGGGACAGAAAGTTCCAAGACCTACGTGAAGAAGCACGGGAACGATAGCACATCCCTTTTCACGAATTTTTTCCAAAAGCTCAGGTGTAAAATGAAGGCCCGCAGTGGGAGCCGCCGCACTTCCCTCTTCTCTTGAATAAACAGTCTGATATCTCTCCTGATTTTCAAGTTTTTCCGTAATATAAGGAGGAAGAGGCATAGTTCCCAGGGCATGAAGTGCCTCATAAACAGTTTTATATTCTTCCCCATCGGCAAACATTCTGACTACGCGAAGGCCACCCTCGATTATATCCATTACCTCAGCCTTAAGAACGCCTTCACCAAAGGAGATAATATCCCCGATTTTTGCTCTTTTTCCGGGACCTGCCAAAGCTTCCCAAACATCATTCTCCCTCTGCTTCAAAAGAAGAAGCTCTACGGGTGCTGTGCTGTCCGTAGCAATTCTTCCCTCTGCAGTCATCTTCTCGCTTCTGCGGCCGATAATACGCGCAGGGATAACCCTTGTATCGTTTATAACAAGAACGTCCTCGGGACGAATATAGTCCAGTATATCTTTAAAGATTTTATGTTCAACACCCTCAGCACTGCGATCGATCACCATAAGACGGGAAGAGTCGCGGGGCTCAACGGGAGTCTGCGCTATTCTCTCCTCGGGAAGATCATAATAAAAATCCCGAAGTGTAAGATCGGTATTTATAAGCTCATTTTTAATCATATCAAACCTCTGAATTATGCATTACATTTCAGTATATCACACTTTTATCCTTTTGAAAAGACATAACGGATATTTTTACCGCAGTCTCAAATCTTTCCGTGAGACGCTACAACAGCGCTGTTTTCGATATAAATAACTCCGTAGCTACCCATTCCCACACTACCGGGATTGAAAAGTCTTATACCCTCAAAATATCGTTCAAAGGGCTCATGGGTATGACCGAAAAGAACAAGATCTGCCTCTTTTTCCTTTGCTCGGAACCAAAGATTCAGCTCAGTTGATTTTACGCCATACTTATGCCCGTGACAACAGAAGATCCTGATGCCACCGAGATCAACTGTCTGCTCATTGAGAAAGCTCTCGCCACCCATATTTACAAACGTATCGCAGTTTCCGCACACTCCCACATGAGGAATATCACTGTAACGAGAGAAAAGACGCTCAGCATCACGAAGGCCGTCGCCGAGAAAAATAAACATATCTGCATCGGGATGAGCCTCGGCAGCCTTCATCATCTTCGAAGCTGCTCCGTGAGAATCAGAAAAAACAAGAATTTTCATAATGATCTCCCTTCTGCCGCACCCGCGGCCACGCAAAAAGTTATGAAACTTGCCCGATTTCCAAAAAAACGGGTTCTGTTCCATTTTCAAAGGAACTCCTGAGCAAAAAGTTAAAGCCTGAATCTTTGATTTTTAGAATTTTACCCTACCATCTTTCACCATATTTTGCCCTCCACATATAATGAAAGCAGAACGCCCCGGGGCGAATGATGATAATTTGGAGGACTATATGAAAATTGATAAAAAGACTTTGGATATGCTTTCTTCCCTCTCCGACGAAAACCTCTGGAGGATGATATGCGCCATCGGCACTCAAAGCGGTTTTGATCTTTCCGGCGTCCGCATAAATCAAAGCGACATGGGAAAGCTGAGAGACGCTATGGGCAAGCTCACCGATGCTGACATCAGCCGTGCGCTTGAAATCTTTGATTCCCATAATAAACAGGACAGATAAGGAGAGAAGATGGAACAGGACAACAATTTTTCGGATATACTTAATTCCCTTTTACAAAATCCGGAAATAATGAAAACAGTTTCCGATATAGCAGGAAAAATGAATGACAACAATCAGCCCGATGAAAGAACGGATAAAGAGTCTTCTGCAGATACGGAAAGCACTTCTCCTGCCGAAGGATTTACCGTTCCTCCGGAACTTTTGAAAAAGCTTCCTCAAATGATGTCTCTTCTTACGGGAACAGGGGGAACAGCTCCTTCCACAAGCTCCGGCACAAAGGGACAAGGAACGCCGCTGACAGACACAAAACGCCGTGCACTTCTCAACGCCTTGAAGCCTTATCTTTCCGATAAGAGATGCGCCGTCATTGACGGACTTTTGCAATTTGAAGGTCTTGCGGGAGTGCTCAGCGCCTTTCAGGAAAAATAGGTAGCCGATATGTATTCAAGAAACAAAGGTATGACAGACAGAGACTTTACTCTAACTCCTCCGCCGGGATATGACGGAAGCAGATTTCGCCGTCGAAGCGACGGCCGCGATGATGCATACCCTCTATATTCCGACAGCGGAATAAAGCAGCACACCCATGACAAGCAAAGAAAAAACCAAAATCCGCATAATACTCCATCGCACATCCCAAAAGAAACTCCTTTGCAAACTTTACCGGACACAAAGGAAGAACACGACTGTCAGCCGGAAGATGAAAGACCCTTGGCAGACAACGATGAACAGACAAGTAAGCCTTGCCGGCTTGACAAAGCAGAGAAAAAAAGCGATAACGGAATAATCTCATTTTTACAAGGGCTCAAAAGCGAGGATATCCTTCTCATCGCCCTCATCGTTCTTTTGGCAGGCGGAGAAGGTAAAGCCGGAATGGAAACAGTTCTCATTCTGGCGCTACTGCTCTGCATAAGATGAAAGGCAAAGCAGAGAATATTCATAGGCAAAGGAAAACGCATCCGCAAATCCTGACAAGGGATCCCTGCTCTTGAAATCGGTATCATCATATTCCCTTTCTTTCAGTGAAAGCACAAGGGTCAGCCTGCCGTTTTCAAAAATCACCGTCAATTCTGAGTTGTAAAGTCCCGCCACATATCTGCAGGCACTGAGACAGGAATTTACAGCGGGATAAAGCTGAATAAGCGTTTCTATATCAGTTATACATGCATCATATAACTCAATTTCTGTCGTAACTCTCACCTCAGAGCAGATACTGTACCTGCAAAGACGTATTTCTAAAGATCTCTCATCACTGACAGTTCCCATTACAAGAAGCATATTTACAAGCATCTGCACATAGGCGGACAGTGGAATACCTTCCGGCATACAGGATGTTTTTTCCATTTCGGTATTCTGAGTTACAAAAACAGAAAAGCCTTCACAGGTGCGGGAATTCATAACATTCTTAACAGTTGAATACGTTGCACCTTTCAAATCAAAAAGCACATTTTTATCCGTATCGAAATCTGAAAGACTCGAAAGTGTGCTTATGTAGGGCAAAAGCATTATCTTATATTCCGAATCCGATAATTTTGCGCGGTCTTTCTCCCATTCCAAAAAAGCTTTCTTGTTTTTGAATAAAAGTACTGCACCAAACCGTCTTCCTGCCAATGTGGTAAAATATGCATATCCAAAGTTAAATCCGAAAAAGCATTTGAGAGGAAAGGCAAGAATACTGTCCTCGCTATGAGCATAATGAGCTTCAAAGCAAAGAGCATCAAAGGGAGCCATATAATCATAAAGCCTTGCACCGATTTCAGGCGTTGAATTCCATTCGCCTCGATGCGAGTTTGCCGCACTAATATATGAGCCTGCCGTACAAATTACGGCAGGCACTTCATATATTGATTTTTTCTCAATTTCCGTCAGTAAATCAGTTATTCGCATTGTCGGTAGTATCATCATTCTTCTTGATAGCTGAAATATATTGACGAGCATTTACAGATGCCTCTGAAAGAACAGCAGATATCTTTTCAGCCTCATCGGCGTCACCAAGAAGAAGGGGACGCAGCCTGTAAGCAGAAAAGCTTCCCGCGAGCTCGATAACGAGAGACTTTGTTTCTTCTTCGGTCGCCTCAGTCATATCAATAGTCAAAAACTCGCAGGCCTTATATAATTTTTCAAGATAAGGAGCATTTTTAGGAGATCTGTAAAACTCCGGTACAAAGGAAACGCTTATGGCAACATCACCGTCACATCCCTTTCGAAGCCCCTCGGTATAACGCTTTATTTCATCAACAGCACTGTTGTCGATAGTTATATGATCCTCAAATCCGCGAACAATGATGCTGTCAAATCCAAGTTCACTGAGCTCTGAGGCTATAATGGGATCCGAAAGGCTTTCTGAGGCGGTCATTACACCTACCACACTCATACCCATATTTTTTGCCCTGATCACAGCACTTTCAAGCACGGAAAAGGGGATAAGCTTATCAGAGGAAGGAAGCCTTGACTCAGCTTCCACAGCAGGAGACTTATATGTTATCATACCATTGCTGTCAGTAACGGTGAATGATACGGCATTAAAACCGTCTGCCTTCAGTTTTTCTATAACAGAGGCAACATTAGCACTTTCCGTAATACCCGAAAGGTCAAGATATCCCGCGCTCACTCCCATAAATGCCTCATCATGAGGGACGCTTGGCTCCACCTTTTCTTTGTCTTTATCATTGTCAGGTGCTGTTGTCACGAATGGCTCCGTTTCATCAAGATTGGAGCTTTCCAGCTTGTTTTTCAGATTGTTTCCGACAATTACGGTAATAGTGAAAATAACAGCTGCAACAATTGCAAAAAATATTATTTTTTTCCAGATCTTATACTTTTTCGCCGTATAAGTACGGTATTTTTTCACATCGATCTCCGTTCCGCCGCCATAAAGCAGCACAATTATTATCCAAATACAGCTTTGTTATCAAAATCAGCGCTTACAGGTAAAACTACTCAAAACCTAAATCACGATGCATGAATTGCATCTATTGTTATTTTCCTGTCTTTATGCTTTCATATGCCTCTGTGGTTTCTATCTCAAGCTCCGATATCTCTTTTTCAAGAAGAAGATTGTACTGAGCTTTATAATAATCCTCCGCAAGAGCATCTGTGTTCTTGCTTATATAGTCATCGCTTTTTTCACATCTGAGGAAAACAGAATAACCGCTCTCACTCTTGATAACCTCACTGATATCACCGACTTCAAGAGCAAATACTGCACTCTCATTAACCTTATCCCACATACCGCGGCAAACATAATATCCGTCAGTATTGTTGAACATATAGAGAGATTCGCCATATTCCTTTACAAGAGCATCGAAATCTTCCCCTGCAAGAGCCTTATCACGTACCTTTTCTGCTATGGCAAGAGCCTCCTCATCTGTATGAGTCTCTGCGGGAGTAAAAAGAGTATCCTCAAAGGTGTTGACACTGTTCTCGCTCATAACAAGCACCTGCTTTATGCAAACAAACTCATCACCCTTGACAAGTCTGGCTATTCCTTCCTCATCCTTAGGGTATTTACCTGAGTTGATAAGAGCCGCCAGAATCTCATCTGCAGTCTGGGAGTGCTTCTTCAAAAGGCGAAAAACACTGTCGTTCATATTGCTTTCGCTGATAGCATCCTTATACTTTCCCTTTGAGCCGCACTCTTCGATAGCAGCAGACACCGCATCGTCAACGATAGAAGAAATATATTTATCATCGGGATCAACGCCAAAATCATGGGCAAGAGAAAAAACTGCGTATATCTCCTTTATCATCTCAAACGCCTCAGCCTCGATCTCGCTGTCGGCAGCATCGGGAAGATCTGACTTCAGGTTCTCTGTCACATAGTAATATACCTCATAAGGCACATCATACTCTCCAACTGTCATAACTGTCTTTCTTTCCTTTGCTGTTGACGCAAGGCAAGAAGAAAGAGCACATATCAGCATAGCTGCCCCAAGAACAAGGGCTATGATTCTTGTATATCTCAATTCGGTTCCCTCCGTATAAGACCAATATAGTTATTCATTATATTGTACCGCGATTCAAGATAATTGTAAATGGGGTTTTGATAAATAGATGTTAATTTTTGTCCAAAAGCTGAGCCTCAGTTAATAATAAAGTCTGCAATTATACAATCGGTGTAAAAACGCTCTTTCTTTTCATTAATTTATATAATAATATACAATAATTCCCTAAATCCTTGAAATCACAATGGCTTTGTAGTATAATATATGATGTATATTTGTACATCGGAAAGGAGGTTTCGCATGGCAGAAAACAACGATCGCAAAGCTCATAAAAAGTCCTTTTTGGGATATTGTTCTTCTCTTGGATATTCCATAACAAAGCTATATGACAGAAGCATGGCGTCCCATGTTTTGAAAAAAGCAAGAAACGGTTTTCTTTCTCTCAGAACAAGAGCAATAGGCATTTTCTTTTTCACCTTTGGCGTTTATTCTTTTGTTATCGCCATGTTGGTAAACCTTTTCACAAGCAGAAATCTCGACCCTTCCAATATTTACGGAGGAATGGTCTGCGCACTCTCCACGTTTTTTCTGATCTTCTCAAAAGGAAATATTTCCACGGTACTTACCTCCAGTGCCCTGGGAGAAATACTTTGCGACTATCTTAATATAGACCGCGATACGGTATACAGGGAAAAGAGCATTGGGCATCTGAGTATAGCTTTCGTTCTTGGAGTTGCCGCAGCGGCACTTACCGTATTCGTTCCTCTCCATACAATCATATTTTTTATCTTTACAACCGTTGTATTTGCAGTCATCCTATGCAATCCCGAAACAGGACTCACTGCCCTTACCGTATCTCTTTTTATTACAGGTCATAGATTTCATTACGGTATTATAGCGATAACCGCTGCTTCCTATATTTTCAAGTTTATTCGAAAGAAAAGATATCTCACCTTAAAAAAGACAGATCTCCTTGCAGCAATATTTACACTGTCCTCGGTGGGAGGCATATTTTTCACACTTCATGATCGTGCGGTTAACGGTTGCATAGCTTATGCTGCCCTCCTTATCCCTTACCTGCTTGCCATACTTCTCCTGCGTGATCCCAAAAAGATCACAAAAATGCTGACATCGGCAGTTATAACAGCAGGAACGATCTCTGCTCTTGCCATCATCGGAGAAGCTGTTACGATCATCGCCCCTGCAGGTACCGTGGCAGACAGGGAGTATCTTTTAAACCTGGTCAGCTCACTGCCGGCGTTTGAAAGCGGATTTGCCGCCTTCGGCTTCTCGGCACTTATCCCTGTTTGCACAGCGTTTATTATAAAGCCCAGAACAGAGGGCTACCGCTTTACTCTTATTCTTTGCCTTGCATCTATGGTCACCTATCTTTTCGCATTCGAAGAGATGGCTTTTGCTCTTGCAGCGATCATTTCTACTGCGGTTCTGCTTTTGATTACGGGCTCCAGATGGGTCTACTTCTCTCTTGCTGCAACTTTGTCCGTAACTGTGGTAGCCGCATTTGCAGGCAATTTCGGAGAGCGCTTATTCAGATACATCTACACTCAGATCTATGAGGCATATCATCAGGCTGAGCATATATATGCCTTTTCAGATTCACCCATATCCTCCGGATATATCATATGCGGGGGCGGATTTTCCGAAAGCTATATGGGTAAAAACTTTTACTACAGCATTATGTCTCAGCTGGGCATTGTCGGATTTATCATATTTGCATTGCTTTCCGTGTTCATTATAGGACAGGCTGTTCTGCTGATAATTAAGACCTACCGCTTTCTGGAAAGTGAAAAGGATCCCCTTCTTTCCGAAAGCGCAAAAGACCGTGCTGAAACAAGAATGGGTATAGTTTCCGTTGTGTGCTCTATTCTCTGCATCCTGATCACCGCAACATTCTTTGATCTGTATACAAACGAAACTGCATACCTTATGCTCTTTTTGCTTTTCGGTATATGCTCCGCATACACAAGAAGCACCCTCGGTCATATAGAAAAGACTGAACAAGCCATAGCCTCCAAAAATTCGGAAGAATACGCTCACGCCGTTATAAAACGGCAACATAACTAAGGAGGATCAGATGAAGATCGAAACAAAAAGAAAAATCAGCATCGTTGATGTTATAATCATCATCGCCATGCTCGCCTCTATGCTTGCTGTCGGTATCGGCGTGTTTAAGGGAATAGGTACATCGGGAGAAAAAGTGACGGTAAAATACGTCCTTGAGGTTGATCCCATAGATTCGGATTTTGTATCAAGAGTCGCTGAGGGAAACACCATTCTCGATCACAAAACAACTCAGAGTATCGGCAAGGTAAGCGCCGTATCAAATGCACAGGCATATTACTCGGGCATTGATTCCCAAGGCTCTGTTGTTTCCTCTCCAATGGAAGGCATGAGCGTTCTTTATATCACAGTAACAGCTCAGGCAACAAAAACCGATACAGGATATACAGTTGGCTCCTCCGTTATCAACATCGGAAAAGAAATTGAAGCCCGTTTGCCCAACCTGTATTGCATCGGAAACTGCGTCAGCATTGAAATAATTGATTGATCACCTGATAATATAAGAAAAGGAACGGTAAAAAAACATGACATTGACATCATTGATAATCGCTGTAGTAGCGGTGGCGTGCGCGGCTCTCGTTTCCTATACCACCACACCTCCCGTAAGACTTCTCGCCTTCAGAATCGGTGCTATCGATATCCCGACAGATGCTCGACGTATGCATAAAAAGCCCACTCCCCGTATCGGTGGTCTTGCCATCTTTGCAGGATTTTTGATCGCTACACTGGTATTCTGCGAAGCATCTTCTCAGCTTTATGCTATCTGGATTGGCGGCGCTATTCTCGTTATCCTCGGAATACTGGATGATATTTTCCGTCTTTCCGCATGGATAAAGCTCCTCGTTCAGCTTTGCGTTGCAGGTATTGCCGTTTCCTTTGGCATTCTCATTGAGCACATTTCCCTCTTTGGTACACAGATCGACTTCGGATATTTTGCTATCCCCATTACAATTCTTTGGATAGTGGGTCTTTCAAATGCTATCAACCTTATCGACGGTCTTGATGGCCTTTCATGCGGAGTTTCTGCAATCACGTCATTCTCCATTTTCATGGTAATGCTTATTACAGGTGACTATACCGCAGCGCTCATTACCGCAATTCTTACAGCATCCTGCCTCGGATTTCTCCCCTATAACAAGAACCCCGCTACCATTTTTATGGGAGACACAGGCGCGCTGTTCCTCGGATATACACTTTCCATAATTTCAGTTCAGGGACTGTTCAAGCTTCACACCATGCTTTCATTCCTCGTTCCCTTCTCCATCTTCGCACTTCCCATTTTTGATACTCTTATCGCTATCTTCCGTCGCGTGCTTCACGGACAGAGCCCCTTCCATCCCGACCGCGGACATCTTCATCACAAGCTGGTAGATATGGGATTTTCCCACAGAGAAGCAGTTAAACTTCTTTATGCAATGTGCGGTCTTATGGGTCTCATTGCGGTAACATATACAGATGCTATGTTCCAGGAATCCACAACAAGAATCTGGAAAACACTTATCATACTTGCAGCCTCAATAGTTATCCTCATACTTATCTTCATTTGTATGAAAAAGCCCAGTACACGTATCCTCTCCGGCCTTGCAGAGCACGTTAGCGAAATAAGACTTGAAGCTGATAAGCAGGAGCGCGAGGCAAAGGAAAAAGCTGAAGCTGAGGCTGAGGCACAGGAAAAGGCTGAAGCGCAGAATAGACGCAAAGCCAAGAAAAAGAAAACCGATGAAGAAGAATAAAGAACGGTCAGTATAAATATGAATAAAAAAGACGAAATTAAAAACAAAAAGAAATTCGCCGCAATTGATCTTCTCATAATCATTCTTCTCGTTGTCTGCCTGGCAGGCATCGTTATAAGAATAGCTGTCGGCGAAAACTTGTTTTTCCAAAAGGACAGCAAGGGCGAATATACAGTATCCTATGTCGTTTACGAAGAGGCTGATGAGTATTCCAACCTTTTCTCAAGCGGCAAAGAGTTTTACCTTGAAAACGGAGAATACTTTGGTAAACTCTCCGGAAACGCCACCTTTACCCCTGCAGAGATCCACTCTCAAAATTCAAGAGGCGAATACGTACACGGCTATGCCGATGACGGCACAGTTGATATAAAAGGATCCTTTACTGTCGAGGGAACCATGACAGAAACAGGCTTCCTTCTCAACGCCAATACCTATATAGCACCTAATATGACCATTACCGTTTCAAGCTCTGATATAACTGTGGAGCTTCTCATAACGGATATCGCAAAAGCACAGTAAACCACACCCATTCAACCGAAATGAAAGGCCGGTGTTTTGTTTGACTAATCTCAGAAATTTCGGAATAATATTTGCAGTTTCATTGATAATACTCGGCATCATAGCAATTTTCGCCTGCGGATATGTAGCTGATACCGTGTCAGGTATTTTCGATGACAAGGGAGATAACCTTGAGCAAGTGCTCACCCCTGCAGATACCACAGGTATCGGCGATGAAGGAGAAGACGACAGACTTACAAGAAAGCTCAACGGAGAAAGCTTCACATGGCTTATGGTAGTCTCTGATTACCGCCCCGACGTTATCGACAATTATTATCCTCAAAACGCGAGCGCTGTTGATAAGCTGAAGGAGGACTTCGGCATTCTCGATGATGAATACGAGCTCATAGAAGCTACAAATATAGTCATCATCCGTGCAGACGTTAAAACAAGAGAGTATATCGTAATGACTGTTCCCACTGCGACCAGAGTTGATACTCCTACGGGAGACTGCTCCATCGGAGAGTTTTATGCCCTCAATGGCGCGGAAAATCTTAGCAAAAAGGTTGCAAGTATGACAGGACTTACTATAGATTACTACTCTGTTATCCACTCCACAGACCTTGCATCTGTTGCCAATACAATAGGCAGCATCGAATGTAATATCCCCGTAGAGATAGGCTTCGACGGAAAGAATTACATTACCATGCCCAAAGAAGAGACCACAGATAATGATGACAAAAAGGACACAACTGCAAAAAAAGATAAGGATAAAGATAAAGACAAAGATAAGAACAAAGACGAAACTACCGAGGCTGTTACCACCTACGTTTCAGAGCTTGACGCTTCCGCAAGTGTAAAGCTTGCAAAGAAGCTGATGCCCGCACTTCTCTATATGGACGAGACCGACGGCATCGATGACGAGATGCTTATCCTCCAGAGCTTTGCGAACGGCCTTATGGTAAACCTCTCCGACAAGTCTGACGGAGATCTTACATCTATCTTTACCAGCCTTAACAAAAAGCTTGTTTCCACCAATATCACAAAGGATGATGTTCTCGCGCATACTGAGGTCATCCGCGGATATAGCTGGTTCAAGATCCAGACCCTCACCTACCCCGGCAAGTTCATAGCAGGCAGACAGGGCAGAGAGGGATATTACAATCCCGATATTGACGCGGCCATCAGCTTTTTCTCTGACTACCGCTAATATATATTACCAAGTTAAAAACCGAAAGGAATATACAATCATGGCAAGAATGAAAAACACAGACAAGACGATGGAAAAGATCGTCGCACTTTGCAAGAACCGCGGCTTTGTATACGCGGGCAGTGAGATCTACGGCGGTCTCGCAAACTCCTGGGACTACGGCCCTCTCGGCGTTGAGTTCAAGAACAACGTAAAGAAGGCTTGGTGGAAGAAGTTCGTTCAGGAATCCAAGTATAACGTAGGTCTCGATGCAGGTATCCTTATGAACCCCCGCACATGGGTAGCATCCGGCCACGTAGTTAACTTTAACGACCCCCTTATCGACTGCCACTCCTGTAAGATGCGTCACCGCGCTGACAAGCTCATCGAGGATTACAATGCAGAGAACGGCATCGATATGGTAGTTGAGGCTCTCTCCAACGAGGAGATGACAGCATATATCAGAGAGAAGGGCGTTCCCTGCCCCGGCTGCGGAAAGTGCGACTTTACAGATATCCGTAAGTTCAACATGATGTTCAAGACATTCCAGGGCGTTACAGAGGACTCTTCTACAGAGCTTTACCTCCGCCCCGAGACTGCTCAGGGTATCTTCGTTAACTTCAAGAGCGTTCAGAGAACAACAAGAAAGAAGGTTCCCTTCGGTGTTGCTCAGATCGGTAAGTCCTTCCGTAACGAGATCACCCCCGGTAACTTCGTTTTCCGTACCCGTGAGTTCGAGCAGATGGAGCTTGAATTCTTCTGCAAGCCCGGCACGGACCTTGAGTGGTTTGCTTATTGGAAGGCCTTCTGC
>JAZTXZ010000105.1:0-21245 GCA_045636685.1 Candidatus Avispirillum sp. | reverse complement strand
GCTTCAAGGGTCTCGTCAGCTCTTTCGGTAATGATACCGGAAACTATGATCTTACCCTCGGGAGCGATAAATGCACCAATATCGGGAGCAAGTCTGATAATGATATCAGCAACGATATTTGCACAGCAGATATCGTATCCGCCTTCAACCTTTTCAGCCTGCTTGAGAAGATCGGATGCTCCAACCTTAACGTTGGGAGTTTCGTTGATCTCTGTGTTCTCCTTTGCGATACGAACGGCATTTTCGTCGATGTCGCAAGCAAAGCACTCACTTGCACCGAGCTTTGCTGCGCAGATAGCAAGGATACCTGAGCCGCAACCAACGTCTAGCATCTTGTCGCCTGCGTTCTGGTGCTTTTCAAGAAGAGTTGCGCAAAGGCGGGTAGTTTCGTGAGTACCTGTACCAAAGGCCATGCCGGGATCCATAAGGACAGTGAGCTCGCCTTCCTCAGCATCATACTTTTCCCAAACGGGAACGATAACTATCTTTTTGCCTGTTTTGATAGGCTTATAATACTGCTTCCAGGAATCTGCCCAGTCGGACTCGTGAACTCCGATTATCTCAACAGTTGCGGGAATATTAAGAGCCGCAAATCTCTCCTTAATAAAGCCCTCGCTCTCGGCAGGGTTCTTGATCTCGGGAATAAATACGGAAACTGCAACAGTGGTTCTGTCGCGGGCGAGGAGCTCCTCGTCAATAAGATCACCGTATACGCCGTCAAGATCACGCTCAACGTCGGAATAGTCCTCTATCATAAGAGAAGCATCGATCATACTCATTACTGCGCTGATATCGTTAAGGTATTTGTTTTCAGCGCTGGCCTTTATCTGTATCCACTTATCTGACATAGCTATGTTCCTTTTCTAACAATTAATATAGGGTTACGATCCTAATCAAAGATTGCCCTTTCTAAAGTTCTTTTGCCCCTTTTCTTTCAAAGCAAAAGTTTATTCTTATCGTACTTTGGTTCGAGAATACAAGCGAGCAAATTTAGACTAAAATTGCCCTTATTGAAGTTCTTTTGCTCCTTTTCTTTCAAGAAAAGGAGGAGAAATCATTTAAAAAACTTTCTCTTGAACTTATCCCACTTGGGATGATTTGAAGAATCAAAGCTCTCACGGAACTTTTCAAGCATTTCCTTCTGCTTTCGGTTAAGGCTTCTGGGTGTTTCTGCCACAACGGTTACGTACATATTACCGCGGCGGGAGGAATTGACTACCTGTACGCCCTTGCCCTTCAGAGTAAACGTTGTTCCTGTTTGTGTTCCGTCGGGGATCTCAAGTTTTTCATTTCCGTCAATGGTAGGAACCTGAATATCGGCGCCAAGGGCAAGATCCACGAAATTTACGGGGATATCGCAATAGATATCGTATCCGTCGCGCTCGAAGAACGCATGAGGACGAACGTGGCAAGTGATCTGAAGATCTCCTGCAGGTCCTCCGTTACGTCCGTCACAGCCCTCACCTCTGAGAGCAATGCCCTGACCATCATCGATACCTGCGGGGATATTAACTGTCAGCTTCTTTGTTGCCTTTACAAAACCTGCACCCTTACAGTTCTTACAGGGAGTTTCTATTATCTTACCGACGCCGCGACACTTATCGCAGGTGCGGCTTGTCTGCATCATACCGAAGGGAGTTCTCTGATTTACCTTTACCTGGCCGCGGCCCTGGCAGTCGGGACAGGTCTTGGGGGAAGTTCCGGGAGCGGCACCGCTGCCGTTACAGTCATTACACTTCTGAACTCTCTGATACTGAACGTCCTTCTTACAGCCAAAAACTGCTTCCTCAAAGCTGAGAGTAAGTCTCAGGCGGATATCCTCGCCGCGAACGGGGCCGTTACGTGTTCTCTGAGAAGAACCGCCACCGAAAAAGCTGGAGAAGATATCGGAAATATCAAAACCGTCAAAGCCGAAGCCTCCGAATCCACCGCCGCCGTATCCGCCGGATGCAGGATCAAAGGCCGCATGGCCGTACTGATCGTACTTTGACTTTTTATCGGGATCGGAAAGCACGTCATAAGCTTCGTTCACTTCCTTGAAGTTCTTCTCAGCTTCGGAGTCTCCGGGGTTCATATCAGGGTGATACTTTTTTGCAAGCTTTCGGTAAGCCTTTTTTATTTCATCCTCTGAAGCGCTTTTCTCAAGACCCAGCACTTCGTAATAATCTCTTTTGTCTGCCATATATGTTCCTCTTGGTTTTTTATGTTTATTCTTTATTATTTATTCTTTCCTCTTTATTCTTTAACTTACAGCCGGCTACTTCGTGCTTGATACAGCTTAAAGAATAAATAATAAATAAAAAAGAATAAATAATAAATGATTTTAAACGCACCCAAGGGACGGGCTTTCGCCCGTCCCCTTTTGCGCTCTAATTACTTATCAGACTTATCCTCGTAATCAGCTGAGTAGAATGTGCCGTCCTGAGACTGGCCTGCGCCTGCATCATAGCCGCCCTGCTGGTAAGCATTGGGATCAAAGCCCTGAGCGCCCTGTGCACCGCCTGCCTGCTGATAGAGCTTCTCGCTTACAGCATAGAATGCCTTTTCGAGAGCCTCTGTATCTGCCTTGATAGCATCTGTATCGCCGCTGTTTACAGTAGCCTTGAGCTTCTCAAGAGCCTCGTTAACGGGAGCCTTGTCTGCTTCGGAAACCTTATCGCCGATCTCAGAGAGAGTCTTCTCAGACTGGAAGATCATATGCTCTGCGCGGTTCTTAACCTCAACAGCTTCCTTCTGCTTCTTATCCTCTTCTGCGAACTTCTCAGCATCGCGAACTGCACGGTCGATATCATCCTGGCTCATGTTTGTGCTGGATGTGATTGTGATGTGCTGCTCCTTGCCTGTGCCCCTATCCATTGCAGTTACGTTAACGATACCGTTAGCGTCGATATCGAATGTAACCTCGATCTGGGGAACACCGCGGGGAGCGGGAGCGATTCCGTCAAGGGAGAAGCGGCCGAGAGTTGTGTTGCCTGCAGCCATATCTCTTTCACCCTGAAGAACGTGGATCTCAACAGATGTCTGGCCGTCTGCAGCTGTGGAGTATACCTGGCTCTTCTTTACGGGGATAGTTGTGTTTCTGTCGATGATTCTGTTGAATACACCGCCGAGAGTCTCGATACCGAGAGAAAGGGGAGTTACGTCGAGAAGGAGAAGATCCTTAACGTCGCCGCCGAGGATACCGCCCTGGATAGCAGCACCGATAGCTACGCACTCATCGGGGTTGATGCCCTTGAAGGGCTCCTTGCCTGTGAAGGACTTAACTGCATCCTGAACTGCGGGGATTCTTGTGGAACCGCCTACGAGAAGAACCTTATCAAGCTGTGCGGGTGTGAGACCTGCATCGTTGAGCGCCTGTCTCATGGGAGCTACTGTATTCTGAACGAGGTCAGCTGTGATCTCGTTGAACTTTGCGCGGGAGAGTGTGCCGTCAAAATGCTTGGGGCCTGTTGCATCTGCTGTGATGAAGGGGAGGTTGATGTTAGCGCTTGCCATGCCGGAAAGCTCGATCTTTGCCTTCTCAGCTGCTTCCTTGAGTCTCTGGAGAGCCATCTTATCATTTCTGAGGTCGATGTTGTTCTCCTTCTTGAACTCCTCTGCGATCCAGTTGATGATTCTTTCGTCGAAGTCGTCGCCGCCGAGCTTGTTGTTACCTGCAGTTGCAAGAACCTCAAATACGCCGTCATCGGAGATCTCGAGGATAGATACGTCGAATGTACCGCCGCCGAGGTCGTAGATCATAACCTTCTGATCCTTATCCTGATCTGCGCCGTATGCAAGAGCTGCTGCTGTAGGCTCGTTGATGATACGGAGAACCTCAAGACCTGCGATCTTACCTGCATCCTTAGTTGCCTGACGCTGTGCGTCGGAGAAGTATGCGGGAACTGTGATAACTGCCTGGCTTACAGTTGTGCCGAGGTATGCCTCAGCATCAGCCTTCAGCTTCTGAAGGATCATTGCACTGATTTCCTGAGGTGTGTAGGACTTACCGTCAATTGTCTCCTTATGAGCAGAACCCATGTGACGCTTGATGGACATGATAGTCTTATCAGGGTTTGTGATAGCCTGACGCTTTGCAACCTGGCCTACCATTCTCTCGCCGGTCTTGGAAAAAGCTACTACAGAAGGAGTAGTTCTTGAACCTTCGGGATTGGGAATAACTGTGGGCTCGCCGCCCTCGAATACTGCTACGCAGGAGTTTGTTGTACCAAGGTCAATACCTATAATTTTAGCCATTTTAATTTCCTCCAAATTATATAGAAAAGATTTTGTTTTTTATTTAGTTTGCTACTCTTACCATCGCGTATCTGATAACGCGGTCTCCAAGCATGTAGCCCTGCTGGAATACGTCGACGATCTCATTTTCGCCGTACGCCTCGTCTTCGATATGCATTACTGCATTGTGAATGTTGGGATCAAACTGCTCCCCTGCCTTACCAAAGACTGTTATCTTCATCTTGGCAAATACATCGGGAAGACCCTTCAGAATAAGCTCAACACCTTCTGCCACCTTATCGGGAGCCGTATACTGTGTTGCTCTCTCAAGGTTATCGAATACGGGGAGGAGCTCCTTTACCGCATCGGCAGCCGCCTCTGCGTATATTCCCTCGCGCTCAGCCTTTGAGCGCTTTCTGAAGTTATCATATTCAGCCGCAAGTCTGAGATATTTATCCTCAGCCTCAGCTGCCTTCTTTTCAGCAGCGGCCAGAGCCTCTTCAAGCTCCTTGACCTTTGCCTTCTGCTTTTTCTCCGCCTTCTTTGTTTCCTTTTCAGCGGGTTCTGCCTTCTCCGAAGCGGACTCGGCTTCCTTTGCCTCTTCTGCCTCTACATCAAAGGCTTCCTTTATCTTTTTCTCTTCCATTACTTACCTTCCTCAAGAGCCGGCGGTGTTGTCAACACGTCGCTTATGCTGTTTGTTATATTATCGATCATCGAGATGACCTTCTGATAATTCATTCTTGTGGGACCGATGACGCCTATGGCACCGATAGTTCTTCCATCCTTCTTTACAGGCTTGAATACAAGAGAAGAATTATCCATTATTATAACCGGATTCTCACTTCCGATGTAGACCTGCACTCCATCGTCTGCCTGACCTGCGGGAACCATAGGAGCTGTGTCTCCGCTGATAAGCTGCAAAAGCTCATCCTTTCGCTCGAACATTGCAAGCATATCCTTAAGCCTTGATATATCATAATATTCGGGATAGGAAAGAAGTCTGTCTATTCCGTCTATCTTGATATCTCCTGCACCTGAAGTGCTGATAGTCTGGCATACGCTCTTGACTACCGGATCAACAAGGAAGGAATACTCTCCCATTGCGCTTTCAAGCTCCATGAGAATAGGGAGCGTGAACTGATCGCCGGTAAGTCCTGCAAGTCTTATATTCATAAGATTTGCAAGCTTTTTCAGAGCTTCATCATTTACGGGGCGCTGACTCACAATATTCTGAGTTCTGACAGCTCCGCCCGCAGTTACCATGACCAGCACCATTGAAGTATCGTCTACGGGAACAAGCTCAAATTTCTTGACAGTCATTGAAGCTATTCTCGGACGAACTGCGATGGCCGTATAATTTGTCATGCTTGCACAAAGCCGCATCGCCGTATCAAGGATGCCGTCTATCTCAGCCTGCTTATCGCGAAGCTTTGATTTAAGCTCCTCCGCCTCAGCCTGAGACATTCTGTAGCGCTCCACCAGAGTATCAACATAAAATCTGTAGCCAAGCTCGCTGGGGACTCTGCCCGCTGAAGTATGAGGCTGTTCAAGATAGCCCATTGCCTCGAGCTCTGCCATTTCATTTCTGATAGTTGCGGAGGAGTATGAAAACTTGCCGCCCTGGGTCAGATATTTACTTCCTACCGGCTCGCCGTTTTCGATATGAGCATCGATTATTGCCTTGAGTATCATTTTTTTGCGTTCACTCAATTCGTATTCATCGTGCATCACTTTTCCCTCCCTTTCTTTTTGTCGATTTTAGCACTTAAATCGGTTGAGTGCTAATTTCTGATATAAATTTACCACTTGAGAATCAAAAAGTCAATAATAAACTTGATATTTAATGTGAATTTTTTGTAAATGCAAGAGCCGAGTGCCAAAAAATTCCCCCGATACGGTCAAAAAACGATCATTATTCACAACACCTCCCTTTCACAAATCATTTTATACCCACCCACTCTTTTTTTCTCCCCCTCCCGCCTTTATTGTCTGTGTTTAAGTATTTGTTTTTGTATTTGTATTTGTTTTAGTATTAGTATAGGGTTACAGCGATGATTCAATGTCGGTTGAAGCAATATTTTTATCGGTTTAACCGTAATTTCAAAGTCGGTTAAATTATATTTGATTGTCGGTTAAACCATATTTGATTATCGGTTAAACCGTATTTGATTATCGGTTAAACCGTATTTGATTGTCGGTTAAACCGTATTTGATTGTCGGTATAAGCGGTTAACATCCATATTTATGTTTTATTGATAGCCTTCAAACATCGTCTTCACGTGACTCTACCTTCAAATCCGGGTTTATCGGGATGCTTCAAACTAAAATTTATAAGCCGAAGAGGAAATTCGCGCCAAGGCCTCCCTCCGGGAGGGAGGTGGCATTTGCGAAGCAAATGACGGAAGGAGCACGCGTGACGTGAAGTTTGCAGTCGATTTAAGTTACGCAATTCTCCCTCAGCCACCTTCGGTGACAGCTCCCTCAGATGAAAGGATCCACTTGCTGGGGGATCCGTCTAGGAAGCCTGTTTTTCAACCTCCTCGATAAATACGAATTTACACTTTTCCTTTTTAAAGTTTTTGGGTGGAGAAAAAAACGATTGAGTATCATTTTTTCGACAACGTAACTAAAACAAGGAATATGCCGAGCCGAGTGTCAGCATAGCATCGAGGTAAAAGCAGACGACTATGCTTTAGGAAGGGGGGAACTTTTTAAAAACTTATCCTTATATTCATTGACACGTGTGATGATTTTATGATATATTAAGATGATAAGTAATTATTATTATGAGGTGATTATATGTTTGGTGTAAACGTTACCGATTACGACAGAAAAGTTTGGGAAGAGGAACTCGCAGATTTTCTCCCTACAAATATTGTTGACGCTCACGTACATATTTATAAGGAAGAAATGCAGAGAATAAAGCCTGAAAACCGTAAGGGCTGTGTAAACTGGCCTCATATGGTTGCTCCCGATCTTACTATCGAGGATATGAAAGAGTCTTTCTCTCAGATGTTCCCCGGAAAGAATGTGAAAGCTGTTATCATGGGCATGCCTACCTGCAGACTTGATGCTGTTAATGACTATGCTCTTTCCTGTGCAAAGCAGGAAAACATTCCCGCCCTTTACTGCACCAACTGGGACACCACAAAGGATGAGATCAGAGCAGCTATGAAGGCAGGATTTGCAGGCATCAAGCCTTATCTCAACAACTGCCCCTCCTATATTCCCGAGAAGGAAGTTCGTATCTTCGACTACCTTACTCACGAGCACATGGAGGTTATGGACGAGCTTGGCGGTATCGTTATGCTTCACATCCCCCGCTCCCTCCGTCTTCGCGATCCCGTGAACCTTGCCCAGATGCTCGAGATCGAGGATAAGTATCCCAATGCAAAGGTTATTATCGCACACATCGGCCGCGCATACGTTCCAAGCGATATCGGCGATGCATTCGAGGTTCTCAAGAACACAAAGAACCTTCTTTGGGACTTCACAGCTAACACTCTCACTCTTGCAATGACTAAGTGCATCGAGACAGTCGGCACAAAGAGAATCATGTTCGGCTCCGATATGCCTATCACAAAGATGCGTATGTACCGTATCTGCGATGAGGACAGATACGTAAACGTAGTCCCCCGCGGCTTCTACGGCGACGTTTCCGGCGATCCCAATATGCGCGAGGTTGACGACTATTCCCAGATGACCACATTTATGTATGAGGAGCTTCGTGCATTCAGGAAGGCTGCTGAGGAGCTTTCACTCTCCCGCGCTGATGTTGAGGACATCCTCTGCAACAACGCTGCAAACCTGTTTGGTATTAAGTTTTAATTAACGAGGTATATAAAAATGAAAAAGATCAAGATCGGCTTTATGCCCCTTTACATCAAGCTTTACGATGATATTAACCTTTCCGTTCGCGGTCGTCTCGACGAGTTTTACGAAAAGCTTGCCTGCGCTTTTGAGGCTGAGGGATTTGACGTAGTTCGTAATCCTTTCTGCCGTATCAAGCCCGAATTCGAGGCCTGCGTTGCAAAGTTTGAAAGCGAAAAGTGCGACTGCATCGTAACCTGGCATGCTGCATACTCCCCTTCTCTTGAGTCCATTGATGCTCTTGCAGGAACCAGCCTTCCCATCGTAGTTCTTGACACTACAGAAACATACGACTTTTTCCATTCAAATGACCCCGATGCCATTAACCTTAACCACGGTATCCACGGCGTTATGGATATGACAAACATGCTCCTTCGCCGCGGTAAGGCATATGCTATCGCAGCAGGACACTTCCCCCATAGCGATGTTATCGAAAAAGCATCCCGCCTCGTAAAGGCTGCTGCAGGAGCTGCAAGCCTTAAGGGCAGCCGCGTTGGTACAATCGGCGGAAGCTTCGACGGCATGGGCGACTTCCTTATCTCCGATGAAGAGCTTCTCGAGACATTCGGCGTTACTGCAGTATATTCCGACGGCAAGACTCTCACAGCTCTCCAGAGCGCAGTTACAGAAGAGGAGATCGAACAGGAGATCGAAAAGGACCTCGAGATGTGCCAGGTTATCTCTCCCTTCACAAAGGATACACATGAAAAGACAGTCCGCAACTGCCTTGCTGTAAGAAAGTGGATCGAGAACGAAGATCTCGGTGCTTTCACAGTAAACTTCCGCGAGATCAGACCCTCCAACGGTCTTTCCGTAATGCCCTTCATGGAAGCATGCAAGGCTATGGCACGCGGCACAGGATACGCAGGTGAAGGCGACGTTCTCACAGCAGCTATCACAGGTGCTCTCCTCCGCGGATTCACCGATGCAGCGTTCATCGAGATTTTCTGCCCCGACTGGAAGGGCGGCTCCCTCTGCCTCTCCCATATGGGCGAATTCAACCTTGCTCTTGCAGGAACAAAGCCCGAGATCAAGGAAACAGACTTCATCTTCGGCGAGGCTGACAATCCTGTAGTTTGCTACGGCTGCTACAAGGGCGGCGAGGCTGTGTTCATCAACGTTTTCAAGGGCGAAAACGGATATAACATGCTCATTTCCCCCGTTGAGATGCTCTCTGTTAAGAAGGACAACTATCAGGGCAGCGTTCGCGGCTGGATGAAGCCCAAGATGCCCCTCGGCGACTTCCTCGAGGAGATCAGCAAGGCAGGAGTTACACATCACTCTGCTCTCGTTTACGGCGCTGACCTCAAGGAGCTTGAGTTCTTCGGAAAGATCATCGGCCTTAACGTTATCATCGTTAAATAATTAAACGTTATATTATTCACTAATATTTGAGGTGCGCTATGAAAAGATTTATTGCCTTTTTCCTTTCGGCTTTAATCCTTTCAGGCGCACTTTTTTCCTGCGCAAAAAGCATTCCCGAGAAAAACGGCCAATCTGAAAACGGCAGTTTCCCAACCAGAGACTACAAGGGGGAAGACTTTACCTTTCTCGCCGTCAAGCATACGGAAACCATCACCGATTACTACGGCGGCAGCTATCTTGATGCCGATACCTATACCGGCAACACCGTCAGCTCTGCAGTTTATGAGCGCAATCTTGCCGTTGAAGAAAACTACAATGTCAAAATAAAAGAGATTGTAAAAATAGGAAGCGACCCAAAGGAAGTCATAACATCCTACAGGCTCTCCGGAGACATCTGCTTTGATGCGGTTTATGGCTGGGGATATAAGCTTTTTTCGTGCATTCCCAACGGCGCGTTTACAGATATCTCAAAGCTTGAGGGAGTGGATCTCTCGAAAAGCTACTGGGCTCCCTCCGCCCTCGCTGACCTTATGATAAAAGACAGCCTCTATGTTGCAACAAACGATATTTCAATGAATAAGACAAAATGGGCAGACGTTGTTTTCGTAAACAATACTGTTCTTGCACGTCACACCCCTGAGTATTCCCTCGCAGAGCTTGCCCTTGATGGCGGCTGGACCTACGACAAATATCTCAAGCTCATATGCGACTACTCCGCAGACGGCACATATGGCCTTGTTACCGATGATACTTCAGGCTCATCCGTAGCTCACGGCGCAGACATATACTACACTTATAGGGAAGACAACAATATCAAGCTGAACCTGTCCTGCGATAAGCTCTTTGACCTCATAGATAATGTTCATAAGGTATACAGCAAAGAATATCTCGTCACATCCCCCGACAGACTTCCCTCCTCAGATACCATGGAACCATGGGACAGCGCGATCGACTGCTTCACCTCCGATAACGCACTGTTCCTCTCCTCCACCGCACACAATGCAGAAGCGCTAAAAAAATCAGGGGCAGATTACACGATCTTTCCCATGCCGAAATTCAACGAAAGCCAAGACAGCTATAACTCCACCGTATCCCCGCTTGCATCTATGTTTGCAGTTCTTCCCGAGGTCAGAAACGATATGAAGACCGCAAGCAGGGAGAGAACAGGAACTGTGCTTGAGTATATGGCTTATAAATCTGAATGCATCGTATTCCCCGCATACGCCGAAAGCATACTGTACTCCGACGAAGGAGAATACAGAGAAACAGATCTCCGGCTTCTTGCAACCATCAAGAACTCCACAAGATACGAGTTTTGCCAGCTTTATACACTAACTGATATAACGACCCTTGCGAAGGCTATGTTCCTGGAACCCGAGTCTGCGAAAATCACTTACTCACAGCAGGAAAAAAAGCTCTCACAAAAACTATCTGAGATATATGAAAGCTTACCTTCGGAAAACGGAAACTGATATGAAAGAATTAACACTTTACAACACAAGACCTGCAAACGCAGACGGGCGCCTTGAAAAAGAAATACGGTGCTATGACCTTCTTGACAGCCTCAATATCGAGTATATAAGAGTCGATCATGAGCCTGCAGAAACAATGGCAGTTTGCGAGGAGATAGACAAGACCCTCGGCGCCGCCATTTGCAAAAATCTCTTTCTCTGCAACAAGCAGCAGACTCTGTTCTATCTTCTAATGATGCCGGGAGAAAAGCCCTTTAAAACAAAGCTTTTGTCAAAGCAGATAGGCTCATCCCGCCTCTCTTTTGCAACAGCTGAGCACATGGAGAGTCTTCTCGATATCACTCCCGGATCTGTCAGCATTCTCGGTCTCATGAACGACAAGGAAAAGAAGGTGCGTCTTCTTGTTGACCGCGATATTCTCGACGGAGAATATGTGGGATGCCACCCATGCACCAACACCTCAAGCCTGAAAATAAGAACCTCAGATATGTTTGGAACACTTCTCGACGCCCTCGGTCATACAATGACGGTGGTTGAGCTTCCTTGGAATGTGGAGGAACTGTAATAATGAAGCTTTTATTTAAGCAAAGACTTTTTTCCTGGCTTGCAACCTACGACATATACGGAGAAAACTGGGAAACTGTATATACGGTAAAGGGCAAGCTTGCATGGGGACATTGTCTCATGATCTTTGATGCAAACGGCAACCACCTCGGCAGAATACAGCAAAGGATCATCTCATTTCTTCCCCGATTCGATATATACCTTGGCGAAGATCATATCGGCTGTATCACAAAGGAATTCTCATTCCTGAAGCCCCGATTTAGCATCGATTGCAACGGTTGGCGCGTTGTTGGTGATTTTCTCGAATGGGATTATTCCATACTCTCCTCCGATGGGCAAGGAATAGCCACAGTATCAAAGCAGATATGGAAGCTGACCGATACATATATCATCGATGTTGCAGACCCTAAAGATGCCCTCAAGGTGCTTATGCTGGTCCTTGCTATCGATGCGGAAAAAAGCTCAAGAAATTAATATGAATAAACTCCCGATAAAGCAGAGTATACTTTATCGGGAGTTTGTATTTTAGGAGAATTGATAAATTCGGGTTTATCGGTGGATTCGCACTCGCATCATCACGGATTCGCTCAACTAAAGCCTCCTCTTCTCAGTGCCGAAGGCGCTGTGAAGGGGAGGTGGCATCGGTGCAAATCATGCAATATTTTAAGATAAACTTAGGCACCGATGACGGAAGGGTTGCCTTATCTGCACAAGAACCATTCTTGAACTAAAGCTAAACATTAAATGAGGGAATTGTCAATGATTGCAGCCATTCTTTCATTTCGATTAATCTAATTTATAGTTTGGTTCTTTTGCTGATAAGGCAACCCTTTCACCGCCCCGATTTAGATTGCATTAGTTCCACGTTTAATTACGCGGCGGTCCCTCTCCCCTTCACGGTCACATTTGGTGCCCGAGAAGGGGAGGCACTGCGTTTCGCTTTCGCCTATCAAATTTATGTTTGATGCCCCCATACAAACCCGAATTTGGAGGTTTGTTTTCCATAACCGTTTCAGCCCTCATCTCATTTCATTTTCACGGTCACACTTTTTCCGTATTAACATATTATTATATTGGAGAGTGAAAACCTCCAACATTCAAAGAATCTCAAAAAAAAGAAAGGACATAAATATGAATTGCTTTTGCGAACTTTTCCAGAATGAGGTAGTATGGCTCATCATCATCGCCCTCATCATCCTCTTTGCTTTCTGCTCCAACGGAAGTCTTTGCGGTAACACTTACGGCAACGGCTGCGGCAACGGCTGCGCAAACAACTACGGTTGCGGCTGCTGACTCCCTCCCTTTTCATCGGCAAAGAGCATAAAATCCTGAAATAAAAAAACATTCCTTGCAAGGGCAGGCTTTCAGCCCTTGCAAGGAATTCTTCTTTATTCATCAAAAACATCCTTGCAGAAATAAAGAATCACGGCCCCCATAGGAGCAAGCATCATCAAAGGATCAAAAACAGACACAACTGAAAGAAACACCGCTGACAAAGCAGAAACAAGCATCATTTTCCTTCTTAGTGCCCAAATCAGAGTACAAAGGATAACAAAGACCGCCCCACCTTCCACAGACATTATAAACGACCACGTAACCGCCGCCGCTACAGCTGACAGCTTTACGATTCTTCCCTTCCATCCTGCGAAATTGCTGCTGCAAAAATACAGCGCGGCAGCCGAAAAGAAAAAGGCAAATATAAAATTTCCTCTTTTCGAAAATATCAGATAATATGGGATCTCGGCACACAGTGCAACTACAAGAGACCACAGTATGACCTTATAAAAAAAACCTCTTTGCTTTGCAATACAAGAAATAAGATAAGCTCCCGGCACATACCAAAGGGCGCCTGCCCACTGGAAAAGAAAGGCGATTCCTGTCATTCTTTCAAATAAGAAGGAAAAAAGTTCAGTATCACTGATGATTCTTTCACATATCCGCCCCAATGCCCACAATAAAAACAGCAAGCCACTTAAGACAGTAAGCGCTCTTTCTGAAATCCGTAATCTTTTTTTCGGCAATACCTTGTTCAAAACATTTCTCCTATCCCTTTACAGACCCTGCCATTGCCTCCCTGTAGTATTTCTGAGTCACTATAAAAAGGATGGCAACAGGCACAGACACAAGAACTGCTCCTGCGCAGAATCTTGTATACCAGTCCCATACATACTCCTTTTCAAGCATACTCCACAGACCTATTGAAACTGTGAAATACTTTGCCTCTGCCCTGACGATTATTCTCGCAAATATAAAATCCACAAAGGGCCCCATAAAGGAGGTAACCACCTGGTATACTATCATAGGTTTGCATAGAGGAAGCGTTATTTTTGTAAATATCTGCCACCTTGTACATCCGTCAATGGATGCCGCCTCATCAAGCGCCTTTGGGATAGTATCCATATACCCCTTCATAACATAAAACTGCGTTCCTGAGCCTGCAGAAAACACAATAATAAGGGCGATGGGTATCATATCTCCCTCTGTCAGCCCCAAGGCCTTAAGGATAAAATATACAGCGATCATAGACATAAATCCGGGAAAGAGGTTCAGCACCAGCGCCATATTCATATAAGGCCTGCGCAGGGGAAATCTCAGTCGGCTTGTGCAGTATGAAACACTGAGAACAAAAAACGTGCTTATGATACATGTGCATACGGCAATTACAAAGGTATTTAAAAACATTCTTCCGAAGTTTATTACGTTTGTATCGGTAAATAGCCTTACGTAATTATCAACTGTATAGCTTTTCGGTAAAAAGGTCTCGATAAACTGTCCCGGCTCTGCCCTGAAGCTTTGCATAAACAGCCAGAAAAAAGGAACGAGCCATAAAACGCAAAGAAGAGCCAGGAAAACGTATATGACGATATCCAGCGCAATACGCCGTCTTCTCATTTAAAGCCCTCCTCGTTTTTATAGGAATTTGAATTTGTATAAGTCACAAGAGCCACCGCGGAAAGCACTATAAATGTAAATATTCCGATAACCGCGGCAAGATTGTACTTTTGCTGATCTACGGAAAGCTTGTAAAGCCACGTTATCAGAAGGTCTGTGCCTCCTGCCGAATTGCCGACGGACATAGGTTCGCCTCGGGTCAAAAGATAAATAACGTTGAAGTTATTGATACTACCCGTAAACTGCGTAATAAGATACGGCGTCAGCACAAACATCATATAAGGAACGGTAACGTTGAAAAAAGTCTGAAAAACGTTACAGCCGTCCACCTTTGTTGCATCATACTGCTCTTTCGGAATATTATTCAGAACTCCCGTTACCTGAAGGATAGTATAAGGAATACCAATCCAAAGGTTTACTATAATAACAAGAACTCTGGCACTCGTCACATCTGTAAGAAAAGGCAAAGGAGCGCTTATAAAATCTGCGTTTTCAAGAAGACGGTTGATTATTCCCTGAGGCTGGAGCATTGAACGCATGACCATAAGGGACACGAACTGGGGGACCGCAATTGTAGTTGCAAGGACAGTTCTCCACAATCCCTTCAGCCTTATTGACGGTCTGTTTATCATAATAGCAAGAAGTGTGCCGAAAATGAAGTTCAAAAAGGTTGCAAAGAATGCCCACAGGATAGTCCACAAAAGGACTGACCAGAACTGCTTTCCCATCGCGGAATTTGCATTGAATACGGACATGAAATTATCAAATCCAACCCAGTCAAAAAGAACAAGCTTATCGCCCTCTCGGGAGAAATTGGTAAATGCCATGCTCATCATATAGATAAGCGGAAGAACCGTGAAAGCAAGAAGAAAAACAGTGGGCGGCGTCATAAGAAGACGGTGGATATTCTTATCAAAAAGACTCTTTATATCCTCTGCCATGCTGTTAGGCTTTATTCCTGCCTTTTTGAGACTGTATGCCTTATATCCCGAGCATATGGAGATCCTCCAGAATAATACAAAAAGAACAAGAACACATAGAGATGCAATACCGTAAAGAAGAATGATCTGCGAACGGTCGCCCTCAGTATATTCAAACACCCCCAGCTCCTCGTTCCACACCTCCCCCTGCACACGGTCACCCAAGGATGGCAAGGCGGCAATGCGCGCAAGACCTCCTGCAGGCATAAAGAAAAAGCCAAGGAATGCCGCCTCAAAAAAAAGAAACATCAGCCCCTTTATTATCTGCCCCGAAAGGATATTGGAAAGCCCCATTATTACAAACGAAGCCCAGACAGAAGGGCCTCCCCGAAGGACAGCGGATGTGAGCGTATAGGAGTCCTTTTGAAGAAAACCGTTTCTCATCCCTAATAATTTCGAAGTTTTAGACATTGATTTTTACCATGCTTTCTTTGGCATCAGCAACATGCTGATACCCGAGCGTTAGAAAGAGGCAAAAAGCCTCTTTCATATTTATTTTTCACTCACCCTCAAGGATTCGTTCAGCGCTTCCGTCTTTTCTTTTGCGTTTTCATTCGTAACCTCTCCGCTTATGATCGCCTTACCCATATTCTCAACAGGTACCCAGTATGATGCCATTTCGGGGATAGAGGGCTGAATAATTGCTGTTTCTCTGATAGTTCTGTCCTGCGCCTGCGCTGTAATATCATCCTTCAGCTCATCGGATTCAAGAAGATCCTTGTCGGAGGGAATTATCTGTCTCATCTTATAGTGCTCAAGCTGAGCCTCGTAGCTGCCAAGGAATGCCGCAAGAGCTACTGCCACCTCGGGATCCTTGCAGGAGGGATTAACGCCGATAGCCTTAGACCCCGCAAATGAGAGAAGCTGCTTTTCACTTCCGCCTATAGTGGCAGTAGGCAAAGGCGCTGCACCGAAATCATCGCCAAGGGCAGACTTTATCTTCTGCGCATCCCAGCTTCCTGTGAAGATTGCGCCCACAGAGCCATCCAGAAGACCTGAAAGACCTGCGCCCTCCGTATCATTTATAAAATTCGGGTTGTTGGCAAGACTCACAAGATACTGAGTTACCTCAGCGCCCTGCTTGCCACCGAAATCAATACCCGCCGAAGCATCGGTACCGTTATCTCCGAAAATGGTGGCACCGTTTGCAAGATAGAATGCGCCGAGATACCATGAGTTTGTCATCGGAAACGCAACCTTGCCCTTTGCAAGCATATCATCAAGGTTTTTTATATCATCCTCCCCGAATATGCTTTTGTTATAGAACATAAACCATGTGTTTCCCGAAAACGGAACACCGTATACTCCGCCGTCGGGGGCTGTTACAGAGGCAACCATATTTTCTGAGTTTGATTTTTTCACCTGCTCGAGTGCAGCTCCCCCGAGACGGGAAATTGCATTGGCCTGAATCAGAGCTCCAAGCTGATCGTTTGCAAAAAAATATACGTCGGCAGATCCATCGGGATCGGCGGAAATATTCTTACCCGCATCTCCCTCGGAGCAAACGCCGAATTTGAAGGTTATATCCCACTCCGGATGGGCATCGTTAAAGGTTTTACACATGGTGGGCAGCCAACCGTTTTCATCGGGCTGATCCTCTTGAGGAGCCCAGACCGTAAGGCTCACCTTTTTTATGTCGGAATCCCCATCATTATCTTTTCTCGAGCAGCCTGTCATGACTGTCATCACCATCAGCACCGCCGAAAGCAGCGCAATAATTTTTTTCATAATATTCTCCATTCCGCCGCCATAGCGGCGGCCATAGTATTAAAAGGGACCGGGGCGGAAACTGACGAAGTTTTTTATCCTTGCGACCTTCGCTCATTTGCACCTCTGTCATACCGAGCATTTTTACTCAATATAGGCTTATTATGCCCGAAGAAAAGAAAAGTAAACTCAGACAAAAAAATTTCAATCAAGATAGCAAAGTATTTTTCAACCTCTTGACTGTCCTGCTTTTTTAGAATATAATCATATTAAATAAATAATGTGACAAGGAGATACAACAATGGCAAAATTCTGTCCCGACTGTAAAAAAGAATACAATGATGAAGCTTTGTTTTGCGCAGAATGCGGTGCCTCTCTTGAGGAAGTAATCATCCCCGAGCCCGAGGCCGTACCTCAGCACGAACCTCAGTATACACCCGATCCTGAGCCCGCACCCGCACCTGCACCCGCACCTGCACCCCAGGCCGAGCCTCAGTATATTCCCGAGCCTGAACCTGTACCCGCTCCCCAGCCTGCACAGCCTGTATATCAGTATCAGCAGCCTCAGCAGCCTTATTCTCAGCCCCAGTATCAGACTCAGTATCAGCCCGCACCTGTAAAGGAGGAGCTTTTCCCCGCCGTTAAGACCGCAGTATATTTCTGGCTCAATATTGCAATGATGATCCCCTTTGTTGGTTTCATTCTTTCCATAGTGCTCACCTGCGCTCCTAAAAACAAGAGCCTTAAGAACTATGCAAGAGCATATCTTATTGCAAATCTTTTGGTAGTAGGTCTCGGTGTTCTCATTCTCATCCTCTCCCTGGTTCTCGGCGGAGGCCTCTTTGCTATGGCATCAGGCGCATCCTCCTCTGTGGGATGGTAATCGTAAAATAATCTATAATAAAAAAGTGGCTGTTTTCACAGCCACTTTTTTGTGTATTTACTCTTATCGCCTTTGACCTTTTTACTCATATTTACCTCGCTTTCGTAACAACGAAAGATGATGACTGTAACAATACTTTACTCTTTTTTCAATCAAATCATCTCTTTGACCTAATTATACCATATTGAACAGAGCATTTAAAGTGAAATATCCTTCGGATGTGAAATAATGACCTGCGGTCATTGTGAAATTTGATGCTTACGCATCAAGTGAAATGAAATAAATCCCCACGCGCCGTAGCGCATTTCACATTGCGGAGCAATATTTCACACGCGTAGCGTATTTCACAAATCCCGCAAGGGATTTATTTCGTTGAAAAGAAACACCCTTTGTCTGAAGACAAAGGGTGTTTCTTTTCTGGCTGGGATAGCAGGGCTCGAACCTACAAAGCGGGAGTCAAAGTCCCGTGTGTTACCGTTACACCATATCCCAACGTACTTTTTAGTATACCATACTAATTATACTATGTCAAGAATTAAAAAATACTCACTGTGTATCTATTTCGCTTTTTTAGCATATAATATCTCTGTAGGCGTCAGTCGCCGGTCCCTCGTACTGACCCCGTAGGGGTACGGGGGACCTTTATTTTTTGTTTCATATCAGATCATATCAAATTATACAAATTTAACAACAGTGAATAAATCCTGTCAAGCCTTTTTTTGATTTTTTTGTATTTTCTATATTGATAACAAATCGTTATTTTGTTATATTTTTGAAAAAGCGGCGTTTTCAACACCCTTTTTCAACATTTTAGGCAGAAAAAACCCTTGAAAAACCGAGATTTCAACAGAGTTTTCAACAGCATGTGGAAAACCTTTTAGGCACCGACCTTTGTTTTTTGGCAAAAAATGGTGTTATGCACTTTGCACAAATTATGCAAGTGCCGTTTTAAAAAATACCCCTAAACGGCACTTGCATAACCCTTATTTCTTGTTTTTTGCTTCTTTGCCTTTGAATAATTATGCATAAAAAAGCAGGATGAAACTCTCACCCTGCTCTCTTAAAATTATTTTCCGTTTTTCAGACGTTTTTTCTTTTTTGCAAGTTCTTTTCTTCTTCTTGCCTTTTCTCTGCTCTTTTCAACCCTTGATCTTCTGTTTGAAATAATCATATTTCTTTCATTTTCATTACTGAGAAGTTTAACTCTTTTTCCCATCTCAATGAATGAAGGAAATGAAAGAAGCGCCGTTATACAAACTGAATACAGAGAAAAATACAAGGTGCTTTTTGCATCTGAGAACGAAAGCCACAATGAACAAAGAACTCCGATAAAGAGACTTATCACTCCCCAGAGAGGAAGAACAATGACAATAACAGGTCTCATCCTAAGCCCGAGGACAGAGGAAAGAAGCGTCACCCCAAGGGCGATACCCACAAAGACTGCAAGGAAGCCTGCAAAGCCGTTAAAGCTCTCCTGCGCAAACCCATCTCCCTTTTCACCGGATGACGATAGATTATATATAATAATAGAAAGAATGCTGCCCACCGCACCAAGGGCAGATGTAACAAGCAAGGTAGTTCGGCAAAGCCGTGCGCTTTTGAGAGAAAGGGATATATTATTTGATATTATGCACCACAGCCCCACAAAAGCTGTTAAAAAAAAGGCAACAAAAATAAGGATCATATTTTTTATCTCCTTACAGCCCGCAAGCTGCTCCTCCTGAGTCCGGGGATGCTTACGGCCGATCAATATATAACTATATATATATTACCACCAGTTTTCATTTTTTTCAACCTCACTGTCAAAAAAATACAAAATTCAGAACTTTTTTTGAAATGTACTTGCATTTTAATTTCATTTGCATTATAATAATATAGCTGTGTTCAGCAAAATATGAATTTTTTCAAGCTTAAAATTGCAAATTCATCGTTGCGGAGATATATAAAATGAACAGATATGAAAACATGAGTGCAGCAGAGCTCAGCTCCGAGCTTGCTGTAATAAGAGAAAAACTCGATGAATATTCCAATTTGGGACTCAATCTTGATCTTACCCGAGGCAAGCCCAGTGCAGATCAGCTTGCGATCTCAGAGGATATGCTCGGCGTTATAGCCACCAGAGAGGATTGCATTTCCGAAAATGGTGTTGACTGTAGAAACTACGGAATTCTCGACGGCATCCCCGAAGCTAAGCGACTTTTCTCTGAGCTTCTTTCTATTCCCGAGAAGAACCTTATCGTTGAGGGTAACTCCTCCCTTAACATAATGTTTGATACTGTTGCCCGCGCTATGCTCTTCGGAGTATACGGTTCAGATGAGCCTTGGTGCCGTCAGGGAGAAATCAAATTCCTCTGCCCCAGCCCCGGATACGACAGACACTTCGCCATCTGTGAAGCAATGGGCATCAAAATGATCCCCGTAGACATGACTCCTGATGGCCCCGATATGGATACAGTGGAGCACCTTGTTTCAACAGACCCCTCTGTCAAGGGTATCTGGTGCGTCCCCAAGTTCTCTAACCCTGAGGGCTATACCTATTCTGACGAAACAGTAGAGCGCTTTGCCCGTCTCAAGCCCGCGGCAAAGGACTTCCGTATCTTCTGGGATAATGCATACGTCATCCATGAGATCTATGACGAAAAGGTTGAGCTTCTTGATATTTTTGAGACATGCAAAAAGTACGGCTCTGAGGATATGGTGTTCCTCTTCGCTTCCACATCCAAGATCTGCTTCCCCGGCAGCGGACTTGCAATAATGGCAGCAAGCGATAACAACATCATCCAGATAAAGCCCATCCTCTCTGCGCAGACCATCGGATTTGACAAAATCAATCAGATGCGCCACGTTAAGTATTTCAAGAATGCAGACGGCGTTCTCGCACATATGAAGCGCCATGCAGACATTATCCGTCCCCGTTTTGAGGCTGTTATCAACGCTTTCAGAAATGAGCTTGAGGGCATCGCAACATGGACCGAGCCTAAGGGCGGATATTTCATTAACCTCACTGTTCCCGACGGATGCGCAAAAAAAGTTTTCCATCTTGCGGCAGACTCAGGCGTTACCCTCACAAAGGCAGGCGCCTCCTTCCCCTACGGAAACGATCCCCGTGACCGCCACCTTCGTATCGCACCCACCTATCCCTCTTTTGATGATCTGACAAAGGCAGTTGAAATTCTTTGTCTGTGCGTAAAGGCGGTAGCTCTCGAAAAGATGCTCGAAAACAAATAATTACAAGGCTGTCGCAAATGCGACAGCCTTTTTCTCTTATGATATAATTAAGGTACAGATTTCCTA
>JAZTXZ010000104.1:0-33722 GCA_045636685.1 Candidatus Avispirillum sp. | reverse complement strand
AGACCTACCATATCGCAGGAGATGTCCTCGCGGCGGAAGTTAAGGCAATCGTAAAGCATTTCGCGAGCGTTTGTCTGCTCGTTGAGAACGAAGGTATAGCCGTATGCGAACTTAGGCATCATGATAGGCTTACCTGCAACGCGGCCGTGAAGCTCGAGGATGTCTGCAAGCTTGCCGGACTCGGGAGCGAAGATGTAGAAGTCTACGATACCCTTGTGAGCGGAGATGGAGATAAGGTTCTTGTCAGCTGCGCCGATGTCAAAAACGGAAGCGTATGTGCAGTTGAGAAGCACACCCCAGCCGTTGGAGGACATGATGTAGGGGATAGGACCGTAGGAAGCGATGTTTCTGATGTCGATACGGGAAACTGTGCCGCGGCGAGCAATGTGGTCGCGGGACTCGTCACCAAGACCGAAGATACGCTCCTCGTCGTCAAGGGAGATGCCGAGAGTAAAGCCCTTGTTCTTGTAAGCCTTGCCCTCAAAGCCGTCGTAAGTGAACTTAACGGGAGACTTTGTGCCGCCAAGAACTACAGACTCGCCGTCAACTGTGAGAGAGAATGCGCCGCAGGAAAGAGTATTTCCGTCGAATGTTGCGCACTGGCACTCACCGCTCTCGCGAAGAATGTTGTACTTGGAGAGAAGGCTCTCAGGGAACTCATCGTTTGCGGAAATACGCACACGGAAGATTCCCGCTTCGATGGCACGAAGCTCAATGTTTGCATTTGCTGTTTTGATATTATACATTTCGGTAAACGCGGCTCTCGCCGCCCTCCTTAAAAATATACGTATGGATTTCTGTACTTTTCTTGAAAAAAGCACAAAAGAGCTTTAAGCTATAGGTTTGAATATTAATTGGGATAATAACACGTATCCATAAGCACGGCGACGGTTACAGCTGATTTGACAGGCAACCCCAACAAAGTATTCCTTTATAAAGTTTTTAAGGGTGCGAAGCCTTTTTATAAAAGCTTCTGCAAATTCCTCTGTATCACTCCGCCAAAGCGTTTTTGATAGCCTTGGAGAGCTGATCAGCACAGGAAGTTCCCTTAAAGCCGCAGAGGTTCCCCTCAAGAATACCGGCTACCTCAAGAGCATCCTTTCCCTCAACCAGCTTGGATATAGCTTTAAGATTTCCGTTACATCCGCCCTTGAAGGACACATTTTTCAGAATACCCTCTTCAATATCAAAGGATATCTCTGAAGCACAGGTGCCTCTTGCTCTGTATTTGTATGTCATTGATTTATAATTCCTTTCTGCGAGACTTTTTCATTTGCTTTGCGATGTATCTTCCGTTTTTTCTCCTGCGTTTGCAAGAGGAGTATCAAGGGTAACGGCCAGATCGTTTCCTTCAATTACAAGACCGGAGGGGTCCTCTTCGTCCTCACTGTCTGTATCAGTAGCAGGCGCATCTCCCTCGGGATAACTATATCTGTCAAGGTGAATATTACCGTCCACTATAAGTTTACCTATCGTCCTGACAGAGACATTAAACTCTTCCCTAAACGGTGTGAAATCAAGGTTTGCGCTGCCTAACATGATTTTCATCTCACAGCTGTTTGACGAAAACTCCTCGCCTACAAACCTTGCTCTGTTTGCATTGACAGTCACCATTTCCGCAGTAACACGACTGAACTTGATATCCACAGCATCCTGCCCCGTTGCTTTCACATCGATGCTGGATCCTGTTTCCACGTCCGCAATAACTACTTTACCGCTTTCAAGATTGATGTCATAGTCAGTAACAGTATCTATATCGCCGATCTTCACATTTCCTTCGTGAAGATCAATATCAAATGCCTTAACATGCTCTGACTCTGCGAGATAGATATTTACAGTCTTTTGCTTATCGGGAGGAACCGGACGCAGAATATAGCGAAGACCTTTAAAGGAAAGTCCGCTTTCCCAAACACCTGCAATATCCTCAACCTCGCTTGTTTCGCGGAAGGTTATCATAGAGTTGTTTCCCGTATAGCTGCAAAGATTTTCGTTGAAGTTCAGCACCTCTATATAGGAGCTTTCGCTACCGCCGTAAATATTGATATCCGCATCCGCAACACTTATCTTGACCTTATCGATCTCTGAGAAGTTATATGTATATCCGCGATCGTCACCGATCTTTGAAGAATATATCTGCTCACCCGTGGAGGCGGAAACGCCTACACCGATAAGACATATAACTACGCCAATGGAAAAAATAATTCCCGATACCAGAAGAGACAGCTTTGATCTTTTTTTCACAGTCTGTTACACTCCTCTCTGAATCGGCGCACCATAAGGCCTACACGCTTCAAAAAATAGCCCTCAAATGCTATGAGCTGCTTTAAAGCATAAGGCAGCACGATCACCGCAAAATTATATGTAAGAATGCCGAGACAAAGCGCTACTGCACCGCAGCATATGCCGAGACCGATCTCGTATATGCCGATTGCCGTATTGCCCGAAAATATCTCAATAGCGCCGTATATAATGCCGATAAGAGTGAGGCCGCTTCCCGCAACCGCTTCTGCACAAACAAGAAGCAAAAAAGCCGCGATCGATGCGCACACGGTTAATATTCCAATAGCAAACACTCCGAGAATAAGAGCTGCAACGATGATCATTACAGGGGATGTTGCCACTGCGGTGCCCCAGAAAAAGGCCTTGCCGCGCTTTGTGAGCACTACGGCTTTCTCTTCTTCCTCAATATCGTCCTCTTCACTTACATATATATCCTGCTCTTCCTCACTGTAAACTGAAACTGCAGGAATATTTACCATGGTTATATCTGAATGTGTATCGGTCTTTATGGAAATATCAGAGGTATTAAGACCGGTATACTGCATTGTATGTGCAAAAGATATATCTCCATTTTCAATGCTTTGCGCCTTTGCCTTGATGTGATCAATGCCTGAGCCTTCGTTTACCTCTTTATATATGGGGATCTCTCTTGTGGCATCGGGGGGAACTTCAGTTGCACCGACGCTCTCATGACTCTCATGCTTTACAGCTCTTGCCTTTTCTTCATCTTTATCCTTTATAAGATCCGCAAGGCTATCCGAAAGGTCCTCAAACTGCTCCGGAGATGTATACGTTGATATTTCTCTGAGGTCTTCCTCATCAAAAGTTCTGACAAGGCTGACAGCATGCTTAACAGCTACTTCTCTGGAAATACCACGCTTAACAAGTGATTTTGCAAGCAAAGTTGCAAAGGTCTTTACATCCACAGCCATGCCTCCCTTCTTTATTTTTACAAAAATATAGATTTTTATTTTACTTTATGGTATACTTTCCGATAGTAACTATATTTTATCAAAAAGAAAGGCGTATTTCAATATGAGAATGAGAAAAAAACGCCGCGGCGGCGAAAGACTTTCGCAGCTTTCGGCTTTATTTACCGAAGGAAAAGGATATAAGACAGCTTTCGACGCTGAGCGCCCTCTCAGACTTGAGATCGGATGCGGCAAGGGCGACTTTATCTGCGCGCTCTCAAAGGCTGAGCCCGACTGCAATTACATAGCAATGGAAAGAGTGGACGATGTTATCGTCGTTGCGGCAGAGAAGTACGCCTCCTCCCGCGATCTCGGTGCTCTGGACAGCCATGGCGGCTGGAAAGCTCCCGACGGAACTATCTATCAGGGCGAGGCATGGGATATTCCCCTCGCTGACCGCGGAAACGTTCGCTTTATGAACTGCGACGCAACAGGGCTTTGCGATATCTTTGACGATGAGAGCCTTGATACCATCTATGCAAACTTCAGCGATCCCTGGACTAAAAACGGCTACGCAAATCGCCGCCTTACCCACCCCGACTTCCTTAAGAGATATCTTAAAATCCTTAAAAAGGGCGGCAAGTTCTGCTTCAAGACAGATAACGTTGAGCTTTTCGATTTCTCTCTCGAATCTGTTCAGAACGAAAGCGGTCTTGAGCTGACCTTCGTTTCCCGCGACCTCCACGCAAGCGAGCGCGCAGAGACAAATATCATGACCGAATACGAGCGCAACTTCTCCTCTCAGGGCATTAAGATCAACTGCCTCGAGGCTGTGAAGAAATAAGGATAATACGCGACTTTTTTGAAAAAAGTCGCAAAAAACTTCAATAAAAAAATAAAGGCTATGCGAGTGCATTGAATGGCGCTTCGCATAGCCTTTACTTTATATCAAAAATCTCTTCAAAGGACACCTTTAATATTTCTTTTATAAGTATGATCTCGTCGGGATAGATGTGTCTTTGGCCTACTTCTATCTTCGCAACTGCGCTTCTCGTCATATCGCATCCGCAAATCTGTAATTTTGCAGCCAGTTGCTCCTGCGTAAGCCCTGCTCTTTCCCTCAAAGCGCGGATATTTTTCCCTATTCTTTTCTCTGTTTCTATATTCATAGTCAAGTTCCTTTGCGCTTATTTAAGAACAAATTCTTGACATTATTATAGGTTAGTATTAACATATTGATGCACCTATATAGGTGCATCGAACGAAAGCAGGGGAAAAAGCATTATGATTTGTACTTTTTTCGGACACAGAAACTGTCCAACAACAGTTGCAAGACAGCTGAAAAACCTTTTGGAAGAGCTTATTATAAAAAACACAAAAATCAAATTTTACGTGGGAAACAACGGAAATTTTGATTCAATTGTTTACAATACCTTGAAGGAATTAAAGATAAAGTACCCGCAAATCTTATATTTTGTAATTTTAGCATACATACCTTCCAAAAAAGAAGTCGCTCCGATGATTTACGAAGGTGATACTCTAATTCCCGACGGAATAGAAATCGTACCAAAAAAATTTGCCATATCATATAGAAATGAATGGATGATAAATTCCTCTGATATGGTCGTAGCATATGTAAATAAGTCATACGGCGGAGCACACAAATACCTTGAAATCGCAAAGAAAAAAGGAAAAGCCTGTATCAATATATTCGATACTTGCAGTTATCTGTCTGATAATTGATTTAAGATTCGGTTTTGGCGGTGTGTTTACTAAAGGCTCCCTCCGGGAGGCTTTATTACGTGCATCTTCAATCGTTTGTATATGCATCAAATTTCGTCTTGGTTCGTGTGTAGATGGGCGGGTCGCCGAGGACGTCGACCCCTACGATGTACACATAAACGCACCGCTAAACTTCAATTTATCGTACTGTTCCAAAAAGGAAAAGGCTGAATAAATGCAATTTCTGCACTTACTCAGCCTTTTTATTATACTTTTTTAAAGTTTTTTGGAGTGCAGAACCTTTTTTTCAAAAAAGGTTTTGCAAATCCCTCTCCCTTAGGAATTTCTTGCGAACTGTTCAGCTGTGCCTGCTGCCTCTGCGCTTCTCTCTTCCATTACGCAGATATCACGCATGAACTTTGTGATAAGGTCGATCTGGGAGGGCTTGCTCTCACGGAGCCATGCAGCTCTGTAATCAACAAGCCAATCCTCAACGTCTGCAAGGATTGCGTTGCCGTCCTGATAATCGGGATGGTTCTTGAGGCGGAGGTGTACGCGGTTCATGATCTGAATTGCGCGGCAGGAGAGGATAAGATCAACGTATCTTGTATCGTCCTCGGAAATGCCCTTGAGAGTTGCGATAACGTCGTCAAGCTTTGCGATGTGAGCGATAGCCTTGTCTGTATCGCACTCGAGCTCTGTCTTTCTGCCTTCCTTAGTGTTTGCGCTGTACCAGTACATGAAGAGCATCCAGTCACAAGTACGCTCGCAGCGGCCCATTGTTCTGATGATATCGATAACGTTGATATCGTCGGAATCGTAAAGGAGGGAGCTTGCAGCAGCCTCGAACTCGGGAGATGTTACGCCGTCAGCGTTCCAGCCCTTCTCAGCGCCGATAACCATACCGTAAAGGTTACAGTTCCAGGGAGCGATATGACCGAAGTCACCCCAGTTTGTATTGAGGATACCGAGAGCGCCGTGCTTTGTACCGTAGTCAACAAGCTTTGTGATGTTGCCCTCGCAGCGGTCGATCTCCTCGATGAAGCGGTTCCAGCTGGATGTGCCGGGACACATGATCTGCTTCATGCCGGCCTTAGCAAGTGTTTCAACCTTTGTCTCATCGGGGTTCTTCTCGTATGTCCAGTTGAGCATGATTGTATCCTCGGGAATCTCGGAGAGCTTCTCGGGATGGTTGAGAGCGATGTCGCCCCACATCATAACTGTCTTGCCGCGGGACTTAACGTGGTCGATGATCTTCTTGAGGAACTTGAAGTACTCCTCGCCCTCGTCCTTGCCCTTGTTTCTGCCCTGACAGAGGTCGAATGTCTCGTCGCAGCAGATGTTGAACTTATTGGAACGGAAGAGGGGGATGAACTGGTCGATCATGGAGCCAACAACCTTGATGGACTCGTCGTTGGAAACGTCGATTGTGTGGTGAGCCATCTTTTCCATCCAGTAAACCTGCCAGGGATGCCAATCCTCGTATTCGCAGAGGTGCTTCCAGCGGTCGCTCTGGAGAAGGTTGTAAAGGTGGCCGAATGTTGCAAGGGATGGAACGAGCTCGATGAAGTTATCGTAGCAGTAATCATCGAGAGCGATGATCTCGTCTGCATTGAGAACGTTCTCGGGAGTCATAATGCCGTCGTACTCCTCGAAGCTGAATGCATCCTCAACATAAAGCTGAAGAGCGTTGATCTTATAGTATGCAAGCTCGTCTGTGATTCTCTTGAGGCACTCAAGAGTGGGCACACGGCCGCGGGTTACGTCATGATAGAATCCGCGCTCAACGAAGTCGGGAGCGTCCTCAATATGGCAGAAAGGAAGCTTATCGCCATACTCATGAATGATCTGACGGAGAGTCTGGATAGCGTAGTATGCGCCTGCAGCACCCTTACCGTCAACACAGATACCGCACTCGCCGCAGATATCGAGAGTATAGCCCTCGCCCTCTTCGCCGTGCTCGATGTGAACCGCAAGGCCTTCTGCCTCGGCACATGTGAGCTTTACTGTGTTTCCTGTGAGCTCCTCGATCTCGCCCTTAAGCTTTGCCGCGATCTTTGCGATTCTGTTATCGGAACCAAGAGCTACGGAAATAACCTTCACGCTGTCAAGTGCGAGAAAGCCTTCTTTTTCTTCAACAAGTCTGGGGGTAGGAATTATCTTCATATGTACCTTACCTCTTTCATAGTTTTTGGAAAATATCCCATTTATTTAATTATATAATATCCCCAAAGCTATTTCAATAGCCTTGGGGATATTTACTAAATTGTTTTTTACTGTGCTGCAGTTGTTTCGGCTTCCTTTACCTTAACCTCAACAATATTGTATACTACCTCGGGATTGTACTCTGTAGGATGCTTTTCAATGATTTTTTTGAGATCCTTTTCGTACTGCTCCTCCTTCATTGACTCGCGTACATCTTTGAGCCAGGAGGGAACGCCATCCTCAAGAACATAAAGAAGATATGCTCCGCCGTCTACCTCAACGATTCCGCAGTCCCCTACTTTTCTATCCTGTGAAAATACCCATGTGTTGACCTCATCATTGAAGTCGCCGCGGGCTACATTTTCTGCAATTCCGCCCTCGTATTTTGCAACAAGCTCATCAAAGCGCTCTGCAGTGGGATTTTCCAGCCAGTTTTTGTAGATACTCTCAGCCTTTACCTTACCCTCGGTTCCCTCTCCATCGGCAAACACAATATACTTGAGATTTTTGAGGGGAAGATCATCACGGTAAAGAACCTCGTTTATTGCACCGGGCTCATCGGTAGGAAGGATCATAGCTACGGTGACATTACCTGAGGACTCTGTCTTTTGATAGATATCATATGCCTTTCTCTCGGGATCTACTGCCCACTGGCTAAGATTGTAATTGGGATCATGGCTTGCGCGGTAGTAGAATTTGCGCTTGACCTGAGCTTCTATAGTATCCTTAAAACGGTCATAATCTCCGAGAAAGTTGTTCTGAGTGATAGCCTTTCTCACAGCCTCGACAAAGCTTGCCTCGTCAGTACATTCCTCAAACATGGGAACGTCTTCCTTATAGACAGTTATTTTGATGTAATCATAATGAATAAAACCGTCGCTGTTTTTCTCATAGTATGCAAGGCATTCATCGTCTGAAAACTCATAGCCGTCATAGAGATTCTTATAATATCTGTTCGCAAGGAAGCGAAGCTCAAATGCCTTTTCCATTACCTTAAGGGTAACTCCGCTGCCAAAAGCGGTTTCCACATATTCGTCGACGGTAACGCCGGCATCCTTGGCATAGGTCTCATAAAGGGAAAGCTGCTTTTTAATATCCTCTTTATCATCCTTTGACAGCTTTATCTTATCTGCCTTTGCCGCATCTGCAAGGGCAACCATCTCCCGAAGCTGATCGTATACCTGAATTACAAAATACTGCTGCCATGTATAGTTTTCGCTCTGGCGCTGAGAGGAAAGGGACTTTGTAGGATCAAGACCCAGAGAAGGAAGGTTTGAATTGTATTCCTCTATAAAATAGCGGTAATATGCATTATAGAAGTACACAAACATCTCCTTGGAGACCTCAGTAGTCTCGGACCATACGGCAACATCAGGGTCTTTGACGCCTTTATTGCCGGATTCCTTTTTCACACATCCAAAAAGGGAAAGAAGCATTACAGCCGCCAATATAAATGCGCTGATTCTTTTCATATCATTACCTTTCACAAGAAACGGGGATGTTTTTAAGCATCCCCGTCAAGTTTTTTATTCGTTTGCGGATCAGCCTGCTACAGCGATATCTGCAACAAGATCAAGGCCCTTGGAAAGAGTCTTTACCTTATAAAGATCTTCAAGCTTTTCATACTCCTCGTTATACTTGTCGTTAACGAGGGAAGCGTTTGCCTGGTACTGCCACTTGATATCGTTATCTCCGATAAAGTAGAGCACATAGTAGCCCTTGCCATCGGATGTTTCAACGATAGTGCAGTCGCCTGCCTTTCTTGCACTGTCATAAAGCCATACATCAGCCTCATCGCTGATAGAGCCCTTATCGAGGCCCTCTGCGAGGTCACCCTCATAGCTCTCAGCAAGCTTTGTGAAGTTCTTTTCTGTAGGATCATCCTTGTACTTTGCAAGAGCATCCTCAGCTGCTGCCTTTGCATCCTTTACGCTGTCCTTAAAGGAAGAAGCAAGGAAGGGGATATAGCGAACGTCCTTAAGCTTGTATGTATCGCGATAGATACAGTCATCTTCAAGATCGGTGTTCTCAGCAGGGAGGATCATTGTAACTGTGAAGGAAAGACCGTCCTTTGCCTTTTCCTCATATGTTGCATTTGCAACAGTCTTTTCGTCAAAGAGCCACTTGTTGCGATCGTTTGTTGCAGTGTTTGTAGCACCCTCTGTGAGGAGGTCTGCAAGGAGCTCATTGATATCGATCTTTTCCTTCTTAAGATCTTCCTCAGTCTTGCCCTTATAGAGGTCGTTCTTAAGGTAGTTCTCAACATATGCCTTGAAGGAATCTGCATCCTTTGTAGCAGCAAGCTCCTTGGAAAGAGCCTCAAGACGCTTGGACTCTTCCTTATCGAGAGCCTCAGCAGCTGCCTTCTCGTCATCAGTTGCGTTCTTATCAACCTTTGCCTTCTCTACCTTAAAGGTGTAGGAGAGGTAATCTACCTTGTTGAAAGTATCCTTGTTCTCCTTATAGTACTTGTCCCAGTCAGCAGACTCGAACTTGTAGCTGTCAGTCATCTTCTCGGAGTAGTGAGAAGCGAGCTCGGAAAGCGCATAGCACTCGCGGAATACCTTCTCGTTTACGCCTTCGCCGTATACGTTCTCAAGATAGTAGTCAAGCTTTACACCGTAGGATGCAGCAACTGTTTCCATAGCCTTGAGAGTTTCATCAGCAGAGTGATCATGGCTCTTATCATCCTCAAGCTTAAAGCCGTCAGCCTTTGCAGCCTCAGCAATAACGAGGAGCTGACGAACATTAGACTTTGTCATATTCATGAAGAAATCATGCCATGTCTGATCCTCTGTATACTTCTGATCTGCAAGAGGCTTAGAGGTATCAAGACCGAGAGAAGCATATGTAGAGGAATAGTTCTGATAAAGGGTGTGGAAATAATAGTTCATCATTGCAGTGGAGATCTCATAATTGTCGCTCTTCATAGCAACCTGATTTCTCTGAATGAAGCCGCTGTCGATAACGTTATAAACAGCAACAACGCCGATAACGATAACGAGAGCAAGAACAGCAGCAACGACAGCAAGAGCCTTCTTTGCGCCGCCCTTCTTTACATTAGTAATTCTTTTGCTCATTTGAAATGAACCGCCTTTCATTATTTGAAAAATAATTACATTATTAACGTCTGAAAAAACGCGTATGAAGTATTATAACACATCTCTCTTAAATTTTCTACTAAAACTTGATTTTTTCTGTAAAAAATAAATGAACATTTTTAGGGAAAACGCATAAAAAAGGAACAGAATGAAAATTCTGTTCCCCAAAGCAGCTGGGATAGGACTTTATTGAAAATATTGTTTATATTCCGACTCCGATTTTATTTCGTTCAGTAATTCTTTCGTGTTGTCAAAAAACGAGCTGGCCAGCCGTCCCTCAGGCACTTCCCACATTGCATGAAGAGTTCCGTCATCGGAACAGATAAATTTCCACTCGTCATCCTTCTCGTCAAACTGATGTATAGCCTCAAGCTGATAGGTAAAATGACCTTTTTCATCCTTCAATATCACGTATCGCATCGAACGATCTCTTGAATACAAAACGCCTGTTACTTCATCGCAAAATGAATCCAGCTGTTTATCATACAGCCTTTCAACTATCTCTTCCCACGAAGTGGCAACCGGGGTATCCTGCTTGGTTTTTCTTCTGAATATTCTGCACAAAATGCTCATTTTACATTTTCCTTTGCAGTGTTGATGGATGCGATCAGGATACGGCGGATCGTACCACATTGCTGATAAATATCAACCGCAGTTTCTCTATTCAGAATATCAGTCTTTACAAACAATTCAAGCCAATATTCCGTCTCGTAGCACTCTTTCAAAGCAATCTGCAATTTTGCAATGAAATCAAGTTTACCGTGAGCATAGTTTGCTTCGTGAATGTTAGCACCAATCGAGGTTGCAGCACGCTCCAACTGATTTACAAGGGAATAATGTCCTTTGATATTTTCGCAGAGTTTAATTATCTTAATGGCAAAATCCATAGATATGTCGATGAGTTTGTTTTCTTTCATATCGATCACCTCTTTTTAATTGTGCCATAATTGTTGGAATAATTAAAGTGAAATATCCTTCGGATGTGAAATAATGACCTGTGGTCATTGTGAAATATTCGGTGTGCCACCGAATGTGAAATGAAATAAATCCCCCACGCCCGCAGGCATTTCACATGGCGAAGCCATATTTCACACGCGCAGCGTATTTCACAAATCCCGAAAGGGATTTATTTCGTTGAAAAGAAAACACCTTTTGTCCTGTAGACAAAAGGTGTTTCTTTTCTGGCGCGCCCTGCAGGATTCGAACCTGCGACCTACCGGTTCGTAGCCGGGCACTCTATCCGCTGAGCTAAGGGCGCACACTCATTTGAGCTTTAATATGATAACACAGGTTTTACCATTTGTCAAGTAAAATTGCAAAAAAATCCAACTGTTTTTTTATTTATTTTCACAATTGCTTTTTCTTATCTCTTTTTTGCTGATTTGTTCCTCAAATTCGGGTTTATAGGGGTGTTGTAAACTAAAATTTGATAGGCGAAAACGAAACGCAGAGCCTCCTCTTCTCAGACCTGAAGGGTCTGTGAAGGGGAGGGGGACCGCCACAAAGATAAATGAGCGATTATAGATGTCTATATCGAGGCGGTGGAAGGGTTGCTACATCTGCACAAGAACCAAACTATAACTTCAGATCTATTGTAAATGAAAGAATAGCCGTATACATTGGTAATTCTCTCATTTATAGTCCAGCTTTAATTCAAGAACAGTCCTTGTGCTGATATAACAACCCTTCCGTCATCGATGCCTAAGTGATTTCAAAATCAACATTTATCCTGCACCGATGCCACCTCCCCTTCACACCTCGAATCTTTGATATACTCGGGCATTCACTTGTGAATGCCGAGCGAATCACGTTATCTCTGCCCTCGTATATCTTCATATTCGCGATGAGAAGAGGAGGCTTTAGTTTAGCGCATCCGCAACAGAGCGAGCGCTAACTCCCCGATAAACCCGAATTTCTCCGTTATTTGCAAGGCATACATCTTTACTTTCACAGCGCTTAATTTTTTTATTATATTTCAATTTTTTATAGCATTTCTCCTTCAAAAATGCTACTATATAAATATGAAATAAAAAAACGGAGATGCCCTATGAAAAAAAGAGATCTGCCTGTATTCGTAATAAACCACCAGGATCTGACCTGGCGTCGCTGCTTCGACCGCCCTCTTAAGCATCGCGGCGAAAGCTACGTTTCCTACGCCCATTTGCAAAAACACTACATTCTCGAAAACCTCCGCCTTTGCGAAAAGTATCCGGAGTACCGTTTTTCCATCGAATGCGTTGCAACACTGCGCCATTTTCTGAAAAACAACCCCGAGTACAAGGAAAAGATAAAAGCATATCTTTCCGAGGGGCGCATCCATATGCCCTTCACGGGACACAACATTGTTGACTCCAATCTTATCGACGGCGAGTCCATAATCCGCAGCTACCTTTTCGGCCACGATTATATGAAAGACAACTTCTCCTACTCTGCCGAGGGATTTGACCGAAATGACTCCTTCGGAAACTCCGCTCAGCTTCCTCAGATAGCGAGAGGCTTTGGCCAGAAGTATTGCTACAACGTTGTTTACACAAATCTTGAGGGCAACTACTGGAGAGGCCTTGACGGCTCCACGCTTGCCAAAATCGACCCTAAGCAGGCGGCTATATGCGGCGGATATGCAAAATACCGCCCCTGCCCCCATTGCCATGGTGAGGGTGACCATACCTGCCCCGAATGCGGCGGCCTTCTCATTGACGTTCCCTTTGCGGAAAGGCGCAGATTCCATATTTATGTTGACGAACACGACCATCAGAGCGAAGACCTCCACGGCTATGTTTACGTCAGCGCAGAGGAGCTTCTTCCTACGGAGGAAATGTTCCCAAAGCTTTCTGAGCTTTCCGAAAAATACAACCTCTATTTTTCAAACTACAGAGAAATAGCCCATAAATTCTATGAGGACAGACTGTCCCGCGTTGACTGTCCTCCCGAGGATGAGATACACCCTGCAGCCGAAGTGGGCTTTAACAACACGTGCCTTTACGTTTCCCGCATCGGCGCAAAGCAGAACGTTCGAAACATAGAAAGCCGTATCTACGGTCTTGAAGCCCTCTCGGTAATGGCCGCCCTCTCAGGCAAAGCTACCCCCGACTACGACAGCGAAGAACTTTGGGACAAGATACTTTTCACAATGTTCCACGATGCGATCACCGGCACTATGGTAGACGCGGCATACGACGAGCTTTGCGATATTCACAAGGAGATCGATGCTTCTCTTGCAGATATTGAGAAAAAGCTTCTCTCTGCAGGCGATGAAAGCTCTCTCACTCTTATCAATCCCTACGGAATCCCCTTCGAGGGCTACACTTCTATCACCTGCCCCGAAGGCAAGGCGCTTTTCTCCAACGGCGAGAGACTTCCCATTATCAGAAAAAACACCAAAGAAGCAAAAATATTCGTCTCCATCCCCGCATTTTCCACCCTTAACCTCACCTACGGAGATTTTGAGGAGGAAAAATTCTTCCATAAATTCGCCTATGCACAGCGCAAGGGCGTTGCCGCAGTGCTGAGAAACGATACTCCCGAAGAGGAGACCGCGCAGACAGGCGAACGCTTCACCATCGAAAACGAGCACTACCGCATCACCGCAGACACCCACGGCATTTGCGAGATATTTGACAAATCTCTGGGCATTCCCGTTGCAAAGGAAGGCAGCTACAAGGTTTGCGAATGGATCCTTGAGCACGATGAGGGAAGCCCTTGGGCCACCCTTTCCACAGATATGCGCCGTATGCCCATTTCCGACGTTACATTCCTCGTTTCCTTTGAGAAAACTGAAGACTATCAGCGCCTCGTATATAGCCACACCAAAAAGTATTGGGGCTACGCCGTTGACGCAGGCTACGAGATATTCTACTCTGTAACCCTGCCTAAGGGCGAAAAGAAGGTGCTTTTCGAGGCCGACATTGACTGGGACACCCAGAACCACCGCCTGAGAATTGCATTCCCCACTCCCTTTACAGGCAGAAGCATTTACGAGATACCCTACGGATATATTGAAAGACACCCCTATGAGCCTGACATCGTCCGCCCCCACGGCCCCTCCAACTGGGCAGGCGCTCAGGGCGACTCTGCAGCCCTCGGCTTTGCGGGTGTTGAAGGAGAAGGCGCAGCCGTTGCTCTCTTTAACCGCGGAACGCCTTCTTACAAAATCGAGGAAGGAGAAAACGAAAAAGTTATCCTTCTCTCCGTTCTGAGAAGCCCCTCCGTCGGCACTTATCTCCACGAGCCCGAATCCTACAGCATGACAGATTACGACAGAATGCGCGACCCCGGACACCATCACTTCGAGTTTGCCCTTTCATCCTACGACAGTGATTTCTCTGAAAACTCAGCCGTTACTGACGCGAGAGCATACAACTCAAAGATTTTTGCAAATAACGGAGAATACGCCCTGCCCGAAATGCCTGCAGTATATGGCAAAGACGTTCGCATCAGCGCAATAAAGTCTGCCTCTAATAAAAACGGCTTCATTATGCGCCTTTGCGAGTATCACGGCAAGGAAAGCGTTTGCACAGTAACAGTTCCCGAATACGTAAAAGACGCATATCTCTGCGATCTTGCGGAAAACAACGAGGAAAAGCTGAATGTGGAAAACGGAAAGATAACTCTCTCCTTTGCCCCCTTCAAAATAAAAACCATAAGATTTATAATATAAGATAAAACAAAAGATCCTTGGAAAAACATTTCCAAGGATCTTTTTCATTTTCAGGTACAGATCAAAAATATACTGCTTCTTCCTTCTCAAAGGGCGTATAAAGAAGAAAGGCAATAAAAATAAAGAAAGGATACATTCCCCAGGAAGCTGTATAATCTCCCGCGCCCTCGGGATTTATCAAAAAGAATATAAAGCTTATAAGCGCCGCCGCCAGGGAAAGAATCGCAAAAATAAGCTTAAAGGGGAAGCCGAGGAAAGGCCTCTTCGTTGCATAATAAAGACCTATGACTATCAGCGCTCCCACGAAAACGATGCCCGCAAGAAACTCAGCAAGGTCTGAGATCGCAATCTTTGAGTTAAGAATACTGGCTGTGGTCTGCACTCCGTAGCAAAAAGCAAGAATATATGCGCCTATCGCCACAAGATGGGTCTTATCACGCAGGTGCATACTATAGCCAACAGACAGCACTACTGTTGCAGCAAACATTATTACGTATGTCGCCATATATGTTACGGGAAGAATATCGATTTTTGAATAGCTTATAACATCAACTATATATGATGTCGCCCCGGAAAAAGCCATCATGCAGGCAACAAGGGAAAGTATAATTGAAGCTACCGGAAGTTTTCTCTCATTTATGTTTGTTTCGTTCATAGTTTCGATCCTTTTTGCTTTGATATCAGTTCCAATATCCGTATTCGTCAAGCGTCTTGAAAATGTATCCCTGAGAATGAGCGTGATCAATGACCCGTCCGAGAATATCCGCATTATCGGGGGAAGTTGAGTGAAGAAGAATAACAGCGCCGGGGTGAAGCCTTCCCGTTACCTGAGAAAAAGCGCTTTCTGCACCTTGCTGATTCTCAGGATCCCAGTCTGCATATGCAACAGACCAGAAAACAGACCTATATCCCACACTGTTTACAAGCTCAAGGGCATTTTCGGAATATGCCCCTGTAGGGAATCTGAAATATTTTGGGCTGTATCCGAAATTCACCCTCATATAATTATGCACACCGAGGAGCTCCCATGCAAGCTTTTCGCGGGAAATCGTTGTGCAATCGGGATGAGTTACGGAATGATTGCCCACAGTATGACCCTCGTTTATCATTCGGGCAACTTCTGCAGGATCAGCCTTGATATAATCCATGGTGCAAAAGAATGCCGCCTTGACTTCCTTTTCTTTAAGAGTATTCAGAATGCGGGCAGTAAGATCACCGTATTTATATCCGCAGTCAAAGGTAAGATAAAGCACCTTTTCGGAGCTCTTATTATCCCATGAAAGGCCATTTGTGCCATACCTGTCAAAATTGGCCTGATTATTGACGGTTATACTATGGGGGCTGCCGTCTCTTGCAGCTCCATAGGAAAAGGGATGCCTGACTGAGGAGATTCCGCGGCTGTTATATCGGTCAAATACAGTATACTGCACACAAAAAAGGGCAGGAGCTCCCGTATATGTTGACACAGCAGGATTCACAGGATAAGAAACAGCAATATCCTCGTTTTTCAAAACAGGAGGCTGCGTCTCGGGAGGGACTGCTGCGGTAGTATCAAGCACTGTTGTTTGTGATTCAGTATCCCCGACTGTGGTTTCTGCCTCTGTTGTCTCGGCTTTTGCGGTCTCGGATTCGGGGAGTCTCTCTGTATCGGTAATATCCGTGCTTTGTCCGTCAGTTGTGGCAATTATATCTTTATTATCTGCTCTGACACAGGAAAATAGCATAAAAGCAATAAGCACAAATATTAACATATAAGCAATCCTCTTCATATTCGTACTCCATATACTATCTTATGTTTTTATTGTACTACATTTAGTCTGTTATGACAATAGTTTTTCCGCATCTTAAAAACTTGACAGCGAAAAAAAGATATAATATACTATTAATAATAAGATGTAAGAAAAAGGAACAGTGCAAATGGATGAGAAAGATCTTAAAATAAAAGAAAACAATGATTCCGAGCCCGAGGAAAACGAACCGGAGCTCGAAGAGAAGACCAAAGAAAATAACAGCACCGGGAAAATCTTCAGCAGAGCTATTGAAATAGTTCCCAAAATATTTGATTTTATCTTCTCGGAGAAGGTTACCGCTGTGCTTCTTTCTATCATGAGTATTCTCATATCATATTTTGCATGGCAGAATGACACAACATCGAGAATAATTGCAAATAAAGAGCTGGAGATACTGGAAAACGACAGAGAAGCATATTTCACCATTGACTGTGACAAAACCGTTACAGAGGATGACGGCAAGACATATATCTCAAACTATACCATTCATAACGACGGCGGAAGGATCAGCGGCGTTTCTATTTATCCCTCGGCCCATATAGAGATCGTCGTTGCCTATTCAGGACCCTCTCCCGAAGGCATGGGAGATGACAGCTCGGTATATTTTGCAGAAACGTATATGATACCTCTGCCGGACGAGTTCTTCGGCATTGACGATTCCCCCTATAAAGCATACAACAGCACTACGAAATCCTTTACTGTTTACAGCAAGGAATCTATAAACCTTTTCGATTTTCTTGATGCCATCGAAAATAATATCCAAAGTTCAGACAAAAATCTCAGCGCATCCTCACTGCATATGAAAAAACTGAAGATTTCCTACTGTAACTACGAGAATATAAGTAAAAAGGTTGAATACGTGTTCAACGATAATTATATGTATGCAAATCCGGAGGAAAACAACGGTAATTTTCTGGACTATAAATGGCACAGCCATAACATCCCTTTTGAGTTCTCCGATTATGCAGAAAAAGATGCAAAAGAGCTTTCCACACTGATTATTGAGGAATTTTATAGTTGCTTCAGTGATCATTTAACAATTGAAGAATAATTTTTAATTTTTTTCAAAAAAACTATTGCATTTTGTTTTTTTGTATGATATAATAGCTGAGCGATTTGAGGATCGCGGTTTACTGTGAGCAGTAAGCTACGGAAAGGTGGCTGAGCTGGTCTAAGGCGCACGACTGGAAATCGTGTAACGGCTAATACCCGTTCGAGGGTTCGAATCCCTCCCTTTCCGCCACAAAAAAGAGAACGCTTCGGCGTTCTCTTTTTTTGTGTTCGGAAAGATTGAATGGGATTCGAAAGGGCGGTCGCATCGCGTAGCGGCGACAAAAACTGGCTGTGTTCTACTCTTCCGCACATTTTATAGACGTTGGTTTTTTCTTATAAATATACATAAATAAGGAATATTTATACTGTCAATTTATTTTGAGATAATGACATATTGACACGTTATTGCTGTGTGTAAAATTTGCGTATGAGATATAGCAGTTATATCACATACACGCGTATGCGATATAACTGAATAATCTTTCTAAAGCCTTGTCACACAAGGCTTTTTTCGTTTTATGGAGTGTATGTGATATAAGTATAGTATTACATGTAGCACTTTATATAACACTTATTTGTCATTGACACATAATGCGAGGATTGACATTGTGTGTAACGCGTGGTACAATGTATTATCTCAATATAGAAAGGATGAACTGTTTTGACCTTTAAATTTAAGCTCGTAAGATATAACGGGCAACTTCATTTTGTGTCTGCTGCCGGAACGACAGATACTATTAGTATGGACAAGGCTCGTGAATATTTCTTCAACTATGAAAAGTTAGAAACCACTCCCACAACAATTGCCCCTCTTATTGAGGTGTTAGAGAATTACGAGGGCGATTTACTTCTTTCCGTGAACGAAGCTGGTGTATTAGAAATTCACGACCCTGTTTTCTTCCGCAGTCTTATTAATCCTGATAAATTTCCTTATTACACTACCCAAGAGTTCGCTGATAAGTACAAGAAGCAACGCTCGATTGTTATACGTTTATGCAAGCAAAATAGAATTGAGGGTGCCGTACAAGTGGGTCAAATATGGTATATTCCCAAAACATCTGAATATCCACACGACAATAGATTGAAAACCGTTGACGGAGACTGATCATGAGCAAAAAAATAATTGCACGTGTGATTATGTTGGCTGACTGTTCCGTACATATAGCCGTACGAGACGGAAATACCTTCGAATGCACACCCGATGCTTTATCATTTTTATTGTCTGATCCATATGGTTATATAGAAACAGGTTCCCATCCCGAAAAGAATACCTGTAATGTTGCGAACTCCAGGCACCTCGCTCTACCCTATATAAAAGGTTTAACCCTTATTAAAATCTATGATGATATTGAAATTGTTTGTGTATTTCCTAAAGTTTATCAAGCCCTTTTAGAAAGCAAAGCTTTGGATAATCATAAACAGATCAACCTTAGTAATTATATTTCCTCGATGGATCTGTCGGATGAAAAGCATTTTTTAATGAAATTTTTCTGTGAGTTCAACAATAGCCCCCACTCAAAATTAGTTGTCAATCGGAAACTCAATCTTGATTTTGATATTCAATCGGAAATAGTAACAGAAACTATTAATACTAAATTTTTTGAATATAAAGAAGATTCTTCAAAGAGTATTGATAACCTCGGAGATGATATAGAAGTAGAGTTGCCTTTGTTTAAAAGTAATGAGTTACATAGTACAACAGAAACGGGTATTTCTCTCGAAAATTACCTTACGACATCAGAGTATGCTAATCTCCACAATGCAAGTAGACATACTGTCATTTCATGGATTAAAAAAAACAAACTACCTGGAGCGATCAAGTCTAACGATCGTTGGTATATCCCTAAAGATACCCCAACTCCAATGGATGGAAGAGCCGGTCGAACAATGCCATCCAGATCCAAACAAGGCGTACACTCTTATGAGTTTTTAGGTGATGATTACACAAGCGTGCAGGAATACATAAAGAAAAAAGAATGTGTGTCAGATGATTTACGCACATACATTCGTTCGTACGAAGAATTCAATTATTATGTTGCTAATAATTACTATGAGGTTAATTGGAATAATAAGCCGGCTCTTATTATTGATATTAACCCCGATTATTATTGTGAAAGATTAGGGGTTACGAACAGAGAGTTGATCAATCAGGGTAAATCTCCTGTAGCGGCAACTGAAGGTGAACCTGAATTCCACATACACCACATCGGACAAAGAGAAGACTCTCCTTTTTGCATTATTTCTAAAGATGAACACTCAGCGCATACAAATACACTTCACGACAACAGTTCGACGGATTGGAGAGTTGCCTCTGAAGCAGACTTACACGGTCCTAAATTTGCTGCTGCTAAAATAAAATTTTGGAACAAGTATTTGGAAGAGTATGATGCCGTCGGCAAATTTAGTCTCATAAGAGACTCCAAGTCAATTCGCCCAAGAAAGCCGGTGATATAAGATGGCATCCGAAAACTCAGCCGAGCGTGTAGAAGAATACTTGCACTCAATATCCCGAGAAGTTCCGGAAATTAGAGAGCAAATAGCGCATTACTTGCCGGCATACAATAAGCTTGCAACGCTCAATGCATATTCTTTTGAAGAACTTGCCCTTAGAAAAATAGAGAAAGAGCGCGGTTCTAATAAATATAAAGATGTTCTCTTTGATTATTCACAAGTAATTCCTGATTGTCCCAAACCTGACCATGCTAACAAAGACCACGTGATCAAGCTTGAAAACGAACCCACACCTACATATTACTGTAAAAAATGCAGAAAAAAGTTTTCTCCTAACTACAACAGCATTTCATCCAATTCTACTAAACCCCCTCGGGTTTGGATGCAGATTTTGCTTTGTCTGATAGAAGGTTACCCTGTAAGACGAATATGTTCTGTTTGCAATATTTCAAAGTCTACATACTATAAGATTTTGCTGAAGCTTTTTTATGCAATGCAAGTTGTTTTAGATGAAATGAAGCTGTATGGCATAATTCGTTGTGATAACACTTTTGTTCACAGTAATTTTAAAGGGCAAAATTTAAAAGACAATGACTATCCCGAAGATAGTCTTTTTGATGTTATAGATTTTATACCAAGAACAGCCAGAAAGCGCGGAGGAGGATACTCCTACGGCGCAAAGAACCTCAACTCAATTTGTATTTTTACAGCAATAGACGATCACGGACATATTCTTGCAAAATATGCAGGTATAGGGAACACCACGGCTACAAAACTATTAAGAGCCGTTCCGCCTGAGCAATATTTATTAACCGTTCCAAAAAAAGACCCGTTTTTATTAACTTTTCAATCTCCACCTGATAAACAAAAAATCCCCAAACAAACTGTCTTAGTTTCAGACAAAGAAAAAGCAATAGCTAAGTACGCAGAAAAACTTGGTGTGATACATGAATCACATATATACAGGCGTAAAGGAACTCAGGTCAGATTAGCCAAAGATGCTCATGATATTCAACGAGTTAACTATCTGCACTACCGTCTCAAACGTTTTTTTGCCGAACACTCCTTTGTAAGCTCAAAATACTTACCGGGATACCTAACTCTTTTTTCTTTTATCGAAACAACCCACTGTACTGATGAAGCTATAGAGAGATTGTTTGAAGTTATAGTTACACCAGGGCTGGGCAAATCTCCTCAGTATTATCAGTCTTTATATAGAACTCCAAATTATATAGCAGAATGGTGCTTAGACGGTACGGCTTTAGAAAATCTACCGTACAATCAAATGCTTGCGGCCTATTTATATTCTGAAATGAGAAAAGATCTTGATAAAGGGGAAAAATCTCCCATTAAGATGCAAGATATTTTGGAACAAACCGGTTATAAATCAGATAAAACTGTAAGAAGGGCCTACAAGGACATTACTGCTTCGGGGGCCTTAAAGCTTATTTATGAGCATATTTCAGACTCATATAAGATTGTACCTGCACCAACTACTGTTCGTAAAAAAGAGAAAAAAGAAAAGATTCCAAAAGAATATGTCGTTCTTTACAACGAACTTTGTGAAAATCTGCAAGGTCCTATTAACAATCATTGGACTTTGGCTTCTTTCGCTGAGCACGTAAAAAAAGAAGGGCGTATAAACGCTTCACGCAACACAATGCAAAAATATTTTGACATGATCGAAGCTGACTGTTTGAGCAAGTACAAACTTTCCGTTTTAAGAGAAGAAAGTAAATCAAAGAGACGCAATCGTTCTCGCATGGACCGCCGTGGTGATGAAATAAATGAATGTTACGAGGAATACACCCGTTTGGTCCGAGAATATCGCAGTAAAAATCAACCCGTTCCTACACTAAAAGAACTATATAAGATAATAGCAAAAAGTGTAAAGCTCTCGCCCAATCAAGTAGAGCTTAACTTGTATGCCAAACGACATTCTGTTTTTGAAGAATTAAACAAAAAACAACATACTGGAGATAATAATGAATGATATTAACACATTAGCCTATCACAGGGGTATTCGGTGTGATACCGATGAATGGGTGTATGGCTACTTATTAAAGCGCAAGAATAAAACGTACATAGCAACTCAAGATAATATGGATTATATGGTCGTTCAGAATAATATAGCCCGACTTAAGCTTGTTGAAGTAATTCCCGAAACGATCTGTGCTTATTCTCAAGTCAATGATATTGATGATATTAAAATTTTTGATGGAGACATATTAGAAACAGTTGCACAGCAAGACACTCCTTTTCGCAAACAAACGATATTATTTGTGGAGTTCGCCCGTGGAGTGTTTTACGCAGTAGGAGAGTTTTCCCTTGAAACATCCGACTTTCGTTACTGTAGGATTGTTGGAAATTTTTATGATACCCCAGATATAGTTAAATCCCACCACTGTCATCTTCCTGCAAACTGGGATCAAACAATTAACGATGTTTATAAAAAATCTGTTAAAGAAAATAATTAATGGCGTCATCTCCTTTTTAAAGAAAAACATTTAATAAAAAGGTTAAGGCACTCGAGCGTTATGCCCGGGTGCCTTTGTTACAGCGTTCGATTGTAACTATTGTGTTTTAGCCTGCTTGTTCTTCATTATTGCTGTATTTTAATTCTTCCTCTGCTTTTCTTCTTGCCTCCCGTTCTTTCTGACGAATATCTTTATGTTTGCTATGATACTTTTTATACAGCGACTCCATGCTCGTCTTTTTAGCAGCTTTTGTGCAAGCAAGTATGAACTCGGCCCTGTTGCCTCCCCTTAGTTCTATGTTTTTGCTGAATTCTTTATACGCGCTTACAAAGTCCATATAATCGTCTTCGTAAAAGTCAAAGGATACTCGCTTAACTGCAGGTACGCCTATTTCCTTAAGGTACGCAGTTACATTCTGTTTAGATGTATTGGTCGTGCTTTTTGTTGAACGTTTGGTTTCAGACATACAGTTCTGTTTCTGTTGCCCTTCGAATTTTTGCGGCATCATTCCATCGTACGAGTTAGGCAACATTGGAATTTGAGAAAGTTCTTGAATTTGGGCTCTTTTTTCACCTCCCAAAGAATTAGTGTTTTCAATAAGAAAAAGATCTCCATCGTTGATTTCTCCTTCAGGATTAATCGTAATTCCAACACTTTCCGTTCTAATACATATCGTATGATCTTCATCTTCTATAGGATGGAGAAAGACCATGTTCTCCTTGATTTCAGCTGAATTTACTTCTATTGCCCTTTCTTCGCCGCCAAATTTGAAAAATGCTATGATTTTCTTGATAATATTACTCATTATTTATTCCTTTCTTCATTTGTTTTTTTTGCGAGTACTTTTAGACTATACAATATATTTTGGCGGTGCTCTCGGCATTGCATTTTCTCCTTGTCAGAAACTGCAATTATTATGATTTCGGGAGTATGCAAATTCAACAAGCATTAACAATAAATTGCACAAATCATCAAAAAATTAATAACTCACCATTGACAAAACACACTATGCATGGTAAAATGTGCGCACAAACACGAGTACTGATCACCGATAAGAAGTAGTACTAACGACGGTGCCGGGATGATAGTGCGATGATGTTATAAGTGGCGCCTAGGGATTGCGGGCTCGCCCCCCGAGAAAAGCCTTACTGTCTTAAGTGACAGACGCAGAGCTGCTGACGAGACAGGGCGTGGGTGAGTGGCGGAAGAAGAGGGTGGCAATCCAAACTAGAGGATACGGAACGGTAATAGCCAGCCGTTTCGGCAAGCACGTGGTGCTTCGTCTCTTTTTATCCGAAAGGGGATAATTGCGCCTATTTGACAATTGAATAATTTAAAAATCAAGACTGTTCAAAGGGATTTTCCCTTAGAGCAGTCTTTTTTTATTTTTCAGCAAGAGAAAGGAGACCAACCATGGAAAACATCACCACCAAAGACATCCTCAACCGAGTAGACTTCTTAGCTCCCCTCGAGAGCCAGGAGCAGTACCGTCAGGAGATGGCCTCGTTCATCCGAATGCACCTGACGCGGGTAAAGGCCATCGAGAACGGCGTCAAACCCAACACACTACCCACCGTGTCCATGCTGGTCATTGCAGAGACCGGCTGTGGTAAGACCTACGTGGCCTCTCAGATGGCCAAAGCCTCCGGGGTCAACTTCATCACCATTGACTGCAGCGCCCTGTCCCGCGCCGGCTGGAAGGGCGTCAACCTCCCCAACGCCATGCTCAGTGAGCGCGAGAAATGCGGGAGCAGATACAAATTTGACCGTTCTATCGTTCTTTTTGATGAGGTCGATAAACTCAGGCTGGATCCTTGGCGCCGAGATGACGGTAACCCTCAGCCCAACTTCCTCCGTCTGTTCGACGGTGAGCTGCAGGCCGAAAGCTCCGGCGGCAATATGGTGAGCATTGATACCAGCAAGATGTCCTTCATCTTTGCCGGTGCCTTTGCAAGCGGCCTGGAGGACATTATCAGATTCCGGCTGACCCCCAAGCGAACCATCGGCTTCTCTGCAACCTCTGCAGATCCCATAGGGGACAACGTGCTTCAGCACGTGACGTTCCAGGATATTCAGGATTACGGCATCATGGGCGAGCTGTGCGGCCGTATCGGCAGCCTCTTATATTTGCCTCCCCTCACCAACAACGACTACCGCACCCTGATCAAGGGCGACCGCGGCAGCGCGCTTTTACGATACAAGAACCTTTTTGGCGTATATGGCATCGACGTAGACGTAGAGGACGACGTATGCGACTACATCGCCGAAAAGGCCTCCAAAAGCGGATTGGGCGCACGTTCCATCAACTCGGTTCTGTTTTTGAATTTCCGGAAGGCTTATGAGGCCATAGAGGAGCGCACGGACATCAACAAAGTGGTACTGGAAATGCAGGACACGGACGTGCCCGGCCTGTGCTTCGAGTTCGGGGAACGGAATGTGGCCAAGGCTGAGCCTGAGCCGGAAAGGATAAAGTTGGGTTACGAGGTGAAGCTCCCGGACCTCAACTTCTCCTTTGACCTGCGAAATGAACAGCTGACGATCAAGCTGATCGGAAATCTGATGAGTGCCCATAACATCTCCTGCGACGGAGAATGTGGGTTGGATAAAAGGCTGCTCCTCCGCGCCTTTCTGGATTGCGCCCTGTGCTATATGAAGGACAACATAAACCCTGAGGAGATGACATTGACGTCCATCGAGATGTTGGCTAAGACTACTGAGAAAGAGCCCTTATGTATCAGCACCTTCGATACTATTATGGAGAAAGCTATTGATGCCTGCAATGAGGCAAACGGTTTTACCGAGGACATGGAGGATGAGGAAGAGGAAGAGGAAGATTACGAGCCTTGCGAGCTGGAGAAGAAGTACAGGGAGTTCGCAGCTCGCTTCAAGCCGCATTTGCACGAGTTTTTGGTGGATGCAGTGCAGGAGATCCGCAAAAATTGGTACAAGCATTTGCTTGATTCCATTGGTAAGAAGGAGGAAAAGCAGTGATAGACGTTGTTTATTATTGGACGGAGGACGGAGACGCTGAGCGTTGCAAACTGGAGTATGCCACAGCCGATGCAGATGTTCGCTGTTATCACTGCGACTGCGTAATCACAGCGGGAAACACGATTGCGCGGCTGTTTGCATATGACGGAGACATTTATGTGTTACACGAGTCCTGCGCTAAAAGGGGTTGTAATTTTAAGCCTGCAGGCCGTGTAAGGCCAAACAAAAGACTGATAGATTATCTCAAGGAGGACTGACTATGATATTGTGTGCTGCGATCAAAGCAACGTTTACGCGCGACGGTGAAACACTCACCGTCGTGGTCCCCGGATGCCGTCACGCCGATATATGGGAGCTGATGGCCGATCTGAGATTCCCTCGCGACCGCGAGGAGATCGAGGGCTTCCTTGACCGGAACGGAAAGTTTCTGGACCGCAACGAAGCATTCATTCACGCTGTAAAGTGCGGTCAGATCTCTGCCACAACCCTCGAGCATAAAGAAAACCACTTCGAAACAGGACTCTATAGTGAGGACCTGTGGTAGAAGTGGTGTGTAAAACTGCATAGATGAAGCCTTATATTATCAAAAAATAACTCGGTTTCTTTCGCAGATGTAATTATTCCAATTTTCAGAAAATGGCAGTAAAATCGTATTTAACTGCAAATATTTTACCAAAAAATAGTTTAAAATTCAATACCCATATCATATTTTGACAAAAATACAAGTTCAATTTAATGAGTATGAAGGTTTTTATTTGTAGTTGTGTTAGTATTTATTGATACAGAAAGGAAAGGAACAATGCCTATCAAAGGTGAATATGTCTATCATAGGAAAGATGGTCTTTGGGAAGCCAGATATGTTAAAGAAATAGATCTTTCCGGAAAGAAAAAATTTGGTTCGGTTTACGCTCACAGCTGTAAAGAAGCTAAAGAAAAGCGCCAGGAAATCGTTGATAATCTGAAACTTTATCAAAGACCATCCTCACTAAAAAACACAACAGTCTCTCATTTGATTGAAGAATGGCTTGCTATCAACAAATACCGGCTAAAGCCATCCACGTTTCAAAGATATAAAAGCATTTACGAATTGCATATAAGGCCGGAGCTCGGTGAAATGAAGGTTGTGTATATATCAACCTTGGATATTCAGACTTTTGCGTTAGGGCGACAAAGTTCGGGACTGAGTGCACAAAGCGTTAATTCTATGCTGGTATTTCTCAATACTTGTCTTAGATATGCAAACAGAATATATAAACTTCCTTCAACGGAAATCGCTTTCCTGCCGGTAACAAAGAAAGAAATGAGAGTTTTTTCACGAGAAGAACAGCGAAAACTTGTTGAGTATTTGCTGAAAGATATTGATATATATAAATTTGGAATTCTTTTAACCTTGTATACGGGGTTACGTGTAGGAGAGTTGTGCGCTCTTAAATGGGAGGATGTTGATGACAATTGCGTTAAAATTACAAAAACTATGTTACGGCTCCAAAGCGAAAAGAAAGGAGAAACGAAATTGATCACAGGTCCTCCCAAAAGTCTCACATCTGTTCGGACTATACCTATCCCGTCTTTTCTGATCGAAACAACATCGATGTTTCGAAAAGGAAAGGCGGCTAATGGGTATTTATTAGGAACAAAAGACAGACCTGTTGCGGAACCGCGTATCATGCAATATAGATTCAAAAAAATACTGCAAGAAATCGGCATACAAGACGCAACGTTTCACACTCTGAGACATACCTTTGCTACCCGTGGTGTTGAATACGGCTTTGATGTAAAATCCTTGAGCGAAATTATGGGGCACGCAGGGGTCCAAACGACCTTAAATCTGTACGTGCACTCCTCGCTTGAACAAAAGCGCTCAAACATGGAGCTTTTGCGCTTGATTCCTTAAATTTTGTAGAACAAATTGTATTGATAATTCTCAAATACTCAGAGAGGTGCATCGCTATTGGAGCACCTCTCTTTTTTTGTTTTGATGCAACATTTTAATTACATCTGTGAAATTTCAAATTAGACCATATATCTTAAATTTTTCTCAAGATTTAACACATTTATACCCTAAAAATCTCTTTTCGTATTTTTGGAAAGGAAAACATCATGGAAAGATTTTGCAAAAAGTGCGGCAAGCCCTTGACCGAAAACGGGACTTGTGATTGTAAAAAGTCATCAACTTTTGTTGGTGGCTTAAAAAGCTTTGTTCAAAAAGTTATGTATCGAATGGGTATAGGTGGCAGAACAATGGAAGATACATTCGATATGTTCGAACGCGACCAAAAGGTCATACCTGATAACGTTTCTTCAAATAGCGGTGAAATCCCCATCAAGCAATACAAAATTGCGAAACTTCGTTCAAGAATACTTGGAAAGTTTGCAGAAGGAAGATTGATGGTCACCAATCAGCGCGTTATCTTTCGCGGCGCCGGCATATCGTACCAGGGCAAACAGCTGCTTCAATATGAGTTTGACATTAACGAGATTGGCGGTATCGAGATAAAGAAATCCTACCGTGTAAGTATATTAAATCTGTTTTTAGCATCCATAGTAACATCACTTACATTATTGCCGACGGTACAACTCTTTTCTTTCTTCAAGGAACACTCTTCCTTGCTGACTACCATATCTTGTATTCCCCTTACTATAGTCTTGTTAGGACTTTTCTTCATCATAAAAAAGAAGTTTTGGCTTAAGCTTATTTCCACTTGTATTGCTTCTGGTATGGCAATTGCGTTGACATCCTCTTCCAACAAATTAGAATCTCTCATATTGGGCGATAGTTTGCTTGAGAGTGTAAGTCTGCTTGAAACAGCAACGTTTATAATATGGATTTTTAACATGATTTTGGTTTGTCTTGTTCCGGATCTGAGACTTTGTATTAAGTCCAAATCATTCGGTGAAGGAATAATGATCAGAAGAAAGATATGGGGAATTTTCTTCAACCACCCGAACGAGTATACAGATTTTTCAGAGGTATTACCATGGACTGACACAGACAAGGCAATTGAGGAACTCGGCGCTATTATCAACGCGGTGCAAACGTCCGGCGATTACGCCATAGAAAACTGGAAGGAAGATTGAATAACGCACACTTTTAAGGCATTACAGCAATAAACTATCACAAAGAAAGGACCATTTCTTATATGCAAATTAAGTTTTCTTCAAAATTTATAAAGCTAACATTTAATGACAGTGAGCCCTTCTCGGGACGTTCAGTGCGCATGAAAGGCGAACCCCTTGACAACGGGTTTGATGCGGCGTTACACACAGCAGAATGGTTAGAAAATCATATTGGGTCTCCTATATGCAATGAAGATTTGGAAACTATAAAAAGTGCAATCACGAAGAACAATGACACAGATTCTTTCAAAATATTGTTTATGGGTGAATGATTATGCTCGACATAAATAATTGCTATGATTGCTTTGCGACAGAACCAAACAGTGCCTATTTTTGGTCTGGTCTTGGCGAAAATGGACAGGACATAGCTGCCCAAATAGCTCAAGAAAACGGCGGAACCACCATGGAAATGTTAATGGACAGAAACAGGGATCAATTGATTTCTGCCGGGTTTCCATATGATGAAGATTTAGGGGGATTCTACTTCACCAAAGATAATGTGCAAGACTGGCAAGCTATTTCACAAGCATATGCTGAGCAAGCCAAAGGCGAAGTTCACGCCATACTGGGTGAGAATGTGAGAGAAAACAGTGTTTGGAACACTAAAGAGTTTCCCGCATTGACTGAAAATGACAATGTTAATAAAATCACATCGGTAGACCCTCACACAGGTAAAGGCAAAGATGTTTTGTTTGATAAAACTTCAAGCTCAGAAACTACATCTTCACAGGGTTCTAGCACTTCTGTTTCCTCAAGCAATGTCGAATCGCTTTATGGTGGAGGCGCCAATGCTCCCAATGAAAGTACCTCTTCTACATATGACATTAACAACCTCATTTTAACCCCGAAAGATACATCCTCTGCCGATGCCGCAGCTGGTCTTGCCGGAAAGACATCGGGCGGAATGGGAATGTAAAGGAATAATTATGATTAATAACAGAAGACCTAAGGCTGATGTTTTATTCGGTGATTCATTATTGAAAAAGCCGCCAATCATTAACACAGGTCGCCCCGTATGTACCCTGCCGGGGAATATCCAATCAACGGAACACTTCAACGTTACTTTGGACTCCGATATTTTAAGCAAGCATTTAATGCTTCTCGGAGGCATAGGCACAGGAAAAACAAACGCACTTTATCACATTGTTTCTCAGTTATCGTCTTCGCTCTCCAAAGATGATGTTATGATTATTTTTGATACAAAGGGTGACTTTCTCAAGGAGTTTTATTGCCCTGGAGATGTCGTTATCAGTAATGACAGTTCTGCTGTAGGAAAATCCGGAATGGTGAATTATTGGAATATCTTTAACGAGATTCAAGATGACGATCATCAACTCGAGACCATTATAGAAACAGCGAAAAGCCTGTTTGCAGAAGCTTGCGAGAGGACAAATCAAATCTTTTTTCCAAATGCGGCAAAAGACATCTTTATGGCGTGTATGTTACACGTTTTAAGGAACGTCCCCAAGGAATACATAAACAACAAAACACTCGTGGATTATATTAACCACTCAACAGCTGCAAATTTCAAAGCGATGTTGGAGAATTATGACGATCTTCGTTCGCTGTCAAGCTATATATCTGTTGTTGATTCTCCTCAAACCCAGGGCGTTGTTTCAGAATTGCTGCAGATTGTTCGAGAAATATTCATTGGAAATTTTGCAAAAGAAGGCACACTGTCATTACGTGAATTGGTCCGCGAGAAAGGTGGCTGCCGCGTGTTTATAGAATACGATCTGAGCATCGGCAAAATGCTTTCTCCGGTTTACAGCCTGATGTTTGATCTCGCTATTAAGGAGGCGCTCAGTCGCGGCAGAAGCGAAGGAAACGTGTATTTTATCACGGACGAGTTTAAATTACTTCCCAACTTGTCTCATATTGACGATGCCGTAAACTTTGGCCGAAGTCTCGGCATTAAATTTATGATCGGTGTGCAGAACGTTGAGCAGATCTATGATAACTACGGAGAGGAACGGGCACGAAGCATAATGTCAGGTTTCTCTACTAATATTTCTTTCCGTGTGAATGATGCCAAATCCCGAGAATACATACAGGGACTGTACGGCAAAAACCAGAAGCTTGATTGCTATATGCCCGGGAATCAACGAAACGGCATCGTAGAAAGCCAGCGCGAAGCTTATGTAGTTGAAGACTGGGATATTACAAATCTCGGTATCGGCGAGGCAATAATAGGCCTGCCTGGTTATAGCCCGTTTGTATTCAAATTCGATAAATATAAGTAGTAGGATGATCATATGGGGGAAACAGTAGTAAATAACTTGGAATCGCTTTCAAATGAGACGATAAAACAGATATACCATAGTAAATATGTTGAAAAATTACAGTTGCAGGAAAAATGGAACAAGAGCATGTATTTCAGCAGAATCATGCGTTCAATTGCCTTGGGTATTGTTTTTATATTTATTGGGGCTGCGTGGTATAAAACAGCTCAGACAACAGATAAATGGTACTGGATCGCCTTAAACATTGTGTCTGCAATAGCTACAGCAATATTAGTTATCGGCGTAATCTTTTTAATATTAAAACCGATATTCTATTTGGTACGGCGAAAGTCCAAAGCACTCCACAATGCTATTACAAGTATAGAGAGCGAAATGCTTGCGTTAGAGCTTTGTCTGGTTAATCAAAACATACCATCTTTAAAGGCAAAACTAACACAACAAGATTATGAAAGGTTAAACGAACGTACAGATTTTAAAACCTTAGTGATGAAATATAAGGAGACAATTGCGGAAGCGTATGCTTGTGAAACGGATTCTAGAACAAGATCAATGAATTGCGCTATTATAAGCGAATGGCAATGGGTAGCTGCCGCCGGTACGGTAATCATGGCAGCTATAGCTTTAGTAGTCTTTTATATTGGTTTTGTCATATTCCTGGCTGTGATGATTTCCTACATCGCTTTTTTGATTGTAACTATAAAACAAACACGTTACTATCATCATCGCAAAGAACACTATTATGATCCATCGTCAGGAGAGGAAAAAGAGAGTCTTTGGTCAAAAACTTTAGGAAAAGTTTTTGAAGGTGGGCTTCTCATTTTTGATATTCTTGATTGTACCCTTGCTTACAAAAAGAACAGTAAAAAAATAAAAAAAGAAAAAATGCTTTGGTGCAAGAGAATACTTGCCTTTGGCAACTATGACATCGACATAAATAATAATCTGGAGATTGAAAATGAAAAATAACAGTTTCTGTGGCTTTTGCGGTAGCCCTATAGGCAAGGGTGGTTGTACTTGCCCTGAGGCAGTCGAGAAGAAGGCAAAAAAGTCAAAGCTTATAAAGAACGTTATACCTATAGCCTCAGTATGTATAATATTAGCTATTGCTGTTTCCATCTTGATTGTAATTGTATCTAACAGTTCAAAGCTTGATCCTCTGAATTATACCGAAGTTTCTTTTGATGGTTATGACGGAAATGGAACAGTCAATGTTCGTTTCGACTCGTCAGGTCTTATTACGGAAATTTTAGGTGAAGAACCCGACATTGGGGATGATTCAAATGCTTTTTTGGGTGAAGAAAGCGTTGCATGGTATAAGAAATATGATATCTACGAGGAAGGCATCGATTATGAGGTGAGCCCCAAAGAGGGTCTTTCAAACGGAGACGAAATTGAAATAAAGTTCACTGTAACCGATTCTGTTAGTAAAAAAGTAAAGGCGGCCTCAAATATATATATTGTTTCCGGCCTTACAGAGGTGGAAAAGGTAGACATATTTGAAGAAATAAATGTCTCGTTTGAGGGTGTTTCCGGCGACGGTGACGCAATCGTTGAGCTTGTTTCACCCGACCTGTTGGCAGACTTGCACGGAATCACCGTTTCTAAAAAATTTAATCTCAGCAACGGCGAAGTAATTACTCTTAGCATTAATGATGTTGATTATTTTGCTGAAAAATATAACGTTGTGCCAACTGTTTTAGAAAAAACAATTACCGTAAATGGGCTTACGACTTATGTTACCAGTAAAAAAGATCTCCCTATGGATACAATAAAATCTCTTGCTGATAGATATATAGACGAGACGATTGATAAACTTAAAGACGACAGCGGTGACCCTTTTACTTATGGAGATGTAGAATATTATGGCTCCTATCTATTTGTCCTTAAAAAGGGCGAAATGAGAGTCGCGAAAAATAGTTTACGAGTAATTGTTTGTTATGAACGCTTCCACCGCGGGGATTTTCACGATATAGCTTATGTAGGTTTTGAACTTAAAAACATAGTGATAGAAGCCGACGGTAGCGTTAATTTGGAATACGAGAAAAAAAGCGACATTTTCACCACAAACATAGATGGTTATCTTGATGAGGAAAAATACACTGTATATACTTTACAAGATTTTTCTGATGTGGCTGAAACTACAAACACCCCCGAAACTGCTGAGCCTCCTGTAGCTACGAAAGCATCTGAAACTGTGAAAACTCCTGAGACAATAATCGAAACAAATTCTCTTTACGTAGAGCCTACTGAAACGCTTGTTACTGGAAATATGACAAAAGAGGAAATAGAAAAAGTTGAGCAAAACAAAATAAGCTGCCCCTACTGTGGCAACCCTAGATCACGCAAGCACTATTCACCTATAAATGATGCTCCTTGCCGTCACTGTGGCGAAATGGTCGAGGGTGGCACCTGCCATGACTGTGGTTATTGATTTTATGACACATCGAGGTGTTTTCTTAAATGAAGAAACTCATTTTTGTGTTCAAGGTTACACCGCAGATATTGACACGACAGTATCCCAGTGATAAAATATAATCAGTAAGAAAAACTGCGGCAATCCCGTAAAGATAGCCGTGCAAACCCTATGGTTATCTTAAATATAGTTTTTAAGCCGCAGAGCATAAGCTTTGCGGCTTTTTAAATTCATTCATATGTATTCATTTTCGGATTTTTAAAGAAGGGGGAGAAACCAATGGACATTATTGTTAGAATGTCAGCTGTAAT